>MGMJ01000017.1:6148-7988 GCA_001794945.1 Chloroflexi bacterium GWC2_73_18
CTTGCGCCGCGGGGTCCTTCGTCTCGGCTGCCTCCGCCTCGGCCGGTTGATAGCTCCGCCAGCGCCCGACCAGCGCGAAGCCGGCGCGCGCCCCGAGCCGTCGCGAGCCCTCGTTCGTCTCGCCCGTCGCGAATCGGACGACCCTGGCACCCTGCGCCTGCGTCCACGCGAGCAGCGCCACCTGGAGCGTCGTGGCGACCCGCAGGCCCCGCGCCGCGCGATGGACCCGCATCCCCTCCAGCCAGCCCTCGTCGGGCGAGAGGAGGGCGAGGCGCGCCATCGCCAGGGGCCCGTCCGGGAGCCCGAGCGCCGCCGCTCGCGCCGGGTCGGTGGCCTCGGCGACGAGGACGAGACCGTCAGGGGCGGCCAGCCAGCCGGCCCAGACCTCGGGGACGTAGTCCCAGCCGTCGAACGTGTCCCGGGTGAAGGCGAGGACCGCCTCGGTGTCGTCGGGGCGGGCGAGGCGGACGGTGAGCGGCAGTGGGTCGGGCACGATCGGCGGCGTCAGCGCCGCGGCAGCGCCACGTACCACTCGTCCGTCTCGCGGCCCGGCACGTAACGGCTGTTGGCCGCCTTCAGGATCGCCCCGGCGAACCCCGCCGCCTTCCACGAGTTGAGCCAGCCCTCCAGCGGGGGCCGCACGAACGGCGTGACGCGGACCAGGTCGCCGGCGGCGACGACCTGCTCGAGGAGCCGCTTGCGCTCGAGGAGGGGGACGTCGAGGAGCTCCTCACCGTCGAGTCGCAGCAGATCCACCGCCACGAAGGCGACCAGGTTCTCGCGGTCGTGCGGCAGCTCCGGTGCCGGCCCCGGGCGCTGCGGCCGGATGAGGCCCATGCCGCGTGGCGTCTCCACCGCCACCGGCACGACGCCGACGCCGGTCCGCGTCGGCTGGTCGCTCAGCCAGCCGTCGATGACCGCATCGTCGGCGGAGATCGCCTCCCGCACCGCGGTGACGATCAGCGGGAAGTCACGACCGACGTCCTTGCCGCCGGCGTCGACCAGCCGGACCCGGCCCGCCTGGAAGTGGACCAGGACATGGTTGCCGTCCCAGAGCGGCTCGATGATCGGGTCGACGATCTCGCGCGCCCGATGGGCCGGCCGCGCGACCTGGGGGCGCCACGAGATCGGGTCACCATGGTGGGTCATCGGCCGCATCGTACGCCGTCCGCTCCGCGGTGCGCGGAGGCCCGGCGCCGCCCCGATCAGGCGGCCTATCATGCGCGCCATGGTCGGAGACGCCCAGGCCCAGCGTCCCCCGATCCCGCTCCCGGCGCCCGGCGATCCCGGCGCCCTCACGGCGGAGGATGAGCGCCACAACCGCTCGCGCCGGGGGGTCGCGTCGTGGGCGCTCTACGACCTCGCCAACACGATCTTCAGCTTCAACATCGTGAGCTACGTCCTCCCGCTCTGGGTGCTGGCCGTCTACGACACGATGGGTCGGAGCGAGGGGGAGGCGAACCTGGCGCTCGGCGTGACCGTCGGCATCTCGATGTTCCTCAACGCGATCGTCTCGCCGGTGATGGGCGCCGTCTCCGATCGGGCCGGCGTGCGCAAGCCCTTCCTCTTCTTCTTCACCGCGCTCTGCATCGCCCCCACGGCGTTCATCGGGTTCATCGGCGCGAGCTCGGGGTTCGACTTCGCCGGGGCCTATGTCTGGTTCGGCCTGGCGCTCTTCGCCCTCGTCAACTTCGCCTACCAGGCGGCGCTCATCTACTACGACTCGATGCTCCCCGAGGTGAGTACCCCCGAGAACCGCGGGCGCATCAGTGGCATCGGCGTGGGTCTCGGGTATGTCGGCACGATCCTCGGTGCCCTGGCCGTCCGCTTCCTGACCTTC
>MGMJ01000018.1:0-8707 GCA_001794945.1 Chloroflexi bacterium GWC2_73_18
AGAATGGGCCGGATGTACGCGGTCATCCTCGCCGGCGGCGGCGGCACGCGGCTCTGGCCGCTTTCCCGCCCTGAGCGCCCGAAGCCGTTCCTCCCCCTCCTCGGCGGCGAGACGCTCCTGCGGCGGACCGCCCTGCGGGTCGCCCCACTCACCGACTGGGAGGGGATCCACGTCGTCGCCGAGGCCCGGCATCTCGCGCTCGTCCGCGAGCAGCTCCCCGAGGTCCCGGAGCGCAACCTGTTGGGCGAGCCGGTCGGGCGCAACACCGCGGCCGCTGTCGCCTGGGCGGCCGAGGCGATCGAGCGACCCGGCGATGACGTCATGGCGGTCCTGCCGGCCGATCACCACGTCGCCCTCGAGGGGGTCTTCCGTGACGATCTCGCGGCCGCCGAACACCTGGCCCGGGGAGGCGAACCCGCCGGTGCGGCGCCCCTGGTGACGCTAGGCATCCAGCCTGCCGGGCCCGAGACCGGGTACGGCTACATCGTGCCGGACCCTGCCTCGCGCCGGGAGGTCGCCACCCCGACCGCGAGGGTCACCGCGCACCGGGTCGAGCGCTTCGTGGAGAAGCCCGACGCGGTCCGCGCCGCCGAGCTCCTCGCCACCGGCGGGACCACCTGGAACGCCGGCATCTTCGTCGGGCGGCGCGACACCTTCCGCGCCCTTCTCGCGCGCCACGCCGCCGACATCGCGGGGCCGATCAGCGCCGCCGCCGGGGATCCGGCCCGCCTGGCCGCTGCCTATCCCGGCCTGCGCGCCACCTCGTTCGACTTCGCCGTCGCCGAGCCCGCCTCGGCCGAGGGCGCCCTGGCGGTGATCGGCATGGAGGTCGGCTGGAGCGATCTCGGCAGCTGGGCCGCCCTCCTCGACCTGCGGACCGCGGGCGAGGGGAGCGTCGTCCGCGACGGTGCCGCCGAGGACCTCGGCTCGCAGCGCATCCTCGTCCACTCGGCCGGCGGGCGCACCGTGGTGACCGTCGGGCTGCGCGATACGATCGTGGTCGATACCCCGGAGGTCGTCCTCGTCTGCGCCCGCGACGCCGCCCAGGACGTCAAGCTGGTCCGCCAGCGCCTGGAGGGCGCCCACGGCGGACAGCCGAAGGAGCCGCAGTCGTGAGCAGCGCCGCGGCCGTCCCGCCGATCGTCTTCGGCACCGACGGCTGGCGCGCCCGCGTGGCGGAGGAGTTCACCTTCGAGAACGTACGCCGCTGTGCCGAGGGGGTCGCCCGCTACGTCGTCGAGCAGGGGACCGCGGCGCGGGGCGCCGTGGTCGCCTACGACCGGCGCTTCGCCTCGGAGCACTTCGCCGCAGCCGCCGCCGAGGTGATCCTCGCCCACGACATCCCGGTCTTCTTCGCCGCGACCGCCGTGCCCACCCAGATGGCGTCGTTCGAGGTGGTCCAGCGGGAAGCCGCCGCGGCCATCGTCATCACCGCCAGCCACAACCCCTGGACCGACAACGGCTTCAAGGTGAAATCGCCGTCCGGCGCGGCGGCCGGGCCGGAGATCCTCGGCGTGCTCGAGGCGACGATCCGCGAGCGCGCCGGCGTGCAGCCGCCGCGGAGACCCTTCGCCGACGCCGAGGCGGCCGGCCTGGTCGAGCGTTTCGACCCGTTCGACGGGTACCGCGCCTATGTCGGGCGGACCCTCGAGCTGGAGCGCCTTCGCGACGCCGACATCGACCTCTTCGTCGAGCCGATGTACGGCGCCGGTGCCGGCTGGACCGGCCGGCTGCTGGCGGGCGGCCGGATCCGCGTCCACGAGATCCACGCCGAGCGCAACCCCTATTTCGGCGGCATCAACCCCGAGCCGATCCGGCCCAATATCGACGAGGCGCTCGGCATCCTGGCGGCCGGCGGCTACGACCTCGGGCTCCTGCTCGACGGGGACGCCGACCGGGCCGGCGCGGCCGATGAGCGGGGCGTCTTCATCCACCAGCTCCAGGTGATGGGCCTCTTGATGTATTACCTCTTGGAGCACCGCGGGTTGCGAGCGCCGGTCGTCTACACGGTCAACGAGACCTCCATGGTCGAGCGCCTCGGGGCGCGGTACGGCGTGCCGGTCCACGAAACCTCGGTCGGCTTCAAGTACGTCGGGCCGAAGATGATCGAGACGGGCGCGATGATGGGCGGCGAGGAGTCGGGCGGCTACGGCTTCGGCATGCACCTGCCGGAGCGCGACGGGATCTACGCCGACCTGCTCCTGCTCGACCTCTTCCTGCGGGAGCGGGAGCGCGGGCGATGGCCGCCCTCGGCCGCGGTCGCCCATCTCCACGAGCTGGCCGGGCCGTCGTTCTACCTTCGCGTCGACGTCCACGTGGAGCGCGCCGCCTACCCGGCCCTCAAGGAGCGGCTGCTGGTCGAGCTGCGCGATCACGCCCCGGCCACGCTCGCCGGCGAGCCGCTTGTCCGCTCGGTCGCGCTCGACACGAACGACGGCTTCAAGTGGTGGACGGCCGACGGTTCGTGGCTGCTCGTCCGCTTCAGCGGCACCGAGCCGCTGGTGCGCGTCTACGCCGAGGCGACCGGCGCCCGGGCGCGCGACGCGCTCCTCGCCGCCGGCGAGAAGCTGGTCCGTGGAGGCTGAGACGTCCCGCTCCGCGCCGCCGCTCGACGACCCGGGCGTCCTGCGCCGCTTCGACCGGGGCGCGATGCTCGAGCGGATCGCCACGCTGCCGGCGCAGCTTCGCGACGGCTGGGCGCTCTCCCGCGGCCTGACGCTCCCCGCCCCGTACCGCGAGGCGACCGCGGTCCTCGTCCTGGGGATGGGCGGCTCTGCCATCGGCGCCGACCTGGTGCGCGGCGTGTTCGCCGACCGGCTGCCGGTGCCGCTCGTCGTCTCGCGCGACCACGTGGCGCCCGCCTTCGCCGGCCCGGCGACCCTCGTCGTCGCCTCCTCGTACAGCGGCGCGACCGAGGAGACCATCGCCGCGACCGAGGCGGCCCTGGTGCGAGGCTGCCCGACGGCAGTGATCGCCACCGGGGGCCCGCTCGCCGAGGCGGCCGCTGCCGGCGGCCTCCCGCTGCTTCGCTTCCCGGCGGGCGGGCAGCCACGGGCGGCGATCGGCTGGAGCGCGATCCTGCTGGCCGGCCTCCTGGAGCGGGCGGGGCAGCTCGACCTGTCCGGCAGCGAGGTCGAGGAGGCGGCCGCGGCCGCCGCGGCGCGCGTCGCCAGCGACGGGCCGGAGGTCGCCACCGAGCGGAACCCTGCCAAGCAACTGGCCTGGTCGCTCCTCGACCGGGTCGCCGTCGTCGTCGGCGCCGACCACCTGGCCCCGGTCGCCCGGCGATGGAAGACGCAGCTCAACGAGAACGGCAAGAGCTGGGCGGCCTGGGACGAGCTGCCGGAGGCGACCCACAACACGATCGTCGGTTTCGCCCAGCCGGAGATGGGGCGCGAACACCTGTTCGCCGTCTTCCTCGCCTCGGCCGGCGACCATCCGCGCACCGCGCTGCGTCGCGAGGTGATGGCCGAGCAGCTCGGCGAGGCGCAGACCGCCCACGCTCGGATCGAGGTGCGCGGCACGAGCCGCCTGGCGCAGGCGTTCGACGCGATCGCGCTGGGCGATCTCGTCTCGGTCTACCTCGCCGCCCTCTACGGGATCGACCCGACGCCGGTCGAGGCGATCGACCGCTGCAAGGCGCGCCTCGTCGCGACCTGAGCGAAGGGCGTCCCCGGGCCGCGCCTCTTGGCCCGCAGCTGTAAGGTGTAGCCGTCCGCCGCGACCGGGCGCTGGTGCCGCGTCCGGACGGCTGCAGCGGGGCGAGCGGCTGTGCCGGCCGCCGTCCCCATGGAGGGACCAGCTCGATGCATTCCAGCCTCATCGGCAAGATCGAGAAGGCGAACCGCTACGCGCGCGAGCTCGACCGCATCACCTTCGAGCGCCTCACCGTGACGTTCCGGGGCGACAACGACACGCACCACGTCGATCTTGACGGCGACCAGTGGCACTGCACCTGCCACTACTTCGAGAGCTGGAAGACCTGTGTCCACATCCTGGCGTTGCAGAAGTTCCTCGGGGTGACGCTCCCCGAGTCGGCCCAGACCTCCCTCTTCAGCGCCGAGACCGCCGCCGTCTAGCGGCCACGCGCCGGCTCACGGCACGCCCGCCAGCCAGGCGATCGCCGCGTCGTCGGCACCCGTGACGTCGAGCCACGTCTGCGGCTCCGCGCGGCCGTTCGCCAGCGCGTAGACGGCCAGGGCCAGCGGTCGCCGACCCTCGCCCCGGAACAGCACGCCGAGGAGCGACCCGTCGGGCGATAGGACCGGGCGGTCGGCGTCGCCGAGCGGCATCGAGAGGCGCAGGTCCGGCGGAGGCATCGCGCCCGGCGCAGCCGGGTCGCCGCTCGGTGGCCCGCCGACCAGGACGAGCCCGCGCGCGCCCTCCCGCCGCACGTAGGCGACGCGGGTGCCGTCGGCCGACGCGGTCGGCGCGTCGCCGCCCCTCTCGTGGACCGAGGCCACGTCGGAGTCGACGTCGGCTACCGCCAGGGCGGGCCCGGCCCGGCCCTCGACGGCGTAGAGGAGGTGCCGCCCGTCGAGCCAGGCGCAACCGCCCGGACGCGGGACGCCGACGTGCCGCTCGAACGCCCGCACCGAGCCGTCCGGCTCGACGACGAGCAACCCGCCTCCGTCGGTCTGCGCCGCGAGGCGGCCGGCCGGTCCGAGGCAGACCCAGCGCAGCGCCTCCTCTGGGCCGATCATCCCGCCCGGGATCTCGACGCTCGTCCAACCGAGGGCCGCGAGGCCGTTCGCCAGCGACCCGACGTGGACGACCCCGCCACCGAGCCCACCGGTGGCGAAGGCAAGGCGGCCATCCGGCGCGCTTGCCGGCGGGCCGTTGGCAGACTCCGGGAGCGCGACCGTGGCGGGATCGCCCGGACCGTGGGCGACGAGCAGCGACCGCGGTGCGCGCCGCTCCCAGGTGACGAGCGCAGGAAGGCCCGCGGTCGCCGGTGACGGCGAAGACGTGGCGCCCGGCGCGACGGTCGGGGAAGCGCCGGAGGGGCTGGCGACCGCCCCGGGCGTCGGCGGCGGGATGGCGCAGGTCGCCAGGACGAGAGCGGCCGCGACGAACGCCGCGGCCGCCCGGACGACGGGGAGCGTGGCGGGAGCGGCGGAGGCGGGTCTCATCGGATCACGTCACCTCCGAGCAGGGAACCATCCTCGGCATCGATCCAGGCGGCCAGGGCGCGGACACGTTCGCCGGTCTCGCCCGTGAAGCGGAACTCGGCGACCCAGGCGAGGCGGAGGACCATGCCCGGCGCATCGGCACGCTCGGCCGCGAAGGTGTCGTTGGGCGCCACCCAGCGAAGATCGAGGCGCTCGAGGCGCGCGTCGGCGAGCGCCCCGCTGGCGAGGAGGCCCGGGAGGAGCGCCTCCAGGCGCCGTCGCGCCTCCTCGACGGAAAGCCGGCGGGCCATCGCCGCCAGCGGCCGCTCGCTCACGGTCAGCGAGTGGAAGCCGCCGCTCCGCCAGATGCGGACGGTCGTGCCGTCGCGGTCGACCGGCACGCCGCCGACGACCCGTGGCCAGCTCACCACCCAGAGGGCGCCGTTCATCGCCGCCCGGGCCGCCGGTGCGCCCTCCGGCTGCCGGACGCCCAGCGCGGCGAGCGTCCGGCGCGCCACGGCGGTCGCCGCCGCGGCATCGGTGCTTCCGGACAGGAGGCGCTCGCGGAAGTCGAGGCGGACGGCGCTGGCCAGCGCGCCGGTCGCGGGGTCGAGGCGCAGGAGCGCGATCGGCCGGCCCTGCGCGTCATGGGCGGTCAGCTCGTGGAAGCTCCGGCCGTGGAAGCGGTCGACCACCAGGGCGACCTCGGGCTCACCGATGGCGGCCAGGCCGATCGCCCGCCAGAGGGCTCGCGCCCGCCCGACGAGCGGGCCCGCCACCTCGGCGCTCACGGCGCGCCGCTCGGTCGCCCGCTCGCCGGCGTCGAAGCGGTCGAGATCGGCCGCCAGCGACGCCGGTCGGACGAGCGAGAGCGTGCCGACCAGCAGGGCGGCGCCGAGCAGCGCGGCGGTGAACAGTACGGCGGCGAGCAGCGGGCGGGGAGCGGCGGTCCGCAGGACACCGGGCATCGTCGTCTCCTTACAGGCAGCGGGCGCAGGTCTGGCCGAAGCCGGGGATCCCGTGGTACGAGTAGGAGCCCCACCAGTTGGCGTCGAAGTCGGCGATGAAGGCCCCGTTGGCGAGCGCCTCGTCGAACGACGCCCCCACCGACGCCCCGCCCAGCAGCGCGTCCCAGAAGAGCGTCTCGAACGCGAACGCGTCGCTGTCCCACTGCGACCCCACGTAGCCGAGGTAGAACTCGGGGCCGTTCCACGTGTCGTAGCCGCTCTTCACCTTCTCGATGGCGTAGACGGTCGGCATGTCGTTCGCCGTCCGGTTCTCGCCCAGGTGGCAGGTCGACATGACGACCAGGTTCGTCCGTTGGCTGCCGGTCCGGCGCGTGCCGATGTCGCTCGAGGTGACGACGGGCTGGCTGCACTTGCCGCCGTCGACCCGGAAGCCCGGCTTGCCGCCGTAGAAGTCGCCATGGCTGTGCACGTAGACCGCCCAGTCGGTCGCCGCCCGCTCGAGGAAGCGGGCCTTCGTGAAGTCCCCCCTGGTGAAGCTGCCGGTAGCGAAGCCCAGCCCGGCGAACGCCGCCGTCGCCGCCTTGCGCATCTTCTCGGGCGTCGTGTTCGGCGTCCCATCGCAGATGTCGAAGGCGGTGATGTTGCTGTAGACGCTCCCCTGGAAGGCGGCGAGCGCCGTGGCCGGGCCGGCCAGCGCCAGCGCCAGGGAGACGATCAGGACGGGCGGGCCGAGCCGATGCCACCAACGCGCCTCGTGCATCGAGAACCAACCTCCTCCGGCGGTGCTGCAGGCTGGCGGGAGGAGGGCGAGGAGCGCATCCTCGCAGGCGGGTCTTCGCTGGCGCTTATCTCGCGCTTCGCTCGCGCGGTGAGCCGGCAGCGCCGGTCAGTACGGCCAGCGCCGCCCGATGCCCAGGTGCCCGAGCGTCCAGCGCCCCAGCGTCGTCAGCGTCCCGAGGCGGAAGGGGAGGCGGCGCAGCCGGCGGGGCGAGGTGGCGATGAAGCTCTCGTCGAGGTGGCCGACCGCGATGCCCGCCCGCTGCAGGCGCAGCAGGAGGTCGCGGTCCTCGGCGTGGCGGAGGCGCTCGTCGAAGCCGCCGAACCGCTCGAAGAGGTCGCGGGCGCAGTAGAGCATGTTGGCCCGGATCGAGAAGAGGCGCTTGCCGAACTCGATCAGGCCGAAGAAGGCGCGGTCGAGCGGGTCGGCCGAGTCTGCCACGAGGCGGATGTCGCCGGCGGGCTGGCCGGCCCGCGCGCGCTCGATCACCCGCCCGACCAGGTCGGGCGCCATCCGCGAGTCGGCGTCGAAGAAGAGGAAGAGCTCGCCGCGGGCGATCCGGGCACCGCGGTTCTTGGAGCGGGCGATGCCGCGCACGGGGTCGGCGATGAGGCGGACCGCCAGCTCCGGGTGCGCCTCGGCGAAGGCGCGGACGACCCGGTTGGTCCGATCGGTCGAACCGTTGGCGACCACGATCGCCTCGATCCGACCGAGCGGCCAGGTCTGCCCGAGGATCGAGCCGAGGGCCGCCTCGACATAGAGCTCCTCGTTGTGGGCGGGGAGGACGACCGACACGTCGATCGCGGCGCGGTCGCCGGGCTCGGTCGGCCCGATCGCGGCCGACCGCCCCGCCGGCTCAGCCATCGAGGAGCTCTCCATAGGTGACCGGCCGGCGTCCGCGGAGGAGGCGCCCGAGGACGCGGAGCGAGCGGCGGCAGGCGGCCGAGTCGGGCGCCCCCTGCGGGTGGAGGAAGAGGCGGAGCGCCGGTGCGCCCGAGTTCGCCAGGAGCGTCAGCCCGCCGGCGACCGCCACGGCCCGCTCGTAGGCGCCACCAGCGCCCATGTAGCCGAGCGAGGGGACGCGGAGGGTGCGACCGCGCTCCACGTCCCAGATGCCGAGCATCCCCAGGTCGTAGCGGAAGCCGAGCTCGGCGAGGATCGGGCGGAGCCCCGGGCCGCCCAACCAGCCCGGGGCGCAGAAGCCGCCCGTCTCGACGCCCAGCTCGCGCAGGATGGCGCGGCCGGCGGTCAGCCGTGCGCGCATCTCGTCGGCCTCGAGCCCGAGGAACTCGGCGACGCCGGGGGCGAAGAGGCGCGCCCGTGCCCGCAGGAGCGGGTCGCCGCGGGGCGGTCCGGCGAGGCGGTGCGTGCAGCCGTGGAGGACGATCTCGGAGCCGCGCGCCGCCTCCGCGCGGAGGAGGGCGCCGACCGCCGGGTCGCGGCGGATGTCCGCCCTGCCGTCCTCCCGCGGGATGACCTTGAGGACGCGCGGCGTTACCCCGAGCGCGTCGAGCCGGCCGAGCAGCCAGCGCACCTCGGCCAGGGTCGACGACGCCACGTCGTGCACCGAGACGACGAGCGACCGCTCCGCTCCCGACGGCATCCTCCACTCCCTCGGGTGTGTCGCGCCCATTGTGCATCGGGGTCTGCGTCTCGTGGCGGGTCCGGCATGCGGGACGCGGCCCGCCGCCGGGAAGTCCCCACGCAGGTCGTTGCGCAGGAGACACCAAACCGCCCGATCCCGGTCGGATCGCCACCGCCGCCACGCCCGGCTGGCGCTCATGGCGCCCCCCGGACGCGCCGGCCGAGCGTGCCACGAGAGCTCGGCGGGGAGCCGGCAGCCGATCCGG
>MGMJ01000018.1:8746-15883 GCA_001794945.1 Chloroflexi bacterium GWC2_73_18
CACGCCCGGCGGCACGGGTCGCATGGCGGGCAGCGTGCGAGCACCCTCGCCGATGCGCGACACTCCCCACCATGGACGCGGCCGGCCATGACGCCATCGTCATCGGGGGCGGGCACAACGGCCTCGCCTGTGCCGCGTACCTGGCGCGCGCCGGCCTGCGGCCGCTGGTGCTGGAGCGCCGCGGCGTCGTCGGGGGCGCGGCGGTGACCGAGGAGCCTTGGCCCGGCTTCCGCGTCTCGACGCTCTCCTACGTCATGAGCCTGATGCCGCCCCGCATCGTCCGCGAGCTCGAGCTGCCGAGGCACGGCTACCGCGTCCACCGGATCGGCCCCTACTTCGCCGCCTTCCGCGATGGGACCGCGCTCACCCTCTGGTACGACGACCCGGCACGCCTCCACGAGGAGCTGGCGCGCTTCTCGCGGCGCGACGCCGACGCCTACTCGAAGTACCAGGACTGGCTCGCCCGCGTCGCCGCCATCCTGCGGCCGCTCCTCTTCACCACCCCGCCGCGCCTGGGGTCGCGCTCGCTCCCCGACCTCCTCGACCAGCTCTGCTTCGCCTGGAAGCTGCGCGGCGTGGGTCCGCGCGGGGTCGCCGACCTGACCCGCGTCTTCACCATGAGCGCCGCCGACCTGCTCGACGACTGGTTCGAGTCGGAAAAGGTGAAGACGCTCCTCTCCATCGACGGGATCATCGGGACCTGGGCGGGGCCCTACGACCCGGGGACCGCCTACGTCATGCTCCACCACGAGATCGGCGGCGTCGAGGAGGGCGACGTCGGCGGCTGGGGCTTCGTGGAGGGCGGGATGGGCGCCGTCTCGGCGGCGATCGCGCGCGCCGTGGAGGCGCGCGGCGGGACCGTCCGGACCTCGGCGCCGGTGGCGCGCATCCTGGTCGAGGCCGATCGGGCGGTCGGCGTGGCGCTCGAGTCGGGCGAGGAGATCCGGGCGCCCGTCGTCGTCTCGGCCGCCCATCCGCAGCTCACCTTCCTGCGCCTGCTCGACCCGGACGAGCTGCCGGACGACTTCGTCGCCGACATCCGCGGCTGGGAGACGCGCTCGGGCACGGTCAAGGTGAACCTGGCGCTCTCCGCGCTGCCCGACTTCACCGCCGCGCCGGGGCCCGACCGGCCCTGGCTGGCGGGGGCGATCGAGCTGGCCGAGTCACGCGGGGCGCTCCAGCGGGCGTTCGAGGAGGCGCGCGCCGGACGTGCCTCGGAGCACCCCTACGCCGACTGCGTCATCCCCACGACCCTCGACCGGACGATCGCCCCCGATGCCATGCACATCCTCTCCTGCTTCGCCCAGTGGGTGCCCCAGGAGTGGGCGGCCGAGCCGCACGAGGCGGAGCTCGAGGCGTTCGCCGACCGGCTGATCGACGACCTGGCCGCGCTGGCGCCCAACCTGCGAGGCTCGATCGTGCACCGCCAGGTGATCGGCCCCTACACCATGGGGAGGGAGTACGGCCTCGTCGGCGGCAACATCTTCCACGGCGAGCTCTCGTTCCACCAGCTCTTCCACATGCGCCCCGCCCCCGGCCACGCCGACTACCGGACCCCGCTGCGCGGCCTCTACCAGTGCGGCTCGGGGACGCACCCGGGCGGAGGAGTGACGGGGATCCCGGGCCGCAACGCCGCCCGCGAGATCCTGCGGGACCGCAAACGTGGGCGAGGGCGAGGGTGACGGAGCCGGTGGGACGACGCCCAGCGTCGGGGATGACGACTGCGCCGAGGAGCGGATCGGTCATGGTATGCAGCTCGGAGCGCCGATCAAGGCGGCGCCCGCCCTGAAGTCGCGCCGGGGCATGGCAGCGGCCCGAAGAACGCCGCCTTGGGGTCGACGGGTGGGACCTCAATCACCCCGATGTCGCGAATGAGGAGCGCGACTCCACGCCCCAGGCGTGAGCAGGCCATCGGACGGAAGAGCCCGCTGAGCTTCGGTATTCCCGACCGGCCGAGCGTATCGCTGGACCGGGCGCTCCTCGACTGCCCACGAGTGCTACACCGACGGCCGACGGTCGCGACTCGGACGGCGCTCTCACGGCGCAAGCACGAGGGCCGGGCGGTCTGGCATCCGCCACGTGGCGACGAGCCGCAGGCCCCGGGTCTCGAAGACGAGTAGCTGCAGCGTCTCGTGGGCGGCCACGTAGAGGCGCTCGCCGTCGCGGCTGAGTCGCATCGTCCAGCCGGGAGCGGGTAGCTCGACCTCGGCCGATCTCGCCCCGGTGGCCATCTCGTACGCCTCGATGCGCGAGATGCTCCCCAGCCGGCCCTCGCCCCGCCCGACGTAGAGTCGGGAGCGATCTGGCGAGACGGCGAAGCCGGCGAACTGTGGTTGGTCCGCACCCGCCTCGGCGAGGACGACGATGACGCTCACGCCATCGGCACCGACGCGGATCACCCGGCCGGCGTCGGTCACCAGCAGCACGTCGGGTGAGCCTGGGAGCCGCGCGGCCCCGGCCACGAAGCGCTCGCTCGCCTGGACCGAGCTGGGCGGGTCGAACCGGCCGTTTCCGAGGGCCGGGAAGGAGAGCAAGATCCCGGTGTGGGGGCACGCGACGTCGAGGCTCGACGATCCGGGAACAAGCAGTCCCCCGATGCACCCGGCCATCGGAAGCTCGTCGGCGAGGAACTCGCCCTGCACGGCATCGAAGACAGCGACCGTGTAGATGTCGCGCTCCGGACCGACCGAGCGCGCCCGCAGGGCAAACAGCCAGCGCCCATCGGGCGCGAGCGCCATCGTCGGGAAGTAGGGGGGAAGGGTGTTATCCCACCTGTCCGGGAACCCGATCCGCCGGACGACCTGCCCCGTCGATGTCTCGATCACGGAGAGGTTGCTGCCGTAGCCCAGGCCGGAGGAAAGGTAGAGGCGGTCGCCGCCGGAGCTAACGGCCGCGGCCGGGTCGTGGCCGGCAGCGTAGGATGCAGCGGCCTCCCCGGTGGCGGGATCGACCGCCACGACGCTCGCATCCTGGTCGACGTTGCGGGCGAGCAGCACGAAGACCGCCTCATCCGCGGGTGTCCCGCCGATCATGGGTGGCCGCGCTGAGACGACCGCGGAAGGGGACTCCGTGCCCGGGCTGGGCGCCGACGAAAGCAGGAAGAAGCTCACGACCGCGACGGCGCACACAGCCAGTGCTGCGAGGGGCACCATCCTGCGGTTCGGTGATGTTCGAGCTGTCACGCCTGGCACCGGGGCCGCTCCGCGTATGCCCGGGCCGCCTGCTCCACAGGGTGAGTCATGGGCGCTCCCCTCCACTCCGGCCCACGAATCCTACGCCCTGCGTCACGTTGGCCGGTTCCGCCGCGGGCCCGCGGCGGCGACCCGAGCCCTACGTCGGGTGAGCCTGGGAGCCGTCGCGAAGGGGGAACCCCGTCATCCGAATGGGTGGCGCTGTTCAAGGAGCCTGAAATGTCGCTGCCCCGACGCCATCGGCCGTGCTACAGTCCGCCGTGACAGCCAGATAGCCTGACCGCGGGATCCGCGAAGCCGGTGAGAATCCGGCACAGTCCCGCTACGGTGACCAGCCAGGCGGCCGCGGGGCCGCCGCTGGAAGTCCGGTCGCCGGACCCGCGGTCGTGCTCGAACCTTCGAGAGAGAGGGTAGGCACCGATGCGCGGACTCTCCACCGGCAGGACCCCTTCCTCGGAGCGGCGGAAGGGGTCTTCGATTCCCGTCCTTCTCGCCGCGTTCCTTGTCGCCGGCTGCGTCGCCGCGGCGACCCCCACTCCGGTACCCACGCCCACCGCCGCCGCGACACCGAGCCAGGCGCCGACCCCCAGCGCTACCCCCGTCCAGCCCGCCTTCCCGCTCACGGTTACCGACGACGAGGGGACCGAGGTCGCCATAGCGGCCGAGCCCGAGCGGATCGTCTCGCTCTCGCCGGCCAACACCGAGATCGTCTGGGCGCTCGGCGCCGGCGACCGCCAGGTCGGCGGCACCGACTTCGACGACTTTCCGGCCGAGGCGGCCGCCCTCCCCGACGTCGCCAGCTACACCGGCGTCGACGTCGAGAAGATCGTCGGGCTCGAGGCCGACCTGGTGCTGGCGACCGGCAACGGCTTCAACCCGCCCGACGACGTCGCCCGCCTCCGCTCGCTCGGCATCCCGGTCCTCGTCGTCTACGCCCCCGACGTGGCGGGCGTGCTCGCCGACATCGAGCTGATCGGGACGGCGATCGGCGAGCGCGAGGCGGCGCTCCGCCTCACCGCCGTGATGCGCGCCGAGCTCGATCGGATCAGCGCCGCCACGCGCGCCGCCGGCACAGCGCCGCGCGTCTTCTACGAGCTCGACGCCACGGCCGAGATCTACGGCCCGGCCGACGACTCGTTCATCGCCGAGATGATCGAGCTCGCCGGCGGCGACCCGATCACGACCGGCGACCCGAATGTCTTCGCCATCAGCCTCGAGCGGCTCGTCGCCGCCGACCCGGAGGTGATCGTGCTGGGCGACGCGAACTATGGCGCCACGCCCGAGGGGGTGGCCCAGCGGCCCGGCTGGGGCGGCATGACCGCCGTGAAGGCCGGCGCCATCCGGGCGGTCGACGACATCATCGTGACCCGTCCCGGTCCGCGGCTGACCGAGGGGCTCCTCGCCCTCGCCCGGGCGATCCACCCCGACCTCGGCCGGTAGGCGCGCGGTCAATGGCCACCGACTCGCGCGCGGTCGCCCGCCCGGCCGAGACGCTGGCGGCCCCGGTCGTCCGGCTCGGTCGCCTCGAACTCCTGCGCCGACGGCCGGCGCTCCTGGCCGCAGGGGCCGTGGTCGGGCTCGCCGTCGCCCTCGTCGCCGGCGTCGCCCTGGGCAGCGTCGCCGTCCCGCCCGACCAGACGGTCGCCATCCTCCTCCACCGTCTTCTCGGGCTCGACCTGGGCGTCTCCTGGTCGGCGCCGGCCGAGACGATCGTGGTTGACCTGCGCCTGCCGCGCGTCCTGACGGCGATGGTGGTGGGGACCGGGCTGGCGGTCGCGGGCGCGACCTTCCAGGGCCTCTTGCGCAACCCGCTCGCCGACCCGTACGTGCTGGGGACCGCGTCGGGGGCGGCGCTGGGGGCGGCGATCGGCGTCCTCGTGCCGCTCCGCTGGCTCGTGCTGGAGTTCGGCCTCGTCCACGGGCTCGCCTTCGCCGGGGCGCTGCTCGCTGTCTTCACCGTCTACCGGCTCTCGCGGACGGGGTCCCTGGGGACGCTGACGGGGCTGCTGCTCACCGGCTATGCCGTCGGGTCGCTCCTCGCCGCCGGCCTCGCCCTGGTGATGTACCTCTCGGGCCAGAACCTGCGCCAGATCTTCTTCTTCCTCCTCGGCGGCTTCGACGGCGCGTCGTGGCTCCGGCTCGCCGCCGCGGCGCCGATCGTCCTCGCCGGCGTGCTGGCGATCGCGCTCCGGGCACGCGTCCTCAACGCATTCCTGCTGGGCGAGGAGACCGCGCTGCACCTGGGGGTCGACGCGCAGCGGGAGCGGGCGATCCTCCTCGGCCTCGCCTCGCTGGTGACGGCGGCCGGCGTCGCGGTGAGCGGCCTCGTCGGTTTCGTGGGGCTCGTGGCGCCGCACGTCGTGCGCCTCCTCGCCGGGCCGAACGCACGGGCCGTCCTGCCGGTCGCGGCGCTCTTCGGGGCGAGCTTCCTGGCGATCGCCGATCTCGTCGCGCGGCTCGTCGGAGAGGTGCCGGTGGGGGTCGTGACGGCGGTCGTCGGGGCGCCCTTCTTCCTCTACCTGCTCCGGCGGGCGCGGACGGGGTACGAGCTGTGACGGTTGCGTGGCCGGCAACGGCCCGGCCCACGACCGCGGCCCCGCCGCTCGCGCTCGAGGCGCGCGGCGTCTCCCTCGCCTACCGCGACCGCGCCGCGCTGCGGGACGTCGATCTTTCCGTCGCGGCGGGCGAGCGGCTCGCCGTCATCGGGCCGAACGGCGCCGGCAAGTCGAGCCTCCTGCGCTGCCTGACCGGGCTGGCCGCCGGCGCGGGCGGATCGGTCGGGCGGAGCGGATCGGTCCACCTCGACGGCGTCCCGATCGAGGAGCTCGACCGCGCCTCGGTCGCCCGGCGGATCGCCGTCGTCCCCCAGCAGGTCGACCTCCCCTTCGCCATGCGCGTCGAGGAGGTGGTGGCGCTCGGGCGGATCCCGCACGAGGACCCGCTGCGGGGGCTGCGCGAGCGCGACAGGTCGGCCGTCGGGCGGGCGATCGGCCGGGTCGGGATCGGCCATCTCGTCGGGCGCGACGCGCGCGAGATCTCGCTCGGGGAGCGCCAGCTCGTCCTCCTGGCCATGGCGATTGCCGAGGAAGCGCCGATTCTCCTCCTCGACGAGCCGACCGTCCACCTCGACCTCCGTCACCAGGTCGAGACGATGGAGCTGCTCCGCGCCCTCAACGAGCGCAACGGGGTCACGATCCTGGCCGTCCTCCACGACCTCCACCTGGCGGCCCACTTCTTCCCGCGCCTCGTCGTCCTGGACGGGGGGCGGGTCGTCGCCGACGGCCCGACCGAGACGACCCTCACCGCCGGACTGGTGCGCGACGTCTTCGGGGTCGACCCGGCGGTGGTGCGCCTCCACCTGGCGGCGGAAGGCTGAGGAGAGGCGCGGCGGCCCGGGCCGCCAAGTCCATGATGCCGCGGTGCATCACCTCGGCCACGGACACGCTCGGCCCCCGGTCCGGTCCGTCCAGGCGAAACGTGCAGGGCGCCACGCTGACTCGTGTCCGGATCGATGCACGACAGCATCAGGCTGGCTCGCCGGGTCCCGGGGCGACCGCCGCACCCTCCTCTCCCCCGCCCCCGTTTGACCGGTAGCCCCGCTGGTCGCTACGCTCCTGCCCATGAGCTACTCGACGCGGCCACCGCTGCGGCAGGCGCGGCCGCGCCGCGAGGGTCCGAATCCGGCGGGCGTCGCGCTCCTCGTCGGTGCCGCGATCGTCGCGGTCGCGCTGCTCTTCGCCGTCAACGCCCTCGTCTCGTCGCCGGGTCCGACCGGCTCGCCCCAGGCGACGGCCACTCCGACGGAGGGCGCGCAGCGAACGGAGGAGCCGACCGAGCGCCCGACGGAGACGCCAGCCGGGAGCCCGACCGCCGAGCCGACGCCGACCGGGTCGGCCACCGGCGAGCCGACGGTCGAACCCACGGCGGGGCCGACCCCGACCCCCAC
>MGMJ01000018.1:15897-19990 GCA_001794945.1 Chloroflexi bacterium GWC2_73_18
CCGCCTGCACCGGGAGCCGCGACACGAAGGACTTCTTCGAGGCCCTGGCGCAACAGGTCCCCTGGGACGTCTACTGCGCCGACCTTCCCGGCGGCTGGTACGTCAAGGAGGGGAGCTACCGGCTCGCCGACGGCGGCTGGGTCGAGGTCAGCTACGACGGGCCGGGCGGGGCACTCCTCACGCTCAAGGAGGGCTTCTTCTGCGCCGAGGGCCCGAGCGTCTGCGCCCCGCGCGAGTCGGAACTCGGGGCGGCGACCTTCGGCGATCGGGCCGGGCTCCTCGTCTCACTCGGCGGCGGCGACCTTGCCGTCTACGTCTCGCCCGATACGCCGCCGTCGTGGACCGCGATCGGCGAGGGGCTCGACCAGGTCACCTTCACCGACCTCGTCGCCGCCCTCGTCAAGGTCGAGGCGTAGGCGGGATCGTTCGCGCTTCGGCCCGGGCGGCTGGCGAAGTCCCTGACGCGCCGACCACCACCACGAGTGGACTGGCGCCCCGCGCTCCCCTTACGCGCGCTTGCGGGGGAGGTCGAGGAAGGGGAGCGGCACGACCTTCGCGTCTACGCGGTGGCGCGCCGCCTCGACGGTGGCCTCGATCTTGAGGCGGGTGCCCGGCTCGGCGTAGCCGCTCGCCACCGAGCCGAGGGCGATCGTCCGCTTGAGGATCGGCGACCAGCAACTCGACGTCGCGCGACCCACCTGCGCCCCGCTGCCGGCGGCGTAGACCGGGACGTGCTGGCGCGAGGCGGTCGCCGCGACGATCGGCGAGAGGCCGACCGCCAGGTGCATCGACTCGAAGGCGTCCCAGTCGACCTCCAGGCCGACCAGCTGGCGTTTCGGCCCGCGGATCGCCTCGGTGCGCAGGGCCCGGGCACCGTTGAAGGGCGCCTTGTCGAGGCTGACCAGCCGACCGAGGCCGATCTCGAAGGGCGTGTACTTCTGGGCCGGGATGATCGCGTGGCGGACGCTCGTGTAGTCGACCTCGATCATCACCAGGCCGGCCTCGATGCGCGCCACGTCGAGGGCGAGGATCCCGCACGCCATCAGGCCGAAGGCGCGCCCGGCCGCCACCAGGGCGTCCCACAGCTTGACCGCCTGCTCGGCGGCGACCCACAGTTCGTAGCCGAGGTCGCCGGTATAGCCGGTCCGCGTCACGTCGATCGGGATCTTGCCGACCTTTGCCGCGCGGCGGCGGAAGTAGCGCAGGTCGGCGAACGACTCGCTCGTCGCCGCCTCCAGCACGTCGCGCGCGAACGGCCCCTGGAGGGCGAGCGCGCCGACCGACTCGCTGACGTCCTCGATCGAGACGTCGAGGCCGCGCGCGTTCATGCGCAGCCAGCGGAGGGTCGGGTCGGCGGCCGTCCAGCGGTAGGCCGTCTCGTCCAATCGGGCGACCGTGCCGTCGTCGATGACGAACCCGTCCTCGTCGCACCAGGGCGTGTAGACGACCCCGCCGACCTCGATCCTCGTCGCGTCGCGGGTGATGACCCGGTCGACCAGGCGCGTCGCGTCGGGGCCGCGCACCTCGTACTTGAAGAGCGGCGAGACGTCGATCAGCGCGGCCGCCTCGCGGATCGCGTTGTACTCGATGTCGTGGGAGTCGGCGTAGACGCCGGCGGCGTAGTAGCCGGCCCACTCGCGCCAGACCATCCCGCTGTTGAGCGGCGCGGTGCGGGGGTGGAAGGGGGTCCCGACGCTCACGTACGCCTCCGACTCCTGCGCGCTGCCGGCAGCCTGACGGCCTCAAGTATGCATGAAGCCTATGCAGGCTGGATGGTCGGCACAGCCGACCCCGGGACCCGCAGGCCCCGATCCGCCCGCGAGCGGCCCGCCTTCAGCCCTCGCGCCAGATCGGCCGCGTCGGTCGCTCCCTGGACCGGCGCCGGCGGCGGCGCGCGGCGAGCGCAAGTGAGACGAGCATCAGCTCGTTGACCTTCCGCTCGAACTCGGGGACCGTCGTCTCCGGGATCGTGACGCAGACCTCCCGCAGCGCCGTTTCGAGCTGGTACCAGAGGTCTCCCTTGCGCACCTCGTAGAGCGGGTAGCGCGAGTTGATGACGACCCGTCGGACGCCGTCCTCGACGACCATCGCGCTGCGCAGGCGTGGATCGAGGGCGCGGATGACGACTTCACCGATCCCGCGCCGCCGGCCGCTGCCCGATCCGGTCGTCCGCGGCGGGCGCGGGAGCTGATCCGGCTCGCCCGGCTCGGCCTCCGGCGTGGGCCCGGCCTCCGGGGTCGGCTCGGCTCCCGTCGCGGCCTCCCCGGGGGCTGGCTCCCGTTCGCGCGGCGCCTCCTCGAGGGTCAGCTGATCCTTTGTGCCGCCGTCGCCCCCGATCTCGCTCTCGAACAGCTTGCCCGACTCGAGCAGCCGGAGCGCCCGGGCCAGGATGCGCCGGACCTGGTCGGCGGTCCGCAGCGCCTGCGGGCTGACGCGAGCCCCTTCCTCACGGGTGAGCCGGCGGACGATCGGCGCCAGCAGACGGTGCAATCGGGCTTCGACCGTCGCCCATTCGGCGCTGCCGCGATCGACGTCGCTCTTGTTCATGGTGATCGGCACGTGCGGCAGCTCGACCTCGCCGACCAGCCGGTTGAGCGCCGGGTGCTGCGCCGGACCGGGATGCCCGAACCAGTCGGGGCTGCCGATCAGCCGCCCCAGGTGGTAGATGCGGATGCCGGGATCGGCGGAGAGCGACGGCGGGTCGGGGAAGAGGCCGTACCAGCCGCGCACGATCCGTCCACCGCCCCGCACCGCGAACGCGTGGCGCTCGGCGGTCGGCCACTCGACCGGCGCGACCGGGGCGCGGTTGACCCGCAGCACGAGCTCGCCCGAGGCGATCAGCGGCCGGTAGACCTCGCCCAGGCGGGCCGGCAGCTTCCGCGCGTCGATCCGCTTGTCGACCTCGCCGATCTCGATCCGGACATAGCCGACCCCCGCGTCGACCGGCTTGGAGCGCTCGTGGAGCTCGTAGGTCCGGAGCCGCGAGCGGTCCCGGTAGGCGTCGTCGGAGAAGGCGTGGGCGCGCTCGCCGCCCACCGGGCTGGCCACGACCGCGAAGCGGTTGCCGAGATGCCCGACGGCGGCCTTGCCGCCCTGCCCGAACCGGCCGATCCGGTCGCCCGCGCGCTTGCGCGAGGCGCCCCAGCGGAGGTAGTCGCGCTCGAGCTCGGCCGGGCCCATCCCCGCGCCGCCGACGGCGGTCAGCACCACCGTGCCCGGCCGCACCGCGAGGTCGACCTCCAGCGGCCGGCCGTCGAGGCGCGAGTCGACGGCGTTGTCGACCAGCTCGAGCAGCGCGTCGGTGGCGCTCCGGTAGTTGGCGAAGAGCGCCGCCGTGAGCCGCGGATCGATCCGTTCGCGAACGACGCGAAGCCTCTTTGCCGTGGTCACGCGAGGTGCTCGTCGGCGACGGGCATCCGCTCCCCGTTCGCCGGCCGCGAATCGTCGATCCTCAAGCCCCGGTCTTTCCCTCACGCGGTGGCGGCCAAGCGGCGACTGTCCGCCCCGTCGCCGGGTCGAAGTAGCGGCTCCACACGAAGGTGGGGAGCTCGTCCGGGAGGCCAGGCTGGCCGACGACGTCGCACCACTCCGGCAGCTGCCCGGTGGCAGGATCGCCGAGTCGAGCTGCACGGATCGTGCTCGCGCGAGAGCGGCTCATCGGCCCGATCCAGATCCGGTGCGGCCGGCGACGATTGGATGTCCGGTATCCGGCACGGGGCAAGTCGAGCACCATCGCCCTCCCTTCCGCCTTGACCGCGGCCTTCTCAGGCCTCCACCATCTCCGTCCAGGCAGATGGTTCGGGGATCGCTTGGTGATTCTCCCGGAGTCCTTCGAGATGGAGATGGATCGCCTCACGGATCCGTCGTTCGACCTGCGCGCGTGTGCGGCCGGTCGCGACGCAACCTGGCAGGTCGGGCACGTACGCGGCGTAGTTCCGCGGCGTCCGTTCGAAGATGACGGCGTACTTCATCGCTCCTGCTCGTCCATACCGGCCTGCCTCAGGATACTGCGCCACGTGCCGGGAGGGAGGTCATCCGACAGGCTTCCCGCCACGGTCACCACACCGCCGCGCGTCGGATGACGGAACTGGCG
>MGMJ01000019.1 GCA_001794945.1 Chloroflexi bacterium GWC2_73_18
GGCCGCTCCCGAGGCGGATGCCCAGGGCGACGCCGGATAGGCCGAGCTTACCTCGCCGCACCGAGGGCCCCGGGCGCCGTCCCGGGGCCCCGTCGCGTCCGGGCACGCGTCTCGCGTCAGTGGCCACGCCTGGGCTCATCGCGCCACGTGGGCGCCCTGTCGCGGCCGTGGGCGAACGTGGGCGCCTGGCCGGCGCGGCGATCGCTCGCTCGGTGCCGACCATCACGAGGCGGCCATCGTGTCCGTCGGGGACGGGCAGGACGACGCCGAACGGACGTTGGCTCCGGGTCAGCGCCGCGGGCTGGTCCTCGCCGATCCGGCGCGGGTTGGCGGGGTCGACGTGCAGGTCGTCGACGGCGACCTGCTCCATGATGGAAGGTGTACGCGAAGAGCCGCTCACGCCACGTACCACGCCAGACTGTCGCCCGCGGACAGCGGGTGGGTCCCCACGGCCCCTTGGGGGCGCCAGCTCCGTGATCGATCCGGCCCAGCTGCTCGCCCTGGTCCTGGCGGCGCTCGCCGCCAGTACCCTCGCCGCCGTTGCCGGCTTCGGCGGCGCGGCGATCCTCCTCCCGGTCCTCGTCGGGATCTTCGGCGTGCGCGACGCGATCCCGATCCTGACCGTCATCCAGCTCGTGGGGAACGCCAGCCGCGCCGCCTTCAACCGGCGCCAGCTCGACCTCCCGGTGGTCGGCTGGTTCGCCGTGGGCGCGGTGCCGTTCGCGCTACTCGGCGGGATCGTCTTCGCGGCGGCCCCGGCCGGCTTCCTGACGCGCCTCGTCGGCGCCTTCCTGCTCCTCTCGGTCGCCTGGCGCCACACCCGCCGAGGGCGCCAGAGCCATCTGCCGTTGCACGGCTTCGTCGCGGTCGGCGGCGTCTTCAGTTTCATCTCGGCGCTGGCCGGGACGGTCGGGCCGATGATGGCGCCCTTCTTCCTCGCCTACGGCCTCGTCAAGGGCGCCTTCATCGGGACCGAGGCGCTCGCCAGCGCGGTGATGCACGTGACCAAGCTCGTCGCCTACGGCGGTGCGTCGCTCCTCACCGTGGAGAACGTCGCGGTCGGGGCGGCCCTCGGACCGCTGATGATCGCGGGCTCGTGGGCCGGCAAGCGGATCGTCGACCGGCTGCCGGAGCGGCTCTTCGTGGCGATCATCGAGGCCGTCCTCGTGATCACCGGGCTGGCCTTCCTGATCGCCTGAGCGTCAGCGCCAGCCGCCTCCGGCCAGCAGGTTCGTCTCGTCCGCGGCGGAGGCGACGCCCGCCTGGTCGTGGGCGAGGTCGGCGCAGGGGACGCGGCAGCCGCGGGCGTCGCGACCGCCGAGCGGGCCGAAGTGGTACCAGCGCGGCTCACCGGTCGCGCCGTCGTCGGGGTGGAGCCGACAACCGCAGGCGCTGCAGGTGACCGGGGCGAACCGGCCGTCGGCGACAACGCGGACGTCGGTCGGATGGTTGAAGCTCGGTGCGGTCATGTGCCGAGCGTAGCCCTCACCCGGGGCGGCGTCGGCGGCGGCCGGGTGGCGGGACGGTTGCCGAACGGTTGCGGCTCGATCGGCTACCCCTCCAGGCGGTAGCCGACCGAGCGGACCGCGACGATTGCCGGACCCCCGGCGGCGCGGAGCTTGCGGCGCAGGCGGGCGAGATGGGGCTTCAGCCAGAGCGGGTCGGGATTGCGCTCCTCGGGCCAGCCGGCGAGGAGGAGGCGGCCGTGGCCGACGAGGTCGCCACCGGCCGCCACCAGCGCCTCCAGGAGACGGTACTCGGTGGGGGTGAGGGCCAGCGAGCGATCCCCCACGCCGGCCTCGTGGCGGCGCCGGTCGACGGTGAGCGTAACGAAGCGGGTCGCCGCCGCAACCGGCCCGCCGGGCCCCGAGCCCGCCCGCCGCAGCACGGCCCGGATGCGGGCCAGCAGCTCGGCCTTGCCGAAGGGCTTGACCAGGTAGTCGTCGGCGCCGGCGTCGAGGGCCCGCACCTTGGCCGCCTCGGCGGCTTCGCCGCTGACCACGATGATCGGCGGGGCGCCCGTGCCGCGCAGCTGGCGGGCCACGCTGAAGCCGTCGGGACCGGGCATGGCCAGGTCGAGCAGGACCAGGTCGGGCGCCTCCTCGCGCCAGCGCCGCACCGCCGTCTCGCCGTCGTAGGCGGTGAGCACCTGGTGGCCCTCGGTGCCGACCAGGGCGCTGATGGCGCCCACCATGGCCGGGTCGTCGTCGACCACCAGGATGCGCAGCGGGCGGCCGGGCGACATCGTCAGGGGGCCATGATCGGCGGCGGCGGTCAGAGCGCCACGACGGCGGGCAGCGCCACCACGAAGCGCGCGCCGCCGCCGTCGGCCGGCTCGCACCAGATGCGCCCACCCATCGCCTCGCCGAGGCGGCGCGCCGCGTAGAGGCCGATCCCCGAGCCACGCGCCGTGTGCGTGTCGCGCCGGGCGTACGGCTCGAAGATCCGCTCGCGCCACTCGGCCGGGACGCCCGGGCCCTCGTCGGCGACGCCGATCCGCACGATCCCTTCCACCAGCCCCGTGGAGACGGTTATCGTGCTCTCCGGGGGAGCGTACTTCACCGCGTTCTCGACGAGGTGCTCGAGCACCTGGCGGAGGCGCGGCGCGTCCGCGAGCGCACGGAGGCCGGGGCGACCGGCACGGGCGACGGCGTGACGGCGGAGGAGCGGGGAGAAGCCGACCAGCGTCTCGCCGACGACCGCGTCGACATCGACCGGTACCCGCTCCACCGGCGCCTGGTCGTCCGGGCGCACCGAGGCCAGGATGGAGTCGACCAGGCGGTCGAGCCGGCCGACCTGCTCGGCTGCGGCGCGATGCCAGTCGGCCGCCTGCGCCGCCCCGGGCGCGTCGGGCGGGACCGCTTCGGCGATCAGTTCGAGGTACGCGCGTACCACCGCCAGCGGGGTGCGCAGCTCGTGGGTGACGAGCGCGATCAGCTCGGCCCGCGCGCGGTCGATCGTCCGCAGCGCGTCGACCTGGGCCTCCGCCTCGCGCTGCAGCCGGCCCTTCTCCACGATCCCCGCGAGCAGGTCGGCGATCGCCGAGAGCTGGGCGACGTCGGCCGGGGTGAAGTCGCGGTGCGTCTCGGTCTGCACGTTGAGAACGCCGACGACCTGGTCGTTCCAGGAGAGCGGCACCGAGAGCATCGCGGCGACGAAGCGGCGCTGGTCGATGCCGCGGACCCAGAGGAAGCGGGGGTCGGCCGGGACGTCGGGGATCACGAGCGGCGTGCGGGTGGCCGCGACGAGCCCGGTGATCCCCTTGCCGAAGGGGACCTGCGCCCGGCCGATCTGGTGGCGGTCGAGCCCGTTGGTGGCGGCGAGGGTCAGCTTCTGGCCGTCGCGGTCGAGCAGGTAGAGCGACGAGACGTCGGCGTGGAGCGCGTCGCGCGTGCCGTCGACGACGATCTCGAGCAGCTCCTCCCAGGTGCGCGCGGTCGTCGCCAGGCGCGCCACGCCGTGGAGGAAGCGGAGCGCGTCGAGCTCGGTGTGCCGTGGGGTCGTGGCCATTCGGTCTCGCTGTCGGTGAATGCCATGCCGTGCACAGGATACGCGCCGGCGGCCGGCCGCCTGTGGGGCGACCGGGCCTCCCACCGGTGCCGGGTGCCGATGCCGCGGTGCATCATCTCGGCCACGAGCACGCTCGGCGGAGGTACCGAGCCGGCCCGATCCGGCAGCGCGCCACGCGTGTTCGTGGCGGGGCCGATGCACCCGTGGATCGCCCGGGCTGCTACGATGCGGGCGATGGAGACCGGCGGTTTCCGCGGCGGCGAGATCTTGGGCATCCGCATCCCCACCGTGCAGAGCGAGAACTGCGCCACCCGCTGCGCCTTCGACGGCGAGCCGATCGAGGGGGTCCCCTTCCGCGTCTCGATCCTCGACGTCGTCTCCACCGAGACGCCCCACTCGTGGGCCGAGCAGGTGCCCCTCAACCCCGGTCCCCACGAGTTCCACCCCGACCCCGCCCACGTGCGCGGCTGGATGGCGCGCCGGGGTTACCTCTGGTGCCGGCTCTCCGAGGTCCGTGAGATCATGCGCCCGATCGCCATCCCGGGCGACCCGGCACGCTGGGGCCTCTGCGACGGCCTGCACCGCGAGGACCACCAGCTCGTGCCGGCGTGAACCCGGCCCGGCCCACGTGAGGCCCCTCCCATGAGCACCGGCGTGCTGCTCCCCCTCCTCGTCGCCATGCTCAGCTTCGTCTTCGCCACGATGCTCGCCGACCAGTGGTGGCGGCGCCGGCGCCCCTACCAGCTCGTCTGGGCGGTCGGGATGGTCTTCTACGGGATCGCCGCCCTGACCGAGGTGCTCGGTTCGGCCGGCACGTGGGACACCGTCCTCTACCGTGCCTGGTACCTGACCGGGGCGATCTGGGTCGCCGCCTGGCTCGGGCTCGGCACCGTGCTCCTGCTGGGCAAGACCCGTTTCGGCTACGCCTTTGCCTTGACCGTCTTCCTGGCCGGACTCTTCACGCTGCTGACACAGCGCGCCCGCGACTACCCGGACGCGGGCATCGCCCCGTGGCTCTACTTCGGGATCGCCGCGCTCGTCGCCCTCGCCGTGGCGGTCCTCAACTACTTTGCCGACGACCGCTGGCCGCGCCTGGTGGCGATCACCCTAGCCCTTGGTACGCTCGCCAGCCTGGTCCTGATGGCGGCGGCGCCGCTCCCCGGACAGGGCTACTCGATCACCGAGGCGACCGGCATCCCCAATGCCGAGCCACTGCCGGGCTACATCCGGCTCCTGACGCCGTTCTTCAACATCACCGGCGCCCTCTCGCTCGTCTTCGGGGCGATCTTCAGCACCTACATGTTCATGCCCAAGCGACGCCTCCTCCACTACTCCCTCGACCCGAACCAGAAGGGCGACGAGTTCCTCTTCAACCTGGCCATCTCGATCGTCGCTTTTCCGGTCAACCTGGCCGTCTCGCTCCCCGGCGCGCTCCGGGCCCTCGTCGCCGGTCAGCTCCACAGCCGCGTCCCGGCGACGATCCTGATCGCCATCGGCGGCCTCGTCCCCTCGGTGACGAGCGGCCTCAGCCGCTTCGGCGAGACCCGCGTCTTCGACGTGGGGCTGCTCATCGGCGTCCTCTTCCTCTTCGCCGGCTTCCTCGTCTCCATCGAGGTCTTCCACGACCTCCGCGTCCCCTTCACCGGCGTGACCTTGTGGCACCGCGCGCCTGAGCCGGCCGAGCCGCTGACGGGCGGGCGCTGAGCAGCCGGGGCCGATGCGCGTCCGCAAAGCCGTCTTCCCGGCCGCCGGCTGGGGGACCCGCTTCCTGCCGGTGACGAAGGCGCAGCCCAAGGAGATGCTGCCGCTCGTCGACAAGCCGGTCATCCAGTACGCGGTGGAGGAAGCGGTCGCCGCCGGCATCGAGCAGGTGATCATCGTCACCAGCTCCCAGAAGCGCGCGATCGAGGACCACTTCGACCTCTCGTACGAACTGGAGCAGGTGCTCGAGGCGAAGGGCGACATCGAGATGCTCCGCCGCGTCCGCCACATCAGCGACCTCGCCCAGATCAGCTACGTGCGCCAGAAGGAGCAGCTCGGCCTGGGCCACGCCGTGCTCGTGGCCAAGGACCTGGTGGGCCACGAGCCGTTCGCCCTCATCCTCTCCGACGACGTCGTCGTCGGCCCCCGGCCCTGCATCGGCCAGCTGATGCGCGTCTTCGGGCAGACGCACGCGTCGGTGCTGGCCGTGGCGCAGGTGCCGGCGGAGGAGACGTCGCGCTACGGCGTCATCGACGGTGAGCAGGTCGACGACCCCCACGACGGCGGCCGCCTCTACCGCGTCCGCGGCCTCGTCGAGAAGCCCAGGCCCGGGACGGCGCCCTCGAACCTGGCGATCATCGGTCGCTACGTGCTGACGCCGAAGATCTTCGACAAGCTCGAGCAGACGCAGCGCGGGGCCGGAGGCGAGATCCAGCTGACCGACGCGCTCCAGGCGCTGATGGCCGAGCAGGAGATCTACGGCTACGCCTTCGAGGGCGTGCGCTACGATGCCGGCACGCCGATGGGCTGGCTCCAGGCGTCGGTCGAGCTGGCGCTCGAGCGGCCGGACATCGGCCCCGCGTTCCGACGCTACCTGGCCGGGCTCGACCTGCGCGACTGAGGCGCCGGTCCCCTGGACGAGTCGGGAGGTCCTCTGAGGTTGGCGGAGATCGGGCGGGTCCTGGGTGGGCGATATCGCCTCCTCGAGCTGCTGGGCGAGGGCGGCATGGCGACCATCTACCGCGCCCACGACAGCCAGCTCGGACGCGACGTGGCGGTCAAGCTGCTGCGGCCCGAGTACGGGCGCGACGTCTCCTTCGTGGCGCGCTTCCGCCAGGAGGCGCAGGCGGCCGCCTCGCTGACCCATCCCAACATCGTCGGCGTCTTCGACTACGGGACCGACGAGGCCGGCCCGTTCATCGTCATGGAGCTGGTCGACGGCGAGGACCTGGCCGAGATCCTGCGCGAACGCGGCTTCCTGCCGGCCGTCGCTGCCGCCCGGATCGCCGGCCAGGTCGCCGAGGCGCTCGCCGCCGCGCACGCGCGCGGGATCATCCACCGCGACATCAAGACCGGCAATGTGCTCGTGCGGCGCGACGGGCGCGCGCTGGTGGGCGACTTCGGGATCGCCCGCGCCCTCTCCGAGTCGGAGCTGACGCTCCCCGGCACGACCCTCGGCTCGGTGCACTACTTCAGCCCCGAGCAGGCGCGCGGCGAGAAGGTGACCGCTGCCGCGGACATCTACGCCCTGGGGCTCGTCCTCTTCGAGATGCTGACCGGGCGCCGCCCCTTCGAGGGCGACTCGGCGGCGGCGATCGCCATGGCGCGCCTCACCACCGACCCACCGGCACCCTCGGCGCTCCGGGCCGACGTGCCGCCGGCGCTCGACGCGATCGTGCGCAAGGCGCTGGCGCGCGAGCCGGCCGACCGCTTCGCCTCGGCGGCGGCGTTCGCCGAGGCACTGCGCACCTTCCTCGGGACGCGCGGCGCCCCGGTGGCAGCCGCTGCGGAAACCGCGTCCGGCGCCCCTCCGCCGTTCGCCCCCGGCGCCCCGACCGGCGCCGGCGAGTCGACCGTCGCCGCGCCGCCACCGTACGGCGGGGAGGAGCCGCCGCGCCGCCCCGTCGCCGCCGGCCGACGCGAGCCGCTCCCCCCCGAACCGGAGCCGTCCGGCTCGGGGGCCTGGGCCTGGGCGGCCGCCCTGCTCGGCCTGCTGATCCTGGTCGGCGCCGGTGCGCTCGTCGTCTTCGCCCTCAACAGCGGCCCCGGCCCGACCGCCACGCCCGGCGCGAAGGCGAAGGTGCCCTCGCTCCTCGGCCTGTCACTGGAGGAGGCCCAGAAGAAGGGCGCGGATGCGGGTTTCGTCGTGACCATCGTGGGGACGGAGAAGAGCACCGCGCAGCCCGAGGGGACGGTCCTCCGCCAGGATCCGGCGGCCGATGCCGAGGTGACCCGGGGCTCGACCGTCAGCGTCGTGATCGTCAGCGGCAAGCCGCTCGTCACCGTTCCCGACCTGCGCGGCCGGCCCGAACAGGAGGCGTTCCGGCTCATCCTCGAAGCGAAGCTCGCCATCGGCGAGCGGACGGAGGAGTCCGACCCGGTCGTCCCGGAGGGATCGGTGATCGACCAGTCGCCGCGCGCCGGGATCCAGGTCCCGGAACAGACCAGCATCGACTACGT
Organism: Chloroflexi bacterium GWC2_73_18; assembly: GCA_001794945.1. Lineage (GTDB taxonomy): Bacteria > Chloroflexota > Limnocylindria > Limnocylindrales > CSP1-4 > GWC2-73-18. The sequence goes on from MGMJ01000019.1 coordinate 7,672, forward strand.
CATCTCGACCGGGCCGGAGCCGACCCCCACCCCGTCCCCGACCCCCACGCCCACACCCGTGCCGACGCCCAGCCCGGTCGTCATCCCGGCGTTCGACGGGATGAGCGGCTTCGACTACGCCGACCTGCTGACCGCCCTCGGACTCGACCCGACGATCCAGGGCAAGAAGAACGACCCGGTCGTGGAGGTCTTCC
>MGMJ01000020.1 GCA_001794945.1 Chloroflexi bacterium GWC2_73_18
TCGACGCCTCCCACCCAGGATGCGTCCCATTGTGCGCCTGAGCGGGCCCGCGATGCGTGCCGCTCCCGCTGCCGATCGAACCGGCACGTCCCGGCGACAGCGCAGAGCGCCGTCCCGGTGAGGGCTACCGAGTGCCGCTTGGCTCCAGCTTCGCGGGGCACGGCGACGCCAGGCGCCAAACCAGCTCCGTCGCCGACTGTCGGGCGGCCCGCTGCTGGGTCGTCACGCCGGCCCACCTGCCCGGCCCGTGGGTCGCGGCAGTGATCGAGCCGGAGCGGATGCAGGCGCGGAGCGTCTCGAGCCGGCGACGCGTGGGACGCTGGCCGCGACGGCAGCTCTGCCGCCAGGCTCACCGAGGGCCGGATGGGTCGCCGCTGCGGCGGCCTCTGGGCACCTGGATGAGCGCGAACCCCGCAGCGACCGCGACCAGGTCGTAGGCGATCAAGGCGACGAGGATCGGCCAGAAGGCGACCAGCTCGGCCAGCCGCCCACTGACGTTCAGGTGAGTCTGGATGCCGTTGAGCTCGAGCGGGAACTCGAGCGCCCAACCCAGGCCAATGCCGGCGACGACTCCCAGGAGGCTGGACCGCCTGGCCGCCACGAGGCCGGCGGCCGCGCCGATCGCCCACGGCAGGACCCAGTACGGCCAGGCCGCGGGCTGGGCTGCCATCCAGTGCATCGCCAACCCGGACAGGATGACAAAGCTGATGCCGATCACCAGCGTTCCGGCCGTCGGCAGCACTCCCGGCGTCACGCTCCGGTGTGACGGCGGCAAGTTCACCACCACGATCTCCTCCCGGGCAGCGATCCTGCCCTTCAGTCCCACACGTTAGGCCCACGGCATCATCGCTGCGTCTCGTTTGTCCGCCCCGCGGCAGCCGTCTATACTCCCCGTGCCCGGTGGGCGGTTGGCTCAGTCGGTTAGAGCGCGTGCTTGACATGCACGAGGTCACAGGTTCGATTCCTGTACCGCCCACCAATCCATAGCGAACGCGTCGAGCGGGACACGACGCCGGGAAGGAAGCCCCAGAGAGCCCGGGCCGAGGCTGCGAGCCCGGGCGGCACGCCACCCTGCGCGCCACCACCCGTGAGCGACCGGTGAACCGGTCCGGGCGCCGCCCGTTAGCGCGGCCGCGAGCGCGCCCGGCCGCGTGGTCCGGGCGAAGGCGGGTGGAACCGCGGGAGATCGATGACCTCTCGTCCTGTCGCGGACGAGGGGTCTTCGCTTTCGATGGAGATGGTGATGATCGACCGGAACGAGGAGAGGTTGGAGCAGGCGCCGCCTGACGAGGCACCCGTCTTCGAAGCGCCGGCGCGCGGATCGGCCGACGAACTTCTCGACGCCGGCGCGCACGGCGAGCTCGACGCGATGCGCCATTCCGCGGCGCACGTCATGGCCGAGGCTGTGGTGGACCTCCTCCCTGGGGCGAAGCTGGGGATCGGGCCGGCGATCGCCGACGGCTTCTACTACGACTTCGAGCTGCCGCGACCGCTCACGCCCGACGACCTGGCGGCGATCGAGGAGCGGATGCGTGCCTCCGTGGCGGCTGACCACCCCTTCGTGCGTGGCGAGCTGGCGGCCGCCGAGGGGCGCGCCTTCTTCGAGGGCCGCGACCAGCCCTACAAGGTCGAGATCCTCGACGACCTGGCGGCCAGGGCGGCGGCGGCCGGAGAGGCGCCGGCACCGGTCTCCACCTACACGCACGGCCCCTTCATCGACCTCTGCCGGGGACCCCACGTCGCCTCCACCGGGCGGATCGGCCCCTTCCGGCTCCTCAGCGTGGCCGGCGCCTACTGGCGCGGCCGCAGCGACCGCCCGATGCTCCAGCGGATCTACGGAACGGTCTGGCCGACGCAGCAGGAGCTCGACGCTTACCTCTGGCGCCTCGAGGAGGCGAAGCGGCGCGACCACCGCCGGCTCGGGCGGCAGCTCGACCTCTTCAGCTTCCACGACGTCGCCCCCGGTGCCGCCTTCTGGCACCCCAAGGGCCAGACGCTCTGGCGGACGCTCGAGGACGCCATGCGCGAGGAGCAGCGCCGGCGCGGCTACCTCGAGGTCTCCACCCCGATGCTCGTCCACCGCAGGCTCTGGGAGCGCTCGGGCCACTGGGACCTCTACCAGGAGCACATGTTCCAGCTCGAGTCGGAGGGACAGGTCTACAGCCTCAAGCCGATGAACTGCCCCGAGTCGACCTACATCTACCGGGCGCGAAAGCGGAGCTACCGCGACCTGCCGCTCCGCCTCGCCGAGTACGGGCGGCTCCACCGCAACGAGCTGTCGGGGACCCTCTCCGGCCTCCTGAGGGTCCGTCAGTTCGTCCAGGACGACGCGCACATCTACTGCCGGCCCGACCAGCTGCAGGCCGAGATCGCCGACCTGCTCGACCTGAACCAAGCCGTCTGCCGCTGGTTCGGCTTCGTACCGCGCTACCGGCTCGGCACGCGGCCCGACAAGGCGCTCGGTGACCCGGCGCTCTGGGAGCGCGCCGAGGCGTCGCTCCTCGCCGCCCTCGAGGCGAGCGGCCAGTCGTTCCGCGTCGAGCCCGGGGAAGGCGCCTTCTACGCGCCCAAGATCGACATCCTCATCGACGACGCGCTGGACCGCGAGTGGCAGACGGCGACGATCCAGGCCGACCTGGTCATGCTGCCGGAGCGCTTCGACCTCACCTACACCGACGAGCACGGCGCCGAGCAGCGCCCGGTCACGGTCCACCGCGCCATCTACGGCTCGCTGGAGCGCTTCATCGGCGTCCTCCTCGAGCACTTCGCCGGCGCCCTCCCGTTCTGGTGCGCCCCGGTCCAGGCGGTGGTGGTGTCGATCGCCACGCGACACGAGACGGCGGCTCGAGAGCTGGGGACCCTCCTCGTCGATCGCGGCCTGCGGGTCGAGGTCGACGACTCCGACCTGCGGATGCAGAACAAGATCCGCCTCGCCGAGGAGCAGAAGGTCCCCGTCATGCTCGTGCTGGGGGACCGCGAGGTCGAGGGGGGGACGGCGACGGTGCGCAGGCGCGGCCAGCCGCCTGGCGAGCAGGAGACGATCGGCTGGGAGGAGCTGGCGAAGCGCCTGGCAGCGGAGGCGGCGGCCCGGCGCCCGAGCTGATTCGGCATCTCCGGGTGCGAGCGCGGGGCGCTCCGGCCGCGCGCCCTCGGGCCGGCGCCCGGACCGGCCGGGCCGGGTCGGGGCGGTGCGTTCCGGCACCGCGATCCGCGCCGGGGCCGTTGCTGCGCTGCCGCGCGAGCGGTACCATCGGCCTCCCTTCCAGCGGGACTGGAGTACCCTTGGCGGTGTATCGGCGGACGCGATGCCCGGGAGCGGGCCGCTTCGCGCCAGGGCCCCGTTCCGTGCCGCAGCGACACCGGGGCGCGCGCGGGCAGTCGTTGACCGAGTTCGCCCTCGTCCTGCCCGTCCTGATGCTCGTCTTCACGGGCATCATCCAGTTCGGCTTCCTGCTCTCCGGACAGATCGGCCTGATCAACGGCGTCCGTGAGGCGGCGCGCTACGGCTCGGTCTCGCCGACCTCCGCCGGCAACGCCAGCGCCAACGGGGGGACCGTGGCGAGCTACCTGCGCGACAGCGTGCTCCCAGCCAACATGGCCGGCTTCGACGCTTCGCGGCTGGCGCTGGTACGCGTCTGCTACAGTGGCTACCTGGACCCCTCGGGGAGCACCTACTCGGTGCGCATGGTCGTCGAGACGCGGTACCGGCACCCCCTCTTCGTGCCGCTCGTGGGGGTCATCGTGGACGGGCTTGACGGCGCCATGGACGAGAGTCTCAGCCTCGGCGCGTCCGAGCAGTTCCGGGTCGAGAACCTGCCGCTCGAAAGCGAACCCTTCCCGAGCGGCGAGGTCTGCGTGGAGTCCGGCCCGTGAGCCGCCGGCCGGCCGGGGTCGGCGCCGGGCGCGGGGCGGGACGTGGCCAGGTGCTCGTCCTTTTCGTCATCGCGCTCACCGTGCTGCTCGCGGCCGCCGCGCTGGCCGTCGACTTCGCCGTCTGGCTGACGGAGCGGCGGGCGATGCAGAACGCGGCCGACGCCGCCGCCCAGGCGGGGATCGCCGAGCTGCTCAGGCGCCCCATCACCGAGGCGAAGCGGGCGGCGGCGGCCGAGCACGCCATGGACTACCTGGACCGCCAACTCGCCCTCGGCCTGGCGCCGGGGGAGGTCACCGTCGCGGCGGCCCACGCCCTCGGCGACGCCGACGGCTTCGGTGCCGAGGACGGCACTTCCTACCAGGGCGGCGACCGCCTCGTCATCCGGACCCCGGTCGGCAGCGCCGATAGCTGCCGCGGCGGCTCCTGGGGTTCGCGCGCCCTCACCGTCCGGGTCGATCACGTCAGCGAGCGCTTCTTCTCGCGCATCCTCTCCAGCAGCGACCCGCACGTCGGCGCCTGTGCCACGTCCGCGGTCTTCGGCGGCGGGCTGGCGGTGGCGGTCCTCAAGCCGAACCAGACCGCTCCGGGCGTGTACGCGACGCAACCCAACAACGCGACCATCACGATGAAGCTCGCCGGTCAGGACTCCTACGTTCGCATCTGGGGCGGCGACGTCGGCATCAACTCGACCTTCTCGGCCGCCGGCGCGCCACCGCCAAGCTCGCCCAACGAGCCGGCCTTCGTGAAGTTCATGACCAGCGCCGAGAACCACATGCTGGCGACGATCGAGGCGCCGAGCCCGCCGACCTGGTCGGTCGAGGCCAGGCAGGTCCGGGTCGAAGGAGCCTCGGAGTTGGAGAGCGACGACGTCTACCACGCGCCGGTCCACCTGCCCGGCTACATTCCCATCCCCCCGTGGGGGAGCGACAGCTTTGTCCAGCTGGTCGCGACAGACGCCGGCGTCACCCCGATCACGATCTCGAAGACCACCACCCCGAACGGCACGTGCACCGACCCGGTCACCGACGAGGCCGGGATCGCGCCGGGCAAGTACGACCTGATCGAGGTGGCGACCGGCGAGCGGCGATGGCTCTGCCCCGGGGTCTTCCACCTCGTGAGGAAAGGCGGCACCCAGGGGCTGCAGCTCGCCAGCAACAGCACGATCGCCGGGCAGGGCGTCACTCTCGTCTTCGAGTCCGACTCGGTCCTGCGCGTCGACAGCGGCGGTGCTCTGCTGCTCAACGTGGCCGCCGCCGGCGGGGAGACGACGGCCGCCACGTGGCAAACCGGGAGCTCGTTTCACGACGTGCCGATGACGATCTGGATCGAGCCGGTGGCGGGTTGCGATCCGCTGGCGCCGGCGTGCTCCGACAGCACGTCGAGCGACGTCTTCACCATCGCCGGTGGCGCGGGGCTGGATCTCCGCGGGATCATCTTCGGCCCGACCGACAAGATGAAGATCGCCGGCAACGACCTGCACCACGGCTCGGGCGAGATCTGGGCCTGGACGATCGAGTACGCCGGCAACTCCCAGCTCGACCAGGTCTACGAGGGCGCCGACGACGGCTATCCGCTCCTCGTAGAGTAGGGCCCGGCTCTCCCGGTCCGGCCGGTCCCCGCCCGTACCAACGGGTCATTGCGGTCGGACCGCCGGCCGCGCATCGTCGGGCCATGCCGAAGCGAGGTGCCGCCGCCATCCTGTGGGGTCTCGCGCTCTGGAACGCAGGCTCGATGGCCCAGTTCTTCCTCGGCCTGCCGGGCGGCGGCGGTATCGTGCTCGGCCTGCTGGGCGCCGCCGTGGTGCTGGCCGATCCGCTCGGCTGGCTCACGCCCCGCCCAGCACGGGCTGCTCCCGTGCGGACGACCCCAGCCGAGGGCGGGAACGCGCCCGAACCCGCCCGCTAGCGACTCAGCGCCAGCCGAAACGGGCCGGCTCGAGCGCGGTCCGCCGGCCGCGGTTGCGCAGCGCCTTGGCCAGCCCCACGTCGTGGGCGTTCCGTTCCACCGCGTCGTCGAGGGGCGCCAGCGCGACCCGCCGGCCGAGCCGCCGCTCCAGCGCGATCTCGATGAGCTTGTCGGTCAGCCACGGGTTCTTGGGCAGGACCGGCCCGTGCAGGTAGGTGGCGTAGACGTTCTCGCGGACGGCGCCCTCGGTCCCGTCCCGGCCGTTGTTCCCGGCCCCGGCGACGACCCTCCCGAACGGCCTCACCCCCGGCCCGAGCTCGGTCTGGCCGCTGTGGTTCTCGAAGCCGACGACGATCTCCGTCTCCCCGCCGAGGGTCACCTCGCAGGCGGCGTGCTGCATGAAGCGCTGGGGGCCGCCACGCGTCTCGAGATCGAGGACGCCGACGCCCTCAAGCGTCGGGCCGGCCGAGGGGATGTAGCGGTGGCCCAGCAGCTGCAGGCCGGCGCAGACGGCGAGGAAGACGACCCCGGCGTCGGCCGCCGCGCGGAGCCCCTCCGCCTGGCGCGGCAGATCGGCCGCCACGACCGCCATCTCCACGTCCTGGCCGCCGTGGAAGAGGAGCAGGTCGAAGCCCGGGTAGTCGGCCGTCTCGCCGGCCTCGACCGGCACGACCTCCGTCTCGATCCCGCGCCAGCGGCAGCGCTGCACGATCGCGGTCAGGTTGCCGCCGTCGCCGGCCACGTTGAGGAGCGAGGGGTAGAGGTGCGCGATGCGGAGCCGTAGCTCGCCCGGTGCTGTCACGGTCATGCCTCCCAGAACCTCCCGACCCATCCCCGCTTCCGCATCTCCTCGCGCAGCTCGATCGTCGGCGTGTAGCCGGCGAGGATCACCAGCGTACCGCCCTGCTTCACGTCCAGGAGCGCCCGGTCGAGCGCCGCCCGCCGGTCCGTCACGATCGCCATCCGCGCCGGATCGACCCCGGCGTACTTGAGCCGGTTGGCCAGCTCATCGGCACGCAGGCCCGAGACGGTGACGCGCTCGACCCGCCCGGCGGCACCCTCGAAGTCGACGTCCCAGAGCCAGGCGAAGTCCTCCCCGTCGACCAGCGTGTTGCTGGCGGCCACGAGGAGCTGGCGCGGCTCGCCCTCGGTGGCGAGGGCGCGCAGGGTGGTGTTGAAGGAGGTCGGGTTCTTGGCAAAGCCGAGAACGATCCGACGCCCGTCCGCCGCGATCGTCTCCAGGCGGCCGAAAGCGGGCCCCACCGTGGCCAGCGAGGCCGCGGCGTGGGGGATCGGGAGCCCCAGCCCGACGGCGATGGCGACCGCGCCCGCCGCGTCGTAGGCGATGTGGATGCCCGCCTGGGGAATGCGGAGGTCGAGCGGGCCGTCGGGCGTCTGCAGCGTGCAGCGCGTCTCCCGCAGGTCGACCACCTCGACCGACGTCACCGCCACGTCGAGGGGCGGACGGACCAGGCCGCACGACGGGCAGCGCCACTCGCCCATGTGGGAGAGGTAGACGTGACGGTAGGCGAGATCGGCGCGGCAGCGCGGGCAGCGGATCGTGTCCGCGGCCCGGCTGATCCGGTCGGTCGAGCCGGGGAGGTCGAAGCCGAACGTGACGCGGCGCCCCTCTCGGTCCAGGCCGAGCCCGGCGACCATGGGGTCGTCGCCGTTGACGACGAGAGAAGCGTCGGGCGGCAGGCCGGCGGCGGCCTTCTCGATCGCGCCGGCCACCGCGTAGATCTCGCCGTATCGGTCGAGCTGGTCGCGGAAGAGGTCGGTGACGAGGAGGGCGCGCAGGTCCAGCTCGGGCGCCACGACGCGGAGCGCGGCCTCGTCCACCTCGACCACGAGGGCCCCCTCGGGGAGGCGGCCGCGCAGGTCGGCGAAGCCGATCGCCAGCGAGGTGACGCCCTGGACCAGGTTGGCGCCGGCGCTGTTGTGCGAGACCGCGACGCCCTCGCCGCGGAGCAGCGCCGCCGTCAGGCGCGCCGTTGTCGTCTTGCCGTTGGAGCCGG
>MGMJ01000021.1:0-7020 GCA_001794945.1 Chloroflexi bacterium GWC2_73_18
GCTGCCCCGCGACGTGCGCCCCGCGCTCGGCCAGGCCGCCGACGACCGGGAGCGGATCGCACAGACGGGCTGCTCTCTCTCGCACCCGCAGACCCGACCCCTCGACTGCGTCTTCGGCGACCCCCACGGCACCCGGACCGTCGTCCTCCTGGGCGACTCGCACGCCGCCCAGTGGTTCCCGACCCTCGAAGCCATCGCCCGGGAGCGCGGCTGGCGGCTGGTCACGCTCACCAAGTACGACTGCCGCTTCCTCGATCTGCGCCAGTACTCGACGATCCTCAAGCGCGAGTACCGGGAGTGCGCCACCTGGCGGGAGCTGGTGATCGAGCGCCTCCGGGACCTGCGCCCCGACCTCGTGGTGGTGGCGTTGACTCGCTCCATGCGGCCCATGGAAGCGGCCGACGGGGACCCGCGCGTCCAGGGCCGGGCGCTGGCCCGGGCCCTTGACCGCGTCCCGGGCCTGAAGGCGATCCTCGTCGACACGCCGCGCTCCGACTACGACGTGCCCTCCTGCATCTCGCGCCATCTCGCTGACGTGCGGCCCTGCCAGATGCCGCGGGCTGCCGCGTTCACCTCGCGCCACCTGATCCTGGAGCAGACGGCCGCGGAGCTGACCGGGGCGACCCTGGTCGACCTCTCCGACCGCATCTGCCCGTGGGACCCCTGCCCGGTCGTGCTCGACGGGATGATCGTCTACCGCGACAACCACCACATGACGGCGACGTTCGCGGCCTCGCTGGCCCCGGCACTCGAGGCCGCCCTGCCCGAGATCGAACCCGCGCCGCCCCCGCCCGAGCCGCGACCCCCGGGCGATCCGCGTCGGTCGATCCCCTGGTGAGGTGCCGTGCCGCCGACCAGGAGAGCCCGCGAAAGCGGCCGCCTCGTGCTCCGGTGAGTCGTGCCGAAGCCGGGGCTCGAACCCGGACGCCCTCGCGGGCAGCGGAGTTTAAGTCCGCCGCGTCTGCCAGTTCCGCCACTTCGGCGGGGCGAGTGTAGCGCGGGTCGGCGGGCGGACCCCTCCCGACACCCCGTTCCGCCGGACGAGACCACCCCGGGGGACGCTCCCGCGCTGGGATCGCGACGACCGGGCGATGGGCTCCTGCCACTCACGGTCGTGCCGCCGCGCCGGGCGCGACCTTGACGCTCCCCGCGTCGGCTGCGGTAAACTCCCCGTGGCACCGAGCCGATCCGGGGGCCGCCAGCCCTGGTGGGGCGTGAGGCCACCGAGCAAGCGGGCCGAGATAGCTCAGTTGGTAGAGCACGCGACTGAAAATCGCGGTGTCGCCAGTTCGATCCTGGCTCTCGGCACCACCTCCGGTCCCCTCGATGCGGTAGCCGAGCGGAAGTGGCTCAGTTGGTAGAGCATCACCTTGCCAAGGTGAGGGTCGCGGGTTCGAGTCCCGTCTTCCGCTCCATCTCTTCCCCGCACTCACGCCGAACCGAATAGGCTGAGCCCCGCCCGAACGCGGGCACGAACCGTCCGTCGCTGGCCCTTCGTCTAGTGGTAGGACAGCGGACTTTGGATCCGTGAACCGAGGTTCGAATCCTCGAGGGCCAGCCAGCTCCGCCACCCGCGGCTGCCGTGCCGCTCCCCTGAGGCGACGTACCCAAGTGGTCTAAGGGGGAGGTCTGCAAAACCTCTATTCACCGGTTCGAATCCGGTCGTCGCCTCCACTTTCACTCGCGAAACGGCCCTCGTGGGCCCTGGCCGTCAACCTCGCCCGCCGGCACCTGACGTGCGAGCGGCGGGCGTCGCGGCCCCGCTCAGGCGCACAATGCGCCCATCCGGCGGGAGGCGTCGACGCGCGGTCGGTCAGCCACGGTCGCCCCCTGACCGCGCCGAGCCACTGGCTAGCCCGGCCCGCCCGGCAGCCCCGTGCCCGACCGCGCAGGAGGATCTCAGCCATGGCCATCGACACCGTCACCCCCCGTTCCCGCCGCGTCCTCCTCGCCGCCACGGCGGGCTCGCTGGCCGCCCTGGCGGCGCAGGCCCTGGGCCGACCCCTGCCCGCCCGCGCCGCCGACGGCGACCCGATGATCGTCGGCGACTACCACGCCGCCACCGCCACCACGACGATCGAGAACACGAGCACCGTCGTCGCCAGCGCCGGCTTCTCCGGCTACGCCACCGGAGCCAGCGGCACGACCTACGGTCTCCGCGGCCAGAGCGATAGCACCAGCGGCATCGGCGTCGTGGGTCTCGCCTCCGCCGCCAGCGGCACCACCTACGGCGTCCACGGGCAGAGCAACAGCGCCACCGGCATCGGCGTCAAGGGCCTCGCCTCCGCGGCCAGCGGAACCGGCGTTCGTGGTGAGGCTAGCTCTGGCCACGGCGTCCAGGGCATCAGCACCTCGGGCTGGGGTGTCTCCGGCTCGAGCACCTCGGGCTGGGGCGTGTTGGGCATCAGCACCTCGGGCTGGGGCGTCCTCGGCACCAGCACCTCGGGCTGGGGCGTCCTCGGCACCAGCGATGCCACGGATCGGGCCGCCCTCGCCGGCTACTCCAACGGCTCGAGCACCGCTGTCTACGGCTTCAGCGGTTCCGGCTTCTATCCCGCCGCTCCGGCCAAGACCGGCGTCTACGGCTACGCAGCCCAGGACAGCTCCGCGCGTGGGGTGACCGGCCGGACGACGGCGGGCCGCGGGGTCAACGGGGTGGCGACGTCGGGGCGCGGGGTCAACGGCTACGCCGGCACCGGCATCGGGGTCTACGCCGCCGCCGGTTCGGGCGGCACGGCCTTCCACGCCGAGGGGCGGGTCAGCTTCAAGACGGCCGGCCTGGCCACCATCGCCAGCGGCACGGCCAGCAAGACGGTGACGCCGGGGCTCGACCTCACCAGCGCCAGCAAGATCCTGTGCACCCTGATGGGCAACGCCGGCGGGGCGACCACGGTCAAGCGGGTGGCCGTGAACACCACCACCAACGCCTTCACCATCTACCTCACCGCCGCCGCCACCAGCGCCGTCAAGGTGGCCTGGTTCGTCATCGGCTGAGCCGCCCAACGCCGGCCGCTGGCCTCTCCGGAGGCCGCGCTCCGCGCCGTCGCCGGGGCGTGCCGGGCTCCCGAAATGCACAGAGCGACGGGCTATACAGTCGGCTCGGTAGCGACAGCGGTGGCAATCGGGGCGCCCAGGGGCGGACGCGAACCTGGAACAGATGGCCGGTTCGTTCGTGAATGGCGCGTCGGCGGACCCCCGCGGACGCTATGGGCCGAACTGCAAGACCTCTATTCACCGGTTCGCATCCGGTCGTCGCCTCCACTCCCCTCGCCGTTCCGCGCCGGCCGGGGTTCCTGAGGGCTGAATGACCTGGAGCGACGGCCTCGACGCCATACTCATCCCTCGTAGTAGCCGTCCGCCTGGGGGTCTGCCTGCCTACCAGGTAGAACGTTTTCCGGGCTCGGGGCGGCCCGGGGCGGCCCGATCGCCGCTTCCGCCGGGCGGAAACCCCCGCTCCGCGCGAAATCTGTGAGGGGGGCGAGAAGAATCTTCAGGACTTGCCGAGCACGTCCCACCCAAGGCTACCGGCTCGCACACCCATGAGGCGTGGCGGCGATCGCGGGCATCCGCCGCGGCTGAACGTGTACCCTGCCCCACGCCCCCGCACGCACTCTGGGGAGGCAACCGATGGACTCCGCGACCTGCGCCAACTGCGGCAAGCCGCTCTCGCCGATGTGGCGCAACAAGTGCGAGCACTGCAAAACGCCATTCAGTCCCGACCTCGTCGTTGCTCGCAACGCGGCTCGGAGCGGCGGTCCCGTGACTGACGACGCCCCGGTGGTGACGCGCACGTACCGAGGCAAGCCTGAGGAGATCGAGGCGATCAGGAGGGCCGATGCCGACTCGCTCGCGGCCAGGGGCTACTACCCGAAGTCGCAGAACTACGTGCCCGGCAGTTGGGGAGCCGGGGCATGGGTTTTGGGAGTAGTCCTGATCCTGCTCTTCGGTCTCGGGCTCCTCGTTCTGATCTACCTCGTCGCTGTGAAGCCGCCGGGCACGTTGAGCGTGATCTACGAGCGGGTGGAACAGCGACCGGCGGACAAGCCCGCCGCCGAGGCTGTTGCCGCGTCAGCGGTCCAAGGGCGGCTCGAAACGCTGGAGCAACTGAAGCTGGCCGGCGCCATCACAGACGAGGAATACGCAGCCAAACGCACGGACATCTTGGCTAGCATGTGAAAGTACCGGCGCTCCGCCCGTCGACGACAATCCCGGCCGGCCAGCTCGAGCGATGGCGACGGCCACCGGGCCGGAAATGGGCGTCCATTGCGGCTCGTTTGCAGCGCAGCCGGTCTGGGCCATATGCTCGACGAGGCCCGTACTGGGGGAGCGGCGGAGGCGAAGTGGGTTGTCGTTGGCTCGGCGTTGGACGCTGGCGGACGCTCCTACCCGAACTGCAAAACCTCTATTCACCGCTTCGAATCCGGTCGTCACCTCCACCCCCCCTCGCCGTTCCGCGCCGGCCGGGATCGCCAACCTGGCAGCCTGGGTGGCACCCGCGCGCCGCGGCCCCGCACCCGGTCGAAGTTCTGGATTTCCCATCGGGTGAACACCGCGCGACGACGGACCGCCCGGGCGCGTCTTGCCGGCCCGCGCGGCCGCCTCCGCCAACGCTCGGGGCGCATCCCCGGGTGTCCTCGGCCGGCCCTTCGGCGGCCGGTCAGCCCGCCGAACGCGCCGCGCTGTTCACGGGGTGGAAATCCCGGGACTTCCGGCTAGTCGCGCTGGTCGAGCGCCTCCGCCACCTCTCCCGTCAGCGGCGACGCGCCATGAAGCGCGCGCAGCCGGTTGATGCGGTCGACGACCGGTGGGTGGGTCGAGAAGAGACCCCGCGAGCGCTCCTCGAACTTCTTGATCGGGTTGACGATGTAGAGGTGCTGCGTCGCCCGGTTGGCGACCTCGAGCACCTCCCGGTCCCCGGCGATCTTCGCCAGCGCCCGCTCGAGCCCGTAGGGGTTGCGCGAGAGCTCGACCGACGAGGCGTCGGCCAGGTACTCCCGCTGGCGGTTGACCGCCAGCTGGACCATGCGCGCGAAGATCGGGGCCAGGATCGCCAGCACGATGGCCAGGATGAAGACGATCACCTGGAGGCCGCCGCCGCCGCGCTCGCGGCTGCTCGACCGGCCGCCCCAGAAGCCCCAGCGCAGGAAGATATCGGCGAGCAGGGCGATGCTGCCGACGAGGACCGCCACGAGCAGGGCGAACCGGATGTCGAGGTTGCGCACGTGCGAGAGCTCGTGCCCGATGACGCCCTGCAGCTCCTCGCGGTCCAGCTTCTGGAGGAGCCCCGTGGTGATGGCGATCGAAGCGTGGCGCGGGTCGCGCCCGGTGGCGAAAGCGTTGGGCGCGGTGTCGTCGATGATGTAGACGCGCGGCATCGGGACGCCGGCCGCGATGGTCATCTCCTGGACGACGTTGAGGAGCTGCGGCGCATCCTGCTCGGTCACCTGGCGCGCCCCGGACGCGGCGAGGACGATCGAGTCTCCGCCAAAGTAGGAGACGAGCGAGAGGACGAGGGCGAGCACGACCGCCCCGGCGGTCACGACCGCGCCGCTCGCCGTCTGCCCGGTCGTGCCGTAGCCGATGGCGAAGCCGAGGGCCGCCAGCAGGGCGGCGATGAGCAGGACGAGCAGCAGCGAGTTCCGCCGGTTGGCCGACTGCTGCGCGTAGAAGGTCTGGGTCGCCATGGAGCGTTACACCACCGACCGACGGCGACCGGGGCGCGCCCGTGCGCCGCCGGCCCGCGTCGCTCTAGCGGAGCTGGACGACGGGGACCTCCTTGGCTTCCTCCTCGGCCTCGAAGAAGTCGCGCTTGCCGAAGCCGAAGGGACCGGCGATCAGCATGTTCGGTAAGGTCGCGATCGAGGTGTTGTAGTCGAGGACGCTGGCGTTGTAGTGCTGGCGCGCGAAGGCGATCTGGTTCTCCGTGGTGGTCAGTTGCTCCTGCAGCTCCAGCACGTTCTGGCTCGCCTTCAGCTCCGGGTAGTTCTCGACCACGGCGAAGAGCGAGCGCAGCGCCGAGGTGAGCATGTTCTCGGCGGCGGCGGCTTCAGCGGGGCCCCTGGCACCCGCGGCGATGGCGCCGGCGCGCGCCTCGGTCACCTTGGTGAGCACTTCCTGCTCGAACTGCATGTAGCCCTTGACCGCGTTCACCAGGTTCGGGATCAGGTCGTGGCGCCGCTTCAGCTGCACGTCGATCTGGGCCCATGCCTCGTCGATGCGCAGTCGCCGCTGGACGAGGGCGTTGTAGATGCCGACGACGATGACGGCAAGGACGACGACGATCGCGATGGCGATCAGAAGGGTCGGCTCCATCCGTTTCCTCCGCGTCCGTGGCCCGGTGGGCCGGATGCTCGCAGTATAGGGGCCGGCGACGTGCGCCCGGGGCCGGCGCCGGGCGGCTCAGCGCTTCGCGATCTCGCCGGCCGGCACGATCACCGTCCCGGGCAGCTCGCGCAGCACCTTCTCCGGGCCGCCCGGGGCGTAGACCGCCAGGATGCGCAGCGGCTCCCAGCCGGTGTTGAGGGTGCCGTGAAAGACGCCGGTCGGGATGTAGGCCATGTCGCCGGCCTTCATCTGTTCGTACATCGCGTCGCCGCGCTCGTCTTCGACCATCTGCTCGCCCTCACCCGAGATGAAGTAGAGGATCTCGTCCGAGGTCGGGTGGTTGTGGCGGAGGTGACCCTTGCCCGGGTCGAGGATGACGACGCCCGCGGTCAGCAGCGTCGCCCCCGTGGTGCGGACCTCGTTGTGCCACTTGATCATCCCCCAGTCGAAGACGTGGGTCTCGACGTCCTCGGGTCGGATGAAGCGCATCGCCGCCTTCGTCTGGGCCATCTCACGTACCTCCGGTCTCGCTGCTGGCGCGGCCATTATCATCGAAGGGTGCCGCCCCGAGAGGTCCCGTGAAGCTCGTCACCTATGCCGCCGCCCGCGACGCCCGCGTCGGGGTCCTGATGGACGATGGCGTCCACGACGCCGGGTTCGAGGGTGACATGGTCGCCCTCATAGAGGCGGGGCCGG
>MGMJ01000021.1:7037-10550 GCA_001794945.1 Chloroflexi bacterium GWC2_73_18
GGCGCCGCCGCCGCGCGGAACCCGGCCGTTCCGGCGGCCCGCCTCCTGGCGCCGCTCCGCCCCCGCAGCATGCGCGACTTCATGGCCTTCGAGGGACACCTGCGCGGCGCGCTCGGACGTCTCGGACGGCCGATCCCCGAGGAGTGGTATACGGTGCCGGCCTACTACCGCGCCTCGCCCGACACGGTGATCGGCCCGGAGACGGAGATCCGCTGGCCGGCCTTCACCGACCGGCTCGACCACGAGCTCGAGCTGGCCGCCATCATCGGTCGGCCGGGACACGACATCCCGCGCAAGGAGGCGCTCGCCCACGTCTTCGGCTGGACGATCTGGAACGACGTCTCGGCGCGCGACGTGCAGGTGCGCGAGCTGCCACTCTCGCTGGGACCGGCCAAGGCCAAGGAGTGGGACGGCTCGAACGTGCTGGGGCCGTGCCTCGTCACCGCCGACGAGGTCGACGGGACGAACCTGCGCCTGCGCGTCCGGGTCAACGGCGAGCTGTGGGGCGAGGACACGACGGCCAACATGCACCACACCTTCGCCGACCTGATCGCCTACTGCTCCCGGGGGCAGACGCTCTACCCCGGCGACCTGCTCGGCTCGGGAACGCTGACCGGCGGCTCGGGCATCGAGCTCGACCGCTGGCTGCGCCCGGGCGACCTGGTCGAGATGGAAGCCGACGGGATCGGCATCCTGCGCAACCGGATCGGCCGGAAGGAGGAACGCTAGATGGCGTACGTGGTGGCGGCGACCTACCGCTGCAAGTCGGGTGAGGAGGAGCGCGTCCGGGAGATCCTCGAGCTGATGGCACCGCTCTCGCGGGCTGAGCCGGCCTGCCGCTTCTACCAGGCCCACCGCTCGACCGAGGACCCGCGCCTCTTCTTCCTCTACGAGCAGTACGCCGATGAGGCCGGCTACCAGGCGCACATGGCGACCGAGCACTTCGAGCGCCATATCCGGGGCGAGGCGATCCCGCGCCTCGAGAGCCGCGAGCGGGCCTTCTGGGTGACGCTCGACTGAGCATCTGCCCGGGTTGACCACGGCGCGCGGCGACCCCTATCATCGTTCATCGATTATCCGGGGGCGGGGGGGTCGGTCGCCGCGGTCCTGCGGCAGAGTGATCAGGGAGAGGACGAGTGGCGTTCGACCCGGTCCAGTTCGTCACGGTCGGGCTGAACGGGCTCACCCAGGCGGCGCTCTACTTCATCGTCGCCAGCGGCTTCACCCTCATCTTCGGCCTGATGCGCACCGTCAACATGGCGCACGGGTCGCTCTACCTCTTCGGCGCCTACCTCGGCTACTCGATCGGCGCGTCGGTCGGCAAGACGGGTGAAGGCTGGGTCCTGGCGATCGTCGGTGCCTTCGGTGGCATGGCCCTGGTCGGTTTCCTGATGCAGCGATTCCTGCTCGGCTGGATGCCGGGCCAGGACCTCCGGCAGGCGCTGGTGACGATCGGCCTGTCGATCATCGTCGCCGACCTGCTGCTGATGAACTACGGCGGCATCACCTACCAGTTCTCACAGCCCGACGTAATCTCCGGCAGCACGGCGATCCCCTTCGCCGTCGGCGGCAAGTACTCCACCTTCCGCCTCTTCCTGGTCGTGGCGGCCGGGACGATCGGCCTCCTGCTCTGGCTCCTCCTCAACCGCACGAAGCTGGGGATGATCATCCGCGCCGGCATCGACGACCGCGACATGCTCTCGGCGCTCGGTGTCGACGTGCCGCGCGTCTTCCTGCTCGTCTTCGCCCTGGGCGCCGGGCTGGCGGGGCTCGCCGGCGTGATGGGCGGCACGGCGCTCTCGATCTCCCCGGGCGAGGACGCCCGCTACCTGCTCTCCTCGCTCGTCGTGGTGATCGTGGGCGGCATGGGGAGCCTGGGAGGTGCCGCCATCGGGGCGATGCTCGTGGGGCTGGCCGAACAGTACGGTCTCTTCTACTGGCCCTACTACGCCCCGCTCGTCACCTTCGGGATCATGGCGGCCGTCCTGGCGCTCCGCCCGCACGGCCTGCTGGGCCGCCCGGCGTGAGACGGCTCGACCGGCGCTGGGTCGCCTGGGCGGTCCTCGCTGTCGTCCTGCTCGTCTTCCCGCTCTCCGTCTCGCGCTTCTGGTCGGTCACCATCGGGGCGCACTCGCTGATCCTGGGAATCATCGCCCTCAGCCTGATCTTCCTGGCCGGCTACGGCGGCATGGTCTCGCTGGCCCAGACGGCGATCGCCGGGGTGGCCAGCTACGCGGTCGCGCTGCTGACCGCCACGAAGCTCCCGCAGCAGATCCTCGCCATCCCCGTCGCGCCGGACTGGCCGGCCTACCTCGCCGTCCCCACCGCGCTCGCCGCGGCGACCGGCGTGGGGCTCCTCTTCGGGCTGATCGCCGTGCGCAGCCAGGGCATCTACCTGATGATGCTGACCGTCGCGCTGGGCGTCGGCTTCTTCTACCTGACCGAGGCGAACTACGACTACTTCGGGGGCCACGGCGGCATCCCCGAGGTGATCTCGCCGATCGGCTACACGTCACAGAACCCCGCGCTCTTCTACTACGTCTGTCTCGCCTCGGCGGCGGTCCTCTACCTGGGCGTCAGGTACCTGGTCCGCACCCCGTTCGGGCTCGCCCTCCAGGGGATCCGCGACAACCCGCGCCGCATGCGCGGGCTCGGCTACTGGGTCGGGCTCCACCGCGTCGTCGCCTTCGGCATCGCCGGCTTCATCGCCGGCGTCGGCGGGGTGCTGAACGTCTGGTACAACGGCAGCATCTCGCCCGGCACGATCGACCTGACCCGCATCATCGAGCTGCTGATCATCGCCGTCGTCGGCGGGCTCGCCTTCCCGGAGGGCGCCTTCGTCGGCGCCCTCACCTTCACCCTCGTCGACAGCTTCGCCAGCAGCGTCACGATCCCTCTCCCGTTGCTGGAAGACATCTCGTTCCGCGAGCGCTTCAACACCCTCATCGGACTGACCTTCCTGCTGGTGGTCCTCTTCTCCCCGAACGGGCTCATCGGCATCGGGCAGCGTCTCGCCGGCTCGTGGAGCCGGCGCCGATCCGGCGCGGGCCCGTCCGCGGAGAGACGGACAGGACGTGGACCGGCCCCCGAGGCGGAGCCGGCGAATCCACCGCTCGCCGACCCGGCCTCGGAGCGGTAAGGAGGGACGAACGGGAGAACGAACGCAGTGTGCCGGGGGGTCGCGCCGACCGGCGCGACAACGGGTGCCGAGGAGGCACGACCATCGCATGGAGGAGGAAACGTGAAAACGCGCAGGACGACGCTGGCCCGGCTCCTCGTCGTGGCCTTCGTCGGCTCGCTCTTCGCCGCGGCCTGCCAGGGCGGGGGCACGCCGGCGCCTGGCTCCCCGACGCCTGGCGGCGAGATCAAGATCGGCGGCCTCGCCACGCTCGAAGGACCGTTCGCGGTGCCCGGGCAGGATTCCTTCCGCGGCATGGAGCTCGCCCTCAACGAGTTCAAGAACAGCGCCGGCCAGTGGGAGGTCGCCGGCAAGAAGATCACCCTCATCAAGGA
>MGMJ01000022.1 GCA_001794945.1 Chloroflexi bacterium GWC2_73_18
GGGTGGCTCATGTCGGCGGCGAAACGCGAGGTGACGATCTCGTCGGCCGCGGCGAAGCCGGCGTCCAGGTCGCCCTTGACGATGTTGACGAAGGCGCAGTCGTTGCCGTCCCGGACGATCCCGTCGCTGGCAGTGTAGTCGCGCCACTCCTCGTGGACGAGCGGGGCATCGGGCCGGAGCGCGGCCTCGGCGTCGAGGATGGGCGGGAGCTCCTCGAGGTCGACCTCGATGAGGTGGCAGGCGCGAGCGGCGATCTCGGGAGTAAGCGCCGCGATGGCGGCCAGGATCTCGCCCTCGAAGCGGACCACCCCGTCGGCGAAGAGCGTGCGGTCCTGGACCGCCGCGCCGTAGCGGACGGTCGGGACGTCGCGCTGCGTCATGACCGCCAGGACGCCGGGCAACGCGCGCGCGGCGCCCACGTCGAGCCGCCGGACCCGCGCCCGCGCGACGCCGGCGTGGAGGAAGGCGGCGTGGAGCATGCCGGGCAACGCCAGGTCGGCCGTGTAGCGCGCCTGACCGGTCACCTTGGGCAGGCCGTCCGCCCGGACGAACCGCCGTCCCAGGACGCTCCTCATCGCGTGCTCCTCCTCGCCAGGCCGATGATAGCGGGCCGGCCCCGCGCTGGGCGGGGAGGCGCCGGGGGTGTTCGCGGCGGGGAGGGCGCCGGGGCGTTCGCGGCCGGAAGGCGGGAATGCCGCCGGCCGGCCCCGCGTGGGTGCGGACGCCGGCTCACCCGTCGATCGTTCTGTGGGGCGGAACAAACGACGGGCCGGCGGTCGAACGGACGGTGGTGGTGCCCGTCTGCGGGCCCGATCCGGCCCGCAGACGGGCTCCCCGGCGATGCGGACGGGGTACACCGGTCGTCGGCGGAGCGCTCGATCGCCACGGCGCGACCGCTCCGGCCGCCGAGCGGGTCCGCGCGGGCTTTCGCGGCCGTCCTGACGCGCCCGATGGGTGGCGTTTGTTCTGCGGACCAGAACGCCGGCCGGGCGAGGACGGGTCGGCCGAAGGCAGGAGCGCCCTGCGGACGAGGGGCGTCGGCCCTGGACCGGGCATCGTGGCGCGCGCGACGCGGCGGTGACGGTCCCGTGTGACACTGCGGGGGTGACGATCGTCTCTCGCCGCGTGGCGATCGCGATCGCGGCGTGGCTCGCCGCCGGCGCATGCACGGCCGTGCCGACGCAGACCGCCGGGCCGAGCGGTTCGAGCTTCACCCCGGCGACGCCCGAACCCTCGGCGACCGAGACGAACCCGCCCCGGGCGGTCACGGTGGAGTGGCGCCCGGTCGAGCTGCCGATGGCGCTCGGGCCGGACGACCCGATCTCCGGTCCCGTGGCCGGCGAATCCGGGGCGATCGCGCTCGTGAGCCGGGAGGGGCAGGGGCGGCCGACGCTGCTGAGCAGCCCTGACGGGACCCGGTGGCGGATCTCGCCGATCGAGGCCGGCGGCTTCGCCGGCCAGGCGGTGGCGCTCTTCGCCGTCCCGGGAGGCTATGTCGCGATCGTCCGCGAGGGGTCCCCCGGAGAGCCCCCCGAGCAGCTGCGGGCCTGGCTCTCCCGCGATGGACGGTCGTGGACCCGCGGCGGCGTCCTTCCCCTCCTGAACGATGTCGACCTGCAGGCGGCCGAAGGCGGCGCGATCGTCGTCTGCAGCTACGGCGAGGAGGAGGCTGAAGGGACGATCTGCCTCCGCTCGATCGACGGGGCGGCGAGCTGGTCGCTCGTCACCGACCCGACCGGCGACCTCGCCCGAGCCGAAGCGCTCGATCGGATCGTCGCGGCGCCTCCCGGCTTCCTGGCTGCCGGCAGCCTGGACGGGCAGGTCCGGCTCTGGCGGTCGGGCGACGGCGACCGCTGGACGCTCCTGCCGGCCGACGAGCGGCTCAGCGAAGTCTCCTGGACGGCCGGCCTGGTCCGGGGCCGGACGGGATTCGTGCTGGCCGCCGGCGTCCGGGAGCGCGATCGGCGCCACGGCGATCGGACGGTCGGCACGCTCTGGTACTCCCCCGACGGCCTCGCCTGGGCGCAGCTTCCGCTCCCCGACATCGACGCGTCGGGCGGCTTCGACCTCGTGGCCCTCGGCGACGCGTACGCCGCGGTCGCGATCCACGCGTTCTTCAACGACGTTCGCGCGAGTGCGGTGCTCACCTCGGCCGACGGACGCCACTGGCGGGCCGACCCGCTCCCGGATCTCCTCGCCGGCTGGCCGCCGCGGCTGGTGGCGCTCCGGGATCATCTCCTCGCCCTGCAGCCGACCGACGATGGCGGCCAGCGCCTGGCGCTCGGTCTCCTCGCCCCGGTCGCCGACCCGGGACCCTTCCCCACCCCGACGCCGACGCCCACCGCCCCGCCGCCGGTACCCTCGGAGGAGCCGGTCCCCGGGATCGTCTGGCGTCGCCTGCCCCACCTCGGGCCCGGTGAGATCCGTGACGTGGCGGCGGGCGGCCCCGGGTTCGTCGCCGTCGGACGCGACGACTCCGGGGAGGGTGGCGCGGCGGCGTGGACGTCGACCGACGGGGAGACCTGGACGCGGGCCCCCGACTCGCCGGCCTTCCGCCTCGGCGCGATGGAAACGGTGAGCCGGGGCGGCCCCGGCCTGGTCGCGGCCGGCTGGATCTACCGCCCGGAGGCGCCCCCGGATCGCGCGAAGATCGCGGCTTTCTGGACGTCCCGCGACGGTGTCACCTGGGAGCGCGCTCCACACAACGCCGACCTCGAGATCGGCGGTGACGTCATCGACGGCTGGAACAACGGTGTCCGCACGATCGTCGCCGGGGGTCCGGGTCTCATCGCGGTCGGCGCCACCGACCGGGGCGGCGCGGTCTGGACCTCCACCGACGGCGTCGACTGGCGCCTCGCCGCTCGGCTCGATGACGGGGTCCCGGCCGATGTCGTCGCCGGCGGCCCCGGCTTCGTCGCCGTGGGGAGCACGGGCGAGGAGGGCTGGCAGCCCCAGGCCCGCGCCTGGGCATCGCAGGACGGCCTCGCCTGGGAGCGCGTTCAGCCCGACCTCGACGGCCCAGCCCTGACCGCCGTGACCGCTCGGGCCGACGGCGGGCTCGTGGCGGTCGGGGCCGGGCCGGGGATGTGGACCTCGGCCGACGGGATCAAATGGGCCTGGGCGCCCGACCAGCCCGCGCTCGACGAAGGCTCAGCCTCGGACGTCGCCGCGTCGGCGGCCGGCATCGTCGCCGTCGGATCACGGCCGTGCCCAGACGGGCAGCGCATCTGTCCGACCGCCTGGCTCTCCTCGGGCGGACTCGCCTGGATCCAGGCGCCGGCGACGCCGAATCCCGCGGAGGGGTCGATGAACGGCGTCGTCGCCAGGGAGCGGGTGTTCATCGCCCTGGGCTGGACGGGTCCCCAGGACGAACCGGCGGCGAGCGTCTGGCTCGGCCTCCCGGGCACCTGAGACCGGGGCGCTTCAGCGGCGCTCCGCCACCTCGGTGGAGAGGGGCTGCCGCTCGGGCACGACCCGCGCGGCCAGGGCGGCGGCGAGCCGCTCCAGGTAGGGGCGCGCCCGAATCCGCTCGAGGATCGGGCGGGCCTCCTCGGCGGCCGCCCGGGCGTCGGGCTCGTCCGGCCCGAGCAACGTCACGAACTCGATGGCACAGAGGGCGAAATCCCGGAGCTGACCGATCTCGCGCCAGCGGCGGAGCGCCTCGCGATAACCGGAGACGGCGTCCGCGCGCCGGCCCTCGAGGGCGGCGATGCCGGCCCGCGCGGTCAGCCGCCCCGCCTGCATGACCCCCCCGCTGGCGGGGAGCGCATCGAGGAGCGCGCTGATCTCGCGCGCACGGAGCAAGTCGCCGTGCCAGAGGGCGGCCCTGATCGCGATCGGGTATTCCTCTTCTGCCAGGCGCGGGGCGATCTCGACCGCGGCGAGGGCGTCGGCGATCGCGCGTTCCAGGTCCCCGCTGGCAAGTGCGACCGTAGCTCGGATCGACGGGACGCTGGCGACGTCGAGTGGGTCGCTCGACCCTGCCGCCAAGGCGATCAGCTCGTCCAGCAAAGTACCCACGGCTTCCCCGCGGTTGGCACGGATCAGGGCCGAGAGGAAGGTGAACGTCGACCGATCCCCCGGATCGAGGTCGCCGGCGAGGCGCTCTTCCATGAGCCCGACGACCCAATCCAGGTCGCCGCCGGTCGCGAGGGCATAGGAGACGATGCCCGCCGTCACCCAGAAGGCGTGGCTCAGGTCGCCCACGCGTTCGGCGAGCACGAGGCCCTCCCGCTCGACCTCCAGCGCCCTGACCGGGTCGTCGCCGCCAAGGGTGACGGCCAGGTTGTGCCTGGCACGGAGCGCCGTCGAGATCCGGCCAGACGCCTCCGCGCCCCGGATCGCCCCCTCGAGGAGCGCGGCCGCCTCGCGGCGCCGGCCGAGCTGCGTCAGGGCGGACGCCTTGTTGACCAGCGCTTCGGCGACGACCGCGTCGAGGTTGAGCCGTTCGGCGATCGCGAGCGCGCGGTCGGCGGCGAGGATCGAGCCCTCGTTCTCGTCGGACCGGAAGAGGGCGCGCGAGAGGACCGCCTGGAGCGCCGCCTCAGCCTCCTCCGGGGCGCCCGCCGGCAGCGCGTCGCCAGGGCGGCCTCGATCGCGGCGATCGCCGGCTCGATCTGGCCCGCGGAGACCAGGACGGACGCGAGCCGGGCGGTCGCCCGGGCGGCGGCGAGCCGGTCCCCGGTCGCCTCGTGGACGGCGATCGCGCGGCGCGCGTACCCCTCCGCCGCACCGTATCGGCCCGCCGCCTCGGCCGAGTCGGCGCCACGCTGCAGGAGCCCGGCCTGCTCGGACGGGTCGGACGTCACGCCGAGCGCCTTCTCGATGAAAGCGATCGCAGGGTCGTGCGCCCCGAGGGCCGCGGCCCGCTCGGCGGCGCCCCGAAGCGCGATCCGCGCCTGGGCCGCGACCGCCTCGGCCTCGGCCCCCTCCGCCGAGGCGCGGTGGGCCTCGAGGTAGTGCTCGGCGAGCGCGCCCGCGACCTCGTCGTCGCCGCTTGCCTCGAGGTGTCGGGCCACGGCCAGGTGCCGCGTGCGCCGGTCGCGCTTCGCCAGCGTGCCGTAGGCCACCTCCCGGATCAGCGCCTGCACGAAGGCGTAGTGGCCGCGCTCGGGCGAGCGCGGATCGGCCTCCAGCTCGAGGAGCTCGCGGCGGACGAGACCGCGGAGGCGGGGCTCCAGCGTCGGCTCGGGCTGGCCGGTCACGGCCGCCAGGCCGCCCAGCGTGAAGCTCTGGCCGAGGACGGAGGCGTCCTGGAGAAGGCTGCGGTCGGCTGGATCGAGCGCGTCGAGGCGCGAGGCGATCAGGGAGCGCAGCGTCTCCGGGGCGGCCAGTTCCCCCAGGTCGCCGACCGGTCGGTAGGCGCCGTCGACGCGCTCGAGTCGGCCCTCGGCGACGAGCATGCGGATCGTCTCGACGGCGCAGAGCGGGATCCCGTCGGCGCGCGCGACGATGGCGCGGACGGCCGGCTCGGGGAGCCCGAAGGCGACGCCGGCGACGTCAGCATCGACGAGGGGCTGGACGAGGACCGCCATGGGCGCCGCGCCCGCCTCGCGCGTCGCGGCCCGGTAGGCGGTGACACGCCCCGAGAAGGCGGAGGTGAGGCAACGTCGGAGGGCGTCGGCGACCGCGTCCGCGCCGCGCACGCCGAGGACCGTCTCGTACTGGCCGGCGTACGAGGCGCCCGCCAGGTCCTCGGCCATGCCGGACGAGCGAACCGCCAGGGGCGCCTCCCCGAAGGACGCGAGGGCTCGCTCGAGCTGGTCGCGAAGGTCGCCGGGGATCGGGCAGGCGGCGACCTCCTCGGGGGTGGGGTCGGGTCCCAGTCCGCAGGCCTCCAGGATCCGCGCGCACGCCCCGGCCGTCACAACCACGCCCGACGGGACCGGCAGCCCGGCGGCGGCGAGCCGGGCGAGGTTGGCCGCCTTCCGCCCGGCGACGGCGGGATCACGCGTCGCGGCGTCGCCGAGCGCAACGAGCGCGGGAAGATCGGTGCCCGGCCCGTTCACCTACCGGCCTAGGTAGCCGGCCTTCAGTCCGCGGGGGTGGAGAGCGACTCGGGCGACCGAGATCGCCAGCAGGAGCACGATCGAGAACAGGTCCGCGGGCGACATCCTGTCGATCACGAAGAAGGAAGTGTAGACGCCCGCCAGGCCCAGGATCGCCATCGCCGTGGCATACGCCTGGAGCACGCCCAGGTACCTCACCGCCGCCTCCGAGGGGCCCGTCGCGCGGAGCCAGACGAAAGCGCCGGCGACCGCCAGCGAGGCGAGGACGATCGCCCACGAGCCGCGGACCCTGCGACTGGAACGCCCGAACCTCCCGCCCGGCCAGCCGGCTTCGGCCGTGAGGCCCCGATCCGGCCGGCCCGCCCATTGTGGGAACTCCGATCGGTCCTGGGAAGACCCCGATCGGCGAAAGCCAGCCCGTGCCGGGTTCGGCGCCGCGCCGGAGGTCGGTATGCTTGCGCTCCGGGGGGATCGGGACTGGCGGAACGATGGCGAACGACACGAGACGGGACCTGCGGCCACCGTGAAGGCCCTCGTCAAGCGCGCGTCGGGGCCGGGTCAGCTGGCTCTCGTCGACCTGCCCGACCCCCACCCGGGACCCGGCCAGGTCGTCATCCGCATGGCGGCGGGCGCCCTCTGTGGCACGGACCTCCACATCGCCCACGGCACGTTCCCCTGCCGACCGCCGCTGGTGCTCGGCCACGAGCTGGCCGGCGTGGTGGCCGAGGTCGGCCCCGGGGTCGAGAGCGTGCGCGTGGGCGACCCCGTCACGACCGAGACCGACGCCTCCTTCTGCGGCCGCTGCGCCTACTGCCGGGCGGGCGACATGCACCTCTGCCCGGAGCGGACCGGGATCGGCACGACCGCGGACGGCGGCTTCGCCGAGTACGTCGCGGTGCCGGCCGGCGGGGTCCATCGCCTCCCCGACGACGTGGGTCCCGCAGCGGGGGCGCTCACCGAGCCGCTGGCGGTCGCCGTCCACGCCGTCGTCGAGCGCGGCCAGGTCCGCCCCGGAGAACGGGTCGTCGTGCTCGGCCCTGGGACGGTCGGGCTCCTCGCCGCGCAGGTGGCCCTGGCCCAGGGAGCGGACGTGACGGTCGCCGGGCTGGCACGCCACGCCGACCGCTTCCGGCTCGCCGCGGAGCTGGGCGTCACGGCGACGGCGGCCCTCGACGTGCCGGGCGAGATCGAGGCGATCGTGGCGCGAGCGGGTGGAATGGGCGTCGACCGGGTGATCGAGTGCTCGGGCTCCGAGGAGGGACTCGACGGGGCGATCCGCCTGCTCCGCAAAGGGGGCTGGCTCGTCCAGGTCGGCTTCTTCGGAACGCCGCAGGTCCGGATCGACCTCGACACCCTGGTCAACCGCGAACTCACGCTGGTGGCGTCGCGAGGGAAGCGGCCGACCAGCTTCCGCATCGCCCTGGACCTGCTGCGCGCCGGCCGGGTGGATCCCGGCCGGCTGATCACCGGCCGCTTCCCGCTCGAGGCCTGGGAGGCGGCCTTCGCCGCGGCCGAGGCGCCCGGCTCGAAGGTACTCCTCGAGATGTGAGGCGCGCCGTCCACCCGAACCGACCCTCCCCCTCCCGACGTTCTGCCACGGAGGACAAACGCCACCGATCGGGCTCGCGCGGCCGGGGGCGGTCACCGCGGGGGCCCCCTCGGCGGCTCACGAAGCCGCCC
>MGMJ01000023.1:0-13115 GCA_001794945.1 Chloroflexi bacterium GWC2_73_18
CACCGGGCGAGACGCCCCCTAAGGTTTGCGTAAACCGGTTTGCTAAACCGGTTTGGCTCGGATCGTGGTGGGTACCACCTGCCGCCAGGCCGGGCACCAGGAGGAGGCCGGTGACGGAGTTACGGGTCCGTCGCGCCCGCATCGCCGACGTCGCCCGGGAGGCGGGCGTAAGCAAGGCCGCCGTCTCGTTCGCCTTCAACAGCCCCGAGCGGCTGAGCGCGGAGACGGTCACCCGGATCCACGAGGTCGCCACGGCGCTCGAGTACCGTCCGCACCCCGTGGCGCGCATGCTGACGGCGCGGCAGACGACGACGGTCGGGGTCCTGTCGCCGCAGGCGCTGCCCCAGGTCTTCGCCAACCCCTTCTTCGCCCTCTTCGCCGAGGGTGTCGCGGCGGTGACCGAGGAACGCGGCTTCGGGCTCCTCTTCATCTCGCCGCTGCACGGGTCGCTCGCCCGCGCGGTCGGGCGTGCCACCGTGGACGGCATGGTCGTGGTCGGGCTGGACGAGAGCCACCCGGAGGTCGAGGTGATCCGCCGGGCCGGTCTCCCCATGGTGCTCGTCGACGCCCCGGCCTGGCCGGAGCACGGCGCCGTGGAGATCGACGACCACGGTGGCGCCCGCAGCGCCGCGCAGCACCTGGTCGACCTCGGCCATCGGGACGTGCTGGTGGTGGCGATCGAACCTCCGGTGCCGGGCGGGAACCGTGCCATGAGCGTCTCGGGCAGGCGCCTGGCCGGGTACCGCGCCGTCCTCGAGGCGGCCGGCATCCTGCTGGGGCCCGAGCGGATCGTCGCCGGGCCGGCCACCTTCGACGGAGGCGAGGCGGCGCTGCTGCGCGCCTGGGAAGACGGCCTGCGGCCGACCGCCGCCCTGGCCATGAGCGACGCCATGGCGGTGGGCGTGCTGCAGGCGGCCCGCCACCTCGGGCTGCGGGTGCCGGAGCACCTGAGCGTCGTCGGCTTCGACGACCTGCCGATCAGCCGCTTCACCGACCCGCCCCTGACGACCGTCCACCAGCCCGTACGCCTCAAGGGAGAGGAAGCGGCGCGGCTCCTGCTGGCGACGCTCGCCACCGGCCAAGCCGGCGCGGCGACGCATCGCCTGCTGGAGACCCGCCTCGTGGTGCGCCGCTCGACAGCGGCTCCGCCGCGCACGAGGGGTCAGGAGGTGGTGGGGCACGACTGACGAACGGAGCACCGGTCACGCCGGATCACGCCTGACGGCCCGCCGCCCCCGGGAGGCGGCCGAGACAACGTAGCGGTCCCGACCGGGACCGACCAGCCGAGGAGGAGACAGGGAACGATGGATCGAACGATCAAGTGGGGCAGCGCCCTGGCCGCGCTCGCCGTGGTGGTGGCTGCCTGCCAGGGAGCCGCCAGCCCGACCCCTGGACCGACCGCCACCGGCACCGCGACCGCGCCGCCGGCGACCGCGACGCCCGCGCCGACGCCGACGCCGGGCTACCCCACCGGTGAGATCAACCTCACCATGTGGACCAAGGAAGGCGACCCCAACATCAACTACGTGAAGACGCTGGCCGCCAACTACAGCCTGGCGCACCCCAACGTCTCGATCGAGGTCGTCAACAAGGACGTCGAGGCCCTTCGGGAGGACTTCCAGACCGCCAGCTTGGCGGGCAACGCTCCCGAGATCCTGTGGACGGTCTCCGACCACATCGGGCCGTTCACCACGGCCGACATCATCCGGCCCGTGGACGACCTGATCGACCCGAGCGTCTACCTCGACGTCGCGCTCGCCAACATGGTGGCGGGCGGCCAGACCTGGGGCGTGCCGATCTCCTACGGCAACCAGCTGATGCTCTACTGGAACAAGACGCTGGTGCCCGAGGCGCCGGCCGACTTCGACGCCCTGGTCGCCAAGGCCAAGGAGCTGACCGACTCGGCCGCCGGCAAGTACGGGCTCGTCTATAACCAGACCGAGCCGTTCTGGACGGCGCCGTTCCTGGGCGGCTTCGGCGGGGCGGTCTTCGCCGCCGACGGCGTCACCCCGACGCTGGACACGCCGGAGATGAAGGCCACGCTCGAGTTCCTCTACAACCTCAAGTTCACCGACAAGATCGTGCCCAGCGAGGCCGACTACGCCGTCTCCGACAGCCTCTTCAAGGATGGCTCGGCGGCGATGATCGTCAACGGCGACTGGGCGCTGGCCGACTATGTGACGGCCCTCGGCGACAACCTGGGCCTCGGCCCGATCCCCCAGATCCCGGCCACCGGCAAGTACCCGGCGCCGTACACCGCCGGCACCTTCTTCATGATCCCCAAGGACCTCTCCGGCGACGAACTGACCGTCGTCGCCGACTTCATGAACTGGTCCACGATGAAAGAGCAGCAGGTCGAGATGGTCAAGGAGCTGAAGCGGCTCCCCGCCAACCTCGAGGCCCTCTCCGACCCGATCGTGACCGGCGACACCTACCTCGCCGGCGCCGCGGAGGCGGTCAAGGTCGGCACCCCCATGCCGACCAACATCGAGATGCGCTGTGTCTGGGATTCCTGGAAGCCGGCCATCACCAAGATGTACGGCGGAGACAGTGGTATCGACGCGCTCCTGACGGAGATGCAGTCCTCGGCCGAGAGCTGCATCGCAGCCCAGGGTTAGCTAGCTTTCCCTGACCCGTGAGCCTCGGCGCCTCGCCCGCCGAGGCTCACGTTATCCTTGGGGCGCCGAGGGGGAGGCGCCGACCCGCCCCGGGTCGGGGTGAGCGACAAGAGCCGGGAGGCGTGCGGTGGATCCTGGCAAGGCCGGCGACGCGATCGTCGAGGTCGCGGTCGCGCTCGCCTTCATCGCCATCGGCGTGGCGTTCCTCGAGGCGATCCTCTACGTCCTGCTCGTCCGCGTGCTGCGGACGCGCCTGGCCGTGCCGCTCATGCTCGTCGCGCCGGCGATCGTCGGGCTCCTGCTGCTCAACGCGGCCCCCATCGCCTGGGAGTTCTACCTCTCCCTGACGAACATGAGCCTCAAGCACTTCAAGCCCGCCGACGTGGATCTGATCGGGCTCGACAACTTCGTCCGCGTCTTCACCAAGCCGGTCCTCAAGCAGGTCGGCTTCTACCAGCTCTTCGGCCAGACCCTTCTGTGGACCTCCGTCAACGTGACGCTCCACGTCCTGGGCGGGCTCGCCCTGGCGCTGACGCTCCACCGCCGGTTGCGCTTCAAGGGCGTTTACCGGGCGATCATCATCCTCCCCTGGGCGGTCCCCCAGATCGTGGCGCTCTTCATCTGGCGCACCGAGTACAACTTCGAGTACGGGGTCGTGAACCAGTTGCTGGAACTCGTCGGCGTCGCGCCGATCAAGTGGCTGACCGACCCGTTGTGGAACTTCGCGGCGATGATCGTCGCCAACGTCTGGCTGGGCATCCCCTTCATGATGGTGATCATCCTGGGTGGCCTCCAGAGCATCTCCGACGAGTACTACGAGGCGGCGCAGATGGACGGCGCGAGCAGCCGCCAGTCGTTCCGCTACATCACCTGGCCGCTCCTCCAGCCGGTCCTGACGCCGGCGATCATCCTGGGCGTCATCTGGACCTTCAACAACATCAACGTCTCGTTCTTCATCAACCAGAACGAGATGGAGACGAGCGACATCCTGGTGACCGCGCTCTTCCGGGCCGCCTTCCAGTACAACCAGTACGGCTTCGCGGCCGCCTTCGCCTTCGTCATCTTCGCCATCCTGCTCATCTTCACCGTCTTCTACGTGTGGCGGACACAGGCCCTCAAGGGAGCCTACGAATGAGCGGCGCCACCACCCTTCCCTCCTCCGTCGCCGGGCCGCCCGCCGCCGCCCGCGCCGGCCACGCCGCCGGCGGGCGCCGCCAGAAGCCGCTCAAGATCGCCGCCTTCCACGCCATCCTGATCTTCGCCTCGGTCGTCGCCGCGTTCCCCATCATCCGCGTGCTGGGGGTCGCCCTGCGGCCCAACGACCGGCTCCTCGACCCGAACTTCTCGCTCATCCCGCCGGACGCCACCCTCGACGCCTTCGTCCACGTCCTCACCGAGACCGACTTCACCCGCTGGATCTTCAACAGCCTGCTGGTGGCGAGCGGAACGGCGCTCCTCGGCCTGATCATCGCGGCGACCTCGGCCTACGCGTTCTCGCGCTTCAGGTTCCGTGGCCGCGGCGTCGGCCTCACCTTCCTGCTCACGACGCAGCTGCTCCCGGCGGCGATGCTGCTGGTGCCCCTCTACATCATCGCCGTGACGATCGGCCGGGAGACGCCGATCGAGCTGATGGGCACGTACACGGGGCTGGTCTTCGGCTACTCGGTGACGACCGTCCCCTTCAGCGTCTGGATCCTCAAGGGCTACTACGACACGGTCCCGATCGAGCTCGAGGAGGCGGCCCGGATCGACGGCTGCTCCCAGCTCGAGGCGTTCTGGCGCGTCGTCCTGCCGCTCTCCACGCCGGCGCTGGCGATCGTCTTCCTCTTCAACTTCCTGACCGCCTGGAGCGAGTACTTCCTGGCCCGCGTGCTCGTCAGCCAGGCCAACGACCTGTGGACCTGGCCGCTCGGGCTCCAGACGTTCCAGCAGGAGTTCACGACCCAGTGGGCGGACCTCTGCGCCGCCTCGATCCTGGTCTCGGTCCCGATCGTCGCCCTCTTCCTCTACTCGTCGCGCTGGCTCATCTCCGGGGTGACGCTGGGCGCGGTCAAGGGCTAGGGGCGCGGGAGGACGAAGGGCGCCGCAGCGGTGGCCATCACCACGCCGGCCTGGGTGCGCGACGCCGTCTTCTACCAGGTCTTCCCCGACCGTTTCGCCCCCAGCGAGCGCGTGGCGAAGCCGGGCCGGCTCGAGGACTGGGATGCTCCGCCGACGGCCGAGGGCTTCAAGGGCGGCGACCTGCTCGGGATCGCCGAGCGGCTCGACTACCTGGCCGACCTGGGGGTCACCGCGCTCTACCTCAACCCGATCTTCGTCTCGGCCTCGAACCACCGCTACCATACCGACGACTACCTGGCGGTCGACCCGCTGCTGGGCCGCGACGAGGCGCTCCGCCAGCTGCTCGACGCCTGCCACGGGCGCGGCATGCGCGTCGTCCTCGATGGCGTCTTCAACCACTGCGGGCGAGGCTTCTGGCCGTTCCACCACGTGGCGGAGACCGGCGCCGCCTCGCCGTACCGCGACTGGTTCTACCTCGACAAGGCGGTCCTCCGCGGAGAGCGGCAGCTCCTCGCCTACCCGGGCGAGGCGGAACTGCGCGGGCTGGTGGGCGGCCCGTGGGACGAGGAGCGTCACGTAAGGAGCCGCTCGCAGCGGGTCCTGGGCTACCGCGCCTGGTGGGACCTGCCGGCGCTCCCCAAGCTCAACGTGGGGAACCCCCCGACCCGCGAGTATCTGCTCGGTGTCGCCGAGCACTGGCTCCGCTTCGGCATCGACGGCTGGCGGCTCGACGTCCCGGAGGAGATCGCCGACGTGGCGTTCTGGCGCGAGTTCCGTCGTCGCGTCAAGACGGTGGACCCGGACGCCTACATCGTGGCCGAGATCTGGCACGTGGCGCCCGAGCGCCTGGCGGGCGACCAGTTCGACGCGACGATGAACTACCCGCTGGCCGAGGCGATCCTCGGCTTCGCCGCCGGGTCGCATCTCGATCGCGCCGTCGTCGCCTCGCACCACACCTACGCGCAGGAGGTGCGTCCGCTCCGCGCGACCGCGTTCGCGCGGCGGCTGGAGGGACTGCTCTCGATCCACGACCCGGCCGTCACCGCCGTCCAGCTCAACCTGCTGGGCAGCCACGACCTCCCGCGCTTCGTCACCATGTGCGGCGGCGACCGCGCCTCGCTCCGCCTGGCGACCCTCATCCAGATGACGCTGCCCGGCGCGCCGTGCCTCTACTACGGGGACGAGATCGGCCTCGAGGGTGGCATGAACCCGGGTTGCCGGGGCGCCTTCCCATGGGACCCCTCGCGCTGGGACGCGGACCTTCGCGACTTCGTCCGCGGCGCGATCGCCCTGCGGCACGCACACCCGGTCCTGCGCCACGGTGCGTTCCGCGCCGTGGCGGCGCAGGGGATGAGCATCGCCTACGCTCGCTCACGGGGCGACGAGTGGATCCTCGTGGCGGTCAACGCGGGCGAGCGGCCGAGCCGACTCGAGCTGTCGGTCCCCGAGGCGGCGGGGCGCACGGTCGAGGCGGTCTCCTGGCCCGGCTGGGAGGCGCCGGCACGCTGGCGGCCGGCGGTCGTCACCGCGGACTCGATCACCGTCGAGCTCGCGGCCCGCGACGGCCTCGTCCTGCGGGCGACGCGATGACGAGGAGAGCGTCCCCATGAGTGCCGGGAACGACGGTGGAGGGCCGCGCGGACCGTCGCGTCGCCGCCTGCTCGCCCTCGCCGCCGTCGTGGTGGTCGCGGTCGTGGTGGCCGGCGTGGTGGCGACGACGCCCCGCGGCCCGGGCGGCCCGACGCCGAGCCCATCGCCGACGCCCGGCGCGACCGGGTCGCCGGGCCCGGTCGGCGTGCCGGATCTCCCGCCCCTCGCGCCCGACGGCGAGATCCGCGAGGCGGACCTCGCCCACGACAGCCGCGACGACCTCTACCGGACGCCGTTCGGCGCCGTCCCGGCCGGCACCGCCGTGACGCTGCGTCTCCGGGCGGCGGCCGGGGACCTGACCTCGGCCACGGTGCGCGCCTACGACGCCTTGGCCAACGTCCAGGTCCTCGTCCCCATGACCGTCGCCGCCAGCGACCGGACCGCCGGCGAGCACGGCTTCGACTACTGGGAGGCGACGCTCCACACGGCGAAGACGCCGACGATCCTCTACTACCGCTTCATCGTGAAGGACGGTCCCGCCACGCGGTACGTGGAGGACGACCCGGCCCTCGACGGCGGCCCGGGCCGGGTCTACGGCGAGAGCGCCGACGCCTCGTGGCAGATCGATCTCTACGACGGGGACTTCGCCACTCCCGCCTGGGCGCGCGGGGCGGTCGCCTACCAGGTCTTCCCCGACCGCTTCTTCAACGGCGACCCGTCCAACGACCCGTCCCCCGACGCGCAACCGGGGACCGAGGGAGCGGCGCGCTACCGCTACGGCGACGTCTACGGCAACCCGATCCTGGTCAAGGGATGGGACGAGCGGCCGGAAGGCTACTGCCGCGCCTACCAGGGCGTCGCCTGCGACGAGGGCCCGCTGGGCCGGGACTTCTTCGGCGGCGACCTCGCCGGCATCACCGCGAAGCTCGACACGCTCGCCGACCTCGGGGTCACCATCCTCTACCTCAACCCGATCTTCGCGGCGCCCTCCAACCACCGCTACGACACGAGCGACTACACGGTCGTCGACCCCGACCTGGGCTCGCAGGCCGACTTCGAGGCACTGGTGGCGGCGGCGAAGGCGCGCGGCATCCGCGTCATCCTCGACGGCGTCTTCAACCACACCTCGTCCGACTCACCCTTCTTCGACCGCGCCGGCCGCTTCGCCGAGGTCGGCGCCTGCGAGTCGGCCGATTCGCCGTACGCCGACTGGTACACCCTCAAGGGCGGCCCGCCGGTCAAGTGCTGGGGCGGCCAGAGCTACGAGGACTGGTTCGGCTTCGACACCCTCCCCGTCCTCACCGAGAGCCCGGAGGTGGCCGCCTACTTCCTCGGTCCGGACGGGATCGCCCGTCGCTGGCTGCGCGCCGATGCCGCGGGCTGGCGCCTCGACGTCATGAACGAGATGAGCCACCCGTTACTGCGGCGGCTGCGAGCCGCCGTCAAGGAGACGGACCCGGACGCCCTCATCATCGGGGAGGAGTGGGGCGACACCTCCGCCTGGCTCCTCGGCTCCGAGGCGGACACGACCATGAACTACCGCTTCCGGCGGGCCGGCATCGGGCTGATCAACGGCGACACGGCCGACCCCGACGGCGCCATCGGCGGCCTCACGCCGAGCGCCTTCGCCTCGGCGATGGAGGGCGTTCGCGAGGACTACCCGGCGCCCGCCTTCGCCGTCCTCCTCAACCTCGTCGACTCGCACGACACGTCGCGCATCCTCTGGACGCTGACGCCCGGCCGCGACGACCCGGCCGTCAAGGAGTCGCCCGCCGCGCTCGCCGAGGGCAAGGCGAAGCTGCGGCTGCTGGCCACCCTCCAGCTCACCTGGCCGGGGATCGCCTCGATCTACTACGGCGACGAGGTCGGGCTCAGCGGGCACGACGACCCGGACGACCGGCGGCCCTACCCGTGGGGCGCCGAGGACGGCGCGCTCCGCGAGCACTACCGGGCGCTCGCCCACCTGCGCGCCGACCACGAGGCGCTGCGCGAGGGCGACCTCCGCTTCCTCCTCGCCGACGATGCGGCCGGCACGCTCGCCTTTGGACGCCGCACCGAGGCCGAGGCGGCCGTCACCGTCCTCAACCTCGCGACCGAGGAGCGGACCGTGGCGATCGACGTCGGCGGCTACCTGCCCGACGGCACCGCCCTGGCGGACGGCCTCGGTGGCGCGGCGACGACGGTGAGCGACGGGCGGATCAGCCTCTCCCTGCCGGCGCACGGCTCGGCCGTCCTGGTCACCGCGCCGGGAACCGATCTCGCCCCGCCGGCGGCCCCGACCGGGCTCGCCGCCAACGCCGGACCCGGGAGCGTCCGGCTCACCTGGGAGGCGGCCGACGGGGCGGCGTCCTACCGGGTCTGGCGCTCCCTCGTCAGCGGAGGTGGGTACGCGGCGGTCGGCGAGACGAGTGGCGCCGGGTTCACCGACACGAGCCCGCGCAACGGGATGCGCTATTTCTACGCGGTCACGGCCCTCGACGCGGCCGGCAACGGGAGCGCCCGCTCGGACGAGGTAAGCGCCCTGCCGGCCTTTGCCATCGCCGACGCGCGGCTCGACGGACCGGCGGCGATCGAGCACCCGCTCTCGGCCACCGGGCCGGGAGCCCCCGTCGCCGGCCTGGTCACGGTCGAGGGCTACACGGCCGCGGCCGGCCCCACCGTCGGCCTCCGAGCCCAGGTGGGGTTCGGGCCGGCGGGCAGCGACCCGGCCAAGAACCCCGGCTGGTCGTGGGGCGAGATGAGTTTCGATTCGGATGTCGGCGGCGCCGATCGGATGGCCGGGCGCCTGCGGCCCGAGGAGCTCGGGACCTTCGACGTCGCCATGCGCGTCTCGGCGAGCGGTGGCGCCGGGTGGACCTACGCCGATCTCGACGGGACGGCCAACGGCTACGGGGCGGCGCAGGCGGTGAGGCTGACCGCCGTCGCGGGAGCCGACCGCGAGCCGCCGCCGGCACCGCGCAACCCGGTCCTCTCGGTCGTCACCGCCGCCTCGATGACGCTCGTCTGGGATCCGGTCGCGAGCGCCGATCTCTACCGCTACGAGGTCTGGCGCTCGGAGACGGCCGGCGGGCCGTACGATAGGGTCGGGACCGCCACCGAGCCGACCTTCACCGACGACACGGTCGCTGCGGGCGCCCGCTACGTCTACGCCGTGACGGCCCAGGACACGGCTTTCAACCGGTCCGGCTACTCCCCGGAGGTGGCGACGACCGCCGAGGACCGCCAGGTCGGGGTCACCTTCACCGTCACGCTCCCGGCCTACACGCCGCCCGGCGACACGATCTACATCGCCGGCGATTTCCAGGGTTGGGACCCCGACAAGACCGCCATGACGCGCCTCGACGCCACGACCTGGACGATCACGCTCACCTTCACCGAGGGCGAGGCGCCCCAGTACAAGTACACCCGGGGGAGCTGGGAGGCGGTCGAGAAGGGCCCGGGGTGCGAGGAGATCCCCAACCGGACCCTCACCGTCGTCTTCGGCCTGGAAGGGACACAGCGGCTCGACGACGAGGTGGGCAAGTGGCGGGACATCGACCAGTGCGGTTGACCGTCGGGCGGCTGCCCGCCCGTTGAGCGGGCGGCGCGACCGGGTTCAGCGCCGCGTCGCCTCGCGCCAGGGTCCGCTGAGGACGTCGAACGCCTGCGGCTCGATCAGGTCCCGAACGAGCAGGGCGAGGCCCGCGTTCGCCACCGCTCCAGCCGCCAGCGGGCGGGTCCAGCGCTCGAACCCGGCACGAGCGAGCAGCGCCACGGCGGCGACCACGGCGACGACGACCGCCACGGAGAGCGGCAGCACCCCACCGATCACCGCCACGGCGGCGACGGCCGCGGTCGCCAGGACGGCCGCCCAGCGGCCACGGGAGAGCCGCGGGAGACCGGCGGCCCGCCCGACGACGTCCGGCGCGAAGGCCCGCCTGGCGGCCGCCTCCAGGGCCGCGATCGCCTCCCCGCGGCCGGCCGATCGTCCCGCGAAGAGCGCCACCGCCCGCGCCGACGCGAGGCCGCCGCCCGCGGGGATCGTGACCGGCCACCAGCGCCAGAAGGCGGCCCCGGCGAGGGCGCCGCGCTCGGCGCGGCCGAGCCGCGCGGCTCGCTGCAGGAGCTGCGCGACCGCCTCGCCGTTGGGGCCGAACCGGCCCGGCTCGGAGGCCACCGCCTCTCCTCGAGACTGCCTCTCGTCCACGTCCTCGCCGGTAAGCTCGGGCGGCTCGGTCAGTCGCACGTGTATCCGCATCGGCACCGTCTTTCTCGCATCTGCCGGGTCGGCCAACTCGCTGAGGAACACCACGAGGCGGGACGGCGTTTGGTCCGCAGCCAGAGCGGCCTGCGCTCGGGGTCTGCGCCGCCTAGCCTAACGGGCTGGCCCCTCGAGCCGGCCCGTGACCCGCGCCACCGGCGGCCCGACCCGTGACCCGGCCACCGGCGGCGGGAACCGGGCCATCTCGACATCCGGGGAGGCGGAGGCCGGAAGCGCCCGAAACCCGGCCACGCCGAGACGCCCGAGCGGGGCCGCTGAGCGGGTCCGGGGCGACCCCGGGGCGGTGGGCGAGCGTGGTCCACGCTCGCGGGCGGGGCGCGAACGGCAGCCGGCCCGCGGTCGCGCCTCCTCCGGGCGCCGGGAACCCGGCCCAGGCGTCCCCCGTGTCGATCTGGCCACCAATCCACCCCGCCGGCTGGATAGTCGTCTCCCGATGTCGATCTGGCAGCCATCCGCCGCGCCGGCCGCGCAGCCTACCGTCCGGGGCCGGAAGATCGGCCTAGACTTCGTCGGCGACAGGGTGCTCGACGAGGGCGATGATGCGCGCGGCCATGAACCGGCCCGTCCGGACCACCTGGCCGGTGCGCGTCAACTCGCTCACCTCGACGACGCCCCGCGAGACCGAGATGTCGACGCGGCGGCCGGCACGCCGGGCGACGATCTCGAAGGTCTGCACGCCCTGCCCCGTGTCGACGAGAACTTCGACCCGATCGCCCTTCATCTCTCACCACGCGCTGCGGTAGCCGCCCCGGGCCGAGTGTAGACCCTCCGGCGTGCCGGCCTCAGTAGACGACGACGCGCCGTAGCCCCTCGCCCCGGCGCATGGCGGCGAGGGCCGAATCGATCCCCTCGAGGCCGATCCGCTCGCCGACGAGGAGGTCGAGCGGGAGCCGGTCCTCGAGGTAGAGCCGGGCGATCCGCGGGAAGTCGAGGGCGGGCACCGCCGAGCCGTAGGTCGAGCCGCGTAGCACCTTGCCCTGCTCGACGAAGTCGTAGACGTCGATGCCGGCGCGCTGGCCCTGCGGCGTCATCCCGACGAGCGTCACCGTCCCGCCGAGGCGGACCAGCTCGACCGCCTGCTCGACGGTGGCCGTGAGGCCGATCGCCTCGAAGGCGTGGTCGGCGCCGCCGCCGGTCAGGTCACGCACGGTGGCGCGGATCTCCTCGGGCGAGAGCGCCCCCTCGGCCGCCGCGCGGACGCCTCGGCCGGCGCGCACGCCCGGTCGGGGTCCTCCTCCCGCCTGGAGCCCATGCGTCGCCCCGGCGAGTCGCGCCACCGCCAGCTTCTCGGGGACCCGGTCGACGGCGATGATCGGGTCGGCGCCGGCGAGCGCGGCCCCCATCACCACCGAGAGCCCGACGCCGCCGAGCCCGATGACGACGACCGACTCGCCCGGGCGGACCGCAGCCGTCTTCGTCGCCGCACCGACGCCGGTGGTGACGGCACAGCCGATCAGCGCGGCGATCTCCGGCGGCGTTGCGGGATCGACCGGGATCGCCGCCCCGGCGGCAACCACCTGCCGCTCCCCGAAGGTGCCGATCCCGCAGTAGACGCCGATCGGCGAGCCGTCGGGTCGGCGGAGTCGGACCGCGGGCGGCTCGACCCGGTGGTCGCCACCGATCGGCCGCGCACAGAGCCACGCCTCGCCGCGGCGGCAGGCGCGACACGCACCGCACGGTGCGATCCAGGAGAGGACGACGAGGTCGCCGACGCGCAGCCCGCCGGCGTCGAGCGGGGCGTCCGCCGGACGCTCCGCGAGGTTCGGCCCGAGCTCCTCGACGACCGCGGCGCCGTCGTGCCCCAGGACGAGGTCCGTCAGCCGCTCCCACTCCCCGTCGACGACGTGGAGGTCCGAGTGGCAGACGCCCGAGGCGACCATCCGGACGGCGACCTCGCCCGGGCCGGGCGGGTCGAGGTCGAGCGCCTCGAGCTCGAGCGGCCGGCGCGGCGCCCGGAAGACCGCGGCGACGAGTGGCGTCTTCATCGGGGATGCGCGGGGTGGCGTGCCATCCCGGCGAGTCTATCGCGCAGGGCCGGGCCCCCGGAGCGCGGGCCCGCCGGTGGCAGGCGCCGCCCGTGCCCCTCGTGGTCGGTCCGCCGAAGTGCGTCGTGCGCCGCGATCCAAGCGTGCCGGCCCAGGTTCTACCACCCGGAGTGGTGATGCGTCCCCGGGGGATCGGCGATCGGCCGCCGCTCGGCCGTGGCAGCCGGCCCGACCGGCTTGGCGCGTCCCACTGGCGGACCGTCGCGGCGACCGCCCGGAGCGAGAACGCCAGCCCGACCGGGAGGATCGGCAGGTTGACCAGGGAGGGGTCCAGCACGCCGACCGGGATGAGCCGGCGCCAGAGCCCGATTCGGTGGTCCGCGACCCCCGACCCGCCGCCCGGCG
Organism: Chloroflexi bacterium GWC2_73_18; assembly: GCA_001794945.1. Taxonomy (GTDB): domain Bacteria; phylum Chloroflexota; class Limnocylindria; order Limnocylindrales; family CSP1-4; genus GWC2-73-18. The sequence goes on from MGMJ01000023.1 coordinate 12,921, forward strand.
ACAGCTCGGACCAGCGCACCACGAGGCGGAGGACCCAGAGGACCGCGAGCGCCAGCAGGGGAAGCGGCAGCAGTCGCACCAGGCCGCCCCAGTCGGGCATGACGACCCGGGCCACCAGGTCGAGGAGGAACGTCCAGGGATCGGTCGACACCTCCGCCTCCGGTCAGAGCACGTAGAGGAGTGGGGAAGAAGAAC
>MGMJ01000023.1:13160-14461 GCA_001794945.1 Chloroflexi bacterium GWC2_73_18
CGGCACGGGCAGCCAGACCCTCACCTACGACCGTCTCAACCGGGTCATGAGCGGCACCCTCGGCTCGACGACCCACCAGTACACCGATGACGCCGACGGCAACCGCCTGACCAGCCTCAGCGGCGGGGTGACCACCTACTACACCTACGACCGGGGCGACCAGCTGAAGACCCGCAAGGGTGGGCAGCGGCCCGACCATCAACTTCGCCTACGACGCGCGCGGCAACCTGACCGCTAACTGATCTTCCCTGGTGGAAATGAGACTGGGCTCACGCCGCGAGAATCGAGTCGAGTAGACCGGCGACGTTGGCGAGCGCCGGCACGCTCCCGAAGCCGCGGTCGGTGAACGGCGTCCCGTCGAACCGCTCCGCCGGCGTCTGCCAGTCGAGCTCGCCGTGGAGCCGGTGGTAGTTGTAGTAGCCGGCGTAGGCCGTGACCGCGGCTTCGGCCGCAGCGAGATCGGCCAGCTGCTGGCGATCGAGGACCTCGGCCTGGAGGGTCGCCCAGAAGGCCTCGATCTTGCCGTTCGTCCAGGGTGTGTCGATCTGGGTCCGGATGTGGCGGATGCGCAGGTCGGCCAGGCTGCGCTGGAAGCGGCTGAGCATCGAGCGGACGATCGCCACGAAGGGCGTCCCGTTGTCGGTCATCAGCTCGTGCGGCACGCCGCACAGCTCGATCGCCTCTTCGAGCAGAGCGAGGACCCAGATCGCTTCCTTGGTCGGCACGGCCCGGATGCCGAGCAGGAACCGGCTGTGGTCGTCGACGAGGGCGACGAAGTGGCAGGTCCGCGCTCGCCCGGTCGCGCCGAGCAGGTAGAACGGGCCCTTGAGGTCGATGTGCCAGAGCTCGTTCACGGCGGCTCGCTCGTAGCGCGGACCGGGTGTCCGGACGTAGCTCGGACGATGGGTGCCATGACGGGCGAGGAGCCGGTCGACCTGGCCGTGGCCCAGCGACCAGACGCCGCAGCGGCGGGACTCGGCGGCGATGTGCCGGCTGTTCCAATACGTCAGCAGGCGGACGGTGAGGACGAGCCGCTCGAGGGCCGGCGGCAGCTCGCTCGCTCGGCCGACGCGCGGCCGATCAATGAGCGCCTCCAGCCCCCCCTCCTCGAAGCGGGTCCGCCAGCGGAACGGGCTCGCCGGCTGCAGCCAGTCTCCGCACAGACCCTGGCGAGGGCCTCGCCATCCGCCCAGCGCCGGAGCGCGCCCCGTCGCCGTCGAACGATTGCCGCTTGGCCATGGCGGCCGACGTCGTCGGGCAGCCGCCCGCCCTGGGTCGCCACGAACAGGAAGCCCGGTCCC
>MGMJ01000023.1:14667-15209 GCA_001794945.1 Chloroflexi bacterium GWC2_73_18
GCAACCTGACGCGCACGATCAACGGCACCCTCGACTCCACCTACAGCTATCTGGGCACCACGGAGACGGTGGTACGCCTGGCCACCAACGGCGGGGTGACCACCAACGCCGCCCTCGACGCCCTGGGCCAGCGGATCGCGGTCAAGGCCGGCGACGCCTCCTTCTTCGGCTGGCTCCTGCCCGACCTGCACGGCAACACCGCGGCCGCCCTCTCCGAGAACGAGGCCATCGTGAGCGACGGCCTGCGCTACGACGCCTGGGGCCAGCTGGCGGCCATCTATCCCAGCGGCGGCACGGGCGTCAGCGCCAAGTGGCGCTACCAGGGCCGCCTCCTCGTCACCACCAGCGGCAACGCCGACCTCTACGAGGCGGGCGCCCGCTCCTACGCGCCCGGCCTGGGCGCCTTCACCCAGCTCGACTCGGTCATGGGCGGGGCGGCCGACCCGCTGTCCATGAACCGCTACCTCTACGCCGAGGCCAACCCGGCCACCCTGGTGGATCGAACGGACACGGGGTCGACCAGGGCGCGGGCTACTGCGCCC
>MGMJ01000024.1:0-198 GCA_001794945.1 Chloroflexi bacterium GWC2_73_18
GATATCGGCAAAAGTTCAAAATTGTTAACGCTCTCGCTTTCTTACCCCGGCAACGGCCGATAGTCCGGGCAAAGGGCGGCTGCAAGGGGGTATTGCACTCATCGAACGGCTTGAACGATTTGACCTTTTCAATTTGGGCGATCCTGCCGCTTGCCAAGGTGCCTCCACTTAGATAAGACTTCAGTGCAGTTCGCATCG
>MGMJ01000024.1:422-7248 GCA_001794945.1 Chloroflexi bacterium GWC2_73_18
AAGCTCTCCGCCGACGATCGGCCGACCGGCCGTCGCCTCGTTTCGGGCCGTCCGGGCACCCGGATCGAGCGCCCGCGACGGTCGCGCCGGGCCCACCCGGCCGCCCGACCGGCCGTTTGTCCTCCCACGCAGAACGCGGGCCGGCCGACGGATGATCGAGCCGCTCGGCGCGCCCCGCCGTTGCCACGCGGCGTCCCGTGGCGACGGTAGCGGCGAGACGCGGTTCGGACCGATAATCGGGGCGTCCGGCCGGGGGCCGCCCGGAGCGCGTCCGACCGGCACCGAACCCGAGGTCGAAACCGACATGGACATCGCCGTCGAGACGCCGCTGGCGCGGACCGTCCGCACCACGCCGACCGACTACTGGAACGACTCCTGCGCGGTGGAGGAGCTGACCTACGCGATCGCCAACGGGGCGGTCGGCGCCACCTCCAACCCGACCATCGTGGCGGAGGTCCTCAAGAAGGAGGCGGCCTTCTGGCGGCCGCGCATCGCCGAGATCGCCGCGGAGAACGCGGACTGGACCGACACCGAGGTGACCTGGAGGCTGATCGAGGAGATGGGCGTCCGCGGGGCCAAGCTCCTCGAACCCGTCTTCGTGCGCGAGCAGGGCCGCAAGGGCCGCCTCTCGATCCAGACCAACCCGACCTTCTACCGCGACCGCGAGCGGATCCTGGAGCACGCCCTCCGCTTCCACTCGCTCGCCCCGAACATCCAGGTCAAGTTCCCGGCGACGCGGGCCGGCATCTCCGGGCTCGAGGAGGCGACCTACCGCGGTGTCAACATCAACGCCACGGTCTGCTTCACCGTGCCGCAGGCGCTCGCCGCCGGGGCGGCCGTGGAGCGGGGACTGCGACGGCGCGAGGCGGAGGGGCTCGACGTCGAGCACATGGGGCCGGTCGTGACCATGATGATCGGCCGCCTGGACGACTGGATGAGGGTCCTCATCGAGCGCGACGACATCATCGTCAACCCGGGTTACCTCAACTGGGCCGGCATCGCCGCCCTGAAGAAGGCCTACCCGATCTTCCGCGAGCGCGGCTACCGCGCCCGCCTGCTGGCGGCCGCCTACCGCCACCACCTCCACTGGTCGGAACTGATCGGCGGCGACATCGTGCTCACCATCCCGTACCTCTGGCAGCGGCGCTTCAACGCCTCGGCCGTGGAGGTGCGGCCGCGTTTCGACGACCCGGTCGACCCGGCGATCGTGGCCGAGCTGTACGAGCGGATCCCCGACTTCCGGCGCGCCTACGACGAGGACGGCCTGACGGTCGAGGAGTTCGACGGTTACGGGGCGACGGCGCGCACCCTGCGCGGGTTCATCCGCTCCTACCACGAGCTGGTCGCCACCGTCGGCGACATCATCCTGCCCAACCCGGACGTCGCCTGAGCTGACGGCGCGGCGTCGCCGCGCGGTCAGGGGCGGCGCGATCAGGCCAGGCGGAGGAGCGTGCGGATGGCGTCGGGACGGAGGCGCTGCGCGGCGATCAGCTCGGTGCAGGCGGCGTAGCCGCAGTCGGCGCAGACCTCCGGGTTGGCCGCCCGGCAGCAGGGGTAGTCGCCGCCCTCGTCGGCGATCCACCACGTCCGGTTCGGCTTCGGCCAGCCGCCGCTGCGAAGGAGCTCGAGCCCCGAAGCCGAGTTGAGGACCGGGAGGCCGTCCCGCCGGCAGGCGAGCAGCTCGTCGATCACCGCCGCCCGCGCCGGCGCGTCGAGGAAGAGCTCGTCGCGGCCGTAGTAGGGCGTGTGCAGGTAGAAGATGACGCCCATCACGGGCAGGTCGCGCGCGAACCGGAGGAAGGGCCGCACGTCCTGCCTGTTCACCGTGTTGACCACGAAGACGATCGCCAGCTTGCGCGCCCGGGCGGCGCGGATGTGGGCGATGACCCGCTCGAAGTGATCGCCCCGGATCCGCGCGAACGACTCCCGCAGCCCGTCCACGCTGACCCAGACCGTGTCGGCCGACGACACGATGGGGAACATCCCGTTGGTGTAGACGTGGACGTGCCGGTAGCCGATCCGCCGCGCCAACGTGACCACGTCCTCGAGCCGCCGCTCGCCGTTGCGCCACAGGAACGGCTCGCCGCCCTCGATCGCCAGCTCGCGGACGCCGCGCGCGTGGAACGCGTCGAGCTTCTGCTCGACCAGCGCGAACGGCATGTCGCGGCGGGCGACGTTGGCGACCCGGCAGTGCCGGCAGGCGAGGTTGCACCGATCGGTGATGACCAACCCCAGCACCAGCGGCACCTGCCGGCGGAGGAGGACGAAGGGGGCCGCCTGGCGGAGCGCGTGCGCCAGTTCGCCCGGACCGATCACGAGAGGACCACCTCGGCCGGCCACGGTTCCGACAGGCCGCGGCTCCACAGCTCGTCGATCCAAGCCAGGGAGAAGACGGCCTGGAGGCGGTGGACCCAGATCGCGCCCCGCTCGGTGAGCCGCCAGCGGCCCTCGGTTCGCCCCGCCATCCCGCACGCCACGAGCGCCGCCAGCGGGACCGCGAAGTCGCGCTCCAGGTCGCGCCCGAAGAGCTCGCGGTAGCGCACGGGATCGACCTCGGTCCGGTAGACCTGCCAGTAGAGCCAGTGGGCGCGTCGCAGCCGCTCGCTCGCCTGGAACCGGAGCGCCGGGCGGGGGACGGCGCTGGCGACGTAGGCGTCGACGGAGAACGTGTTGAACCAGAACTCGCCGCCCACCTTGGAACCGGCGCCCGCGCCGAAGCCGACATAGTCCTCCCGCGTCACCGTCGAATAGGGCGCCACACCCGGGCGCGTGAAGCTCCAGACCGAGGTGCGCGCGAGGCCGTACCGGCGGCACGCCTCGGAGACGAGTCGCTGGGCGCGCAGCCGCGAGCGATCGCCGTAGCTCGGGAAGCGCCCCTCGGCGACGAGCCGCCCGAGCGGCGTGTGGGCGAAGGTGAAGAGCGGGTAGGCGGAGACCTGGTCGACCCCGAGCCCGAGGCAGCGCTCCACGTCGGCGGACGCCTCGGCAGGATTCTGGCCGGGGATGCCGAAGATCAGGTTGACGTCCACGCACTCGAAGCCCGCCCGGCGCGCGGCGCGGATCGCCTCCAGCGCCTCCTCGGGCGCGTAGCCGCGGCCCAGCGTCTTCAGCAGATCGGCCCGCAGCGACTCGACCCCGAGGCTGACCCGCGTGACGCCGCCGGCGCGCAGACGGCCCAGGAAGGCGGGCGCGGCGTCGGATGGGTGGACCTCCACGCCGACCTCGGCGCCCGGCGCGAAGAGCGGCCGGAGGAGGTCGATCCCCAGCTCGACCAGCTCGGGCGTCAGGCTCGGCGTCCCCCCGCCGAAGTAGAGCGAGCGGACCGGTGGCAGGCCGGGGCGCCTCAGGTAGGCCTCGAGCTCGCGTCGGAGCGCCTCGCCGTAGGCCCGAGCGCGCTCGGGCCGGAAGAGCTGTCGCGTGTACGGGCAGTGCGGGCAGAGGCGGGCGCAGAAGGGGAGGTGGACGTAGAGGTGCGGGCTCGCGCCGGTGGGCGCGGGCTCGCCGGGAGCGAGCGCCCGGAAGGTGGGCGGCCAACCGTCGGATCCGACCATGGCCCGGTAGACCGCGCGCCGCAGCCAACTGACCGCGCTCCGGTGACGGAGGCGCTGCAGGTCGAGCGGCAGGTCCAGGACGGTCACGGCGATCCTCCGCGCCCAGCATGCGCCCCGCCCGTCAGGACGGCATCGGCCGTCCGGCCCGTCGCGCAGGGTCCGCCCTTTTGGGGCACGACCGCCCGGCACGGCGCGGCGCCCACCCCCTGCCCTGCCGACGTTCTGCCCCGGAGAACAAACGCCACCGATCGGGCGCTCACGCGGCCCCCTGCGATCACCGCAGGGGTCCGCACAGCGGTTCCTGAGGCCGCGCGACCGCACTCGAACGCTCCGCCCACGGTCGGCCCGCCGGCCGTCGCCTCGTTCATGCCGTCCGAGCACCCGGGTCGAGCGCCCGCGACGGTCGCGCCGCACCCCGATCGGCCGCCCGACCGGCGTTTGTTCTCCCGCGCAGAACGCGGGCCGTCCGACGGGCTGCGTGGCGTCCGACGGGTGGGCCGGGGGCGTCGATTCCCCTCCCCTTCCGCGTCCCCGGCGCCCTACGGCGTGCCCGAGCGGTCGAGGAGCGGGGCGAGGACGCGAGCGGCGGTCTCGATCTCGTCGGGCGTGTTGTAGAGGTAGGGGGCGACGCGGGTCCGGCCGGCACGGCCGGCGGTGCGAACGCCCGCCTGCGCGATGCGGCCCGGGTCCACCCCGTCGGCGAGGCGGAGGCTGAGGATGGCGGCGGGAGGAGCCGGTACCTGGGGCAGCCCGGCGAGCCGGGTCGCCAGACCGCGCGACCAGGCGTCGCGGTCGGCCGGGTCGATCTCCGCCAGGAAGCCGATCGACTCGGCCGCCCCGACCCAGGCGTGCCAGGCGAGCGAGACGTCGAGCCGGGCGGCGGTGGCGGCGAGGGTCAGCGGCCCGCCGTAGTAGCGGCCGTACGGGTCGTCGGCGGCGCGCCAGTTGGCGGCCAGCGGCGGGATCCCCTCGAGGCGATCGGGCCGGACGTAGAGGAAGGCGACGCCGCGCGGCGAGAGGAGCCACTTGTACGCGGCCACGACGTAGTAGTCGACGCCCCAGGCGGCACCGTCCGGCGGCACGACCGCGGCGGCGTGGGAGCCGTCGAGGAGGATCCGCGCGCCGGCCTCGCCGGCCGCTTGGCGTAGCGCCGGCAGGTCGACCATCCGGCCGTCGTCGGAGCGGACGTGGCTGGTCGCCACCAGCGCCGTCGAGGGCCGGACCTCGCCGGCGAGCGCCTCGAGGGGAACCTCGCGCACCGTGAGCCGGCCGATCCCGGCCGAGGCGAGTGCCGGGAAGAGGACGCTGGTGAACTCGCCCTCGGGCGCCAGGATCTCCGTCCGATCGTCGAAGGGGAGCGCGGCGAGGACCTGCGCGACCGCGACCGAGACGGCCGGCTGGAGGGCGATCGTCCCCGGCGGCGCCCCGATCAACCGCCCGAAGGCGGCACGCGCATCCTCGCCCCGCCGGTCCCAGGCCATCCAGTCGGCGCTGCCGGCGGACCAGGCGGCGAGGGCGGCGCGGAGCGCCTCGGTCGTGGCGCGCGGCGGCAGCCCATAGGTGGCGGTGTCGAGGTAGATGCCGTCGGGCGGGTCGAAGGCGGCACGGATGCTCGCGTGGCGGGCGGCGCGGCCGGGGTCCAGGTCCGGGGTCACCCGGCAACGCTAGCCGAACCGTGCCGGGCGGCGCAACCGACGATGACCGCTCGACTATGCTCCAGCCATTGTGCCGACCGTCGCTGGACCGCGCGGCGTCCTCGCCGCCATGCTGACGCCACTCACCGCCGACCTCGCGCCCGACGATGTCGCCCTGGTCCGGCTGGCACGCTGGCTGCTGGCGAACGGCTGCGACGGGCTCGGCGTGCTCGGCACGACCGGCGAGGCGAACTCGTTTTCGGTCGAGGAACGGCTGGCGATCACCGAGGCGCTCGTCGCGGGCGGCCTGCCGATGGAGCGGATCATCATCGGCACCGGCTGCTGCGCGGTCCCGGACACCGTCCGCCTGACGCGGCGCGCCCTCGAGGTGGGGGCCGGCGGCGTCCTCGTCCTGCCACCCTTCTACTACAAGGGGGTGAGCGACGACGGGCTCTTCGCCGCTTTCGCCGAGACGATCGAGCGCGTCGGAGACAGCTCGCTCCGGCTCTACCTCTACCACTTCCCGCGGATGAGCGGGATCGACCTTCCGTTGCCGCTGATCGAGCGGCTCCTCGCCGCGTATCCGCACGTCGTCGCCGGAACGAAGGACTCCGGCGGCGACCTCGCCCGCATCGAGGCGACGTGCCGCGCCTTCCCGGGCTTCGCCGTCTTCGCCGGCACGGAGCGTTACCTGCTCGCCGCGCTGCGGGCCGGGGGCGCCGGCTGCATCTCGGCGACGATCAACGTGACGGGCCGCCCGGCGGCCGGGCTCGTCGCCCGCTGGCGGTCGCCCGAAGCCGAGACGCTCCAGGCGCACCTCACCGAGCTCCGGGCGACGATCGAGGCGTTCCCCCTCGTCGCAGCGGTCAAGGAAATCATGGCGCGGCACACGGGCGAGGACGGCTGGCGCGCCGTCCGTCCACCGCTCGTCGCGCTCCCGCCCGACCAGGCTGACGCGCTCGTCGCCCGGCTCGAGGCGCTCGGCGGCCTCGACCTGGCGCCCCTCCCCTAGCCTCGCGCTCCCGCCGCCGGGACTACCAGTCGAGCAGCACGCAGGGCTCGCCGCCGATGACTGCGCCGCGGTGGCCGGGCGGGATGAGGAGGTGGTCGCCCGGCTGCGCCTCGGCCTCGCTGCCGTCGTCGAAGACGTAACGGATGCGCCCCGAGACCACGTACTCGCGGTGCGTCATGGGGCAGCTCGGGCCGCCGCCGTACCGCCGCACCTGCGTGTCCCAGCTCCAGCCGGGAAGGAGCGTGGAGCGAGCGACGAACGATTCGCCCAGCGCCAGCATCTGGGCGCGGCTCCCGTCCGGGTAGCTCATCGTCTCGTCCGGCGCGTCGAGGTTCTTCTTCATCAGGCCGGGCATGGCAACCTCCATTCACTTCGCTCCGAGCCGCCTACCGGCGGAACTCGCCGTCCATCCAGTCGGGATCAGCCTCGAGCAGGGCGCGCAAGCGCCGGTACCAGGCGTCCTGTTCGGGGCTCGCCGCGCTGGCGCGGTAGCTCGCCTCGTCGTCGAAGACGGCGACCAGGTGGGCGGTCGTCCCGTCGCCCGCGTCCGGTACGAAGAGGTAGCCGTCGTGGGACCCCGGTGTCCTCGGGCGCATCTCCGCCTCCCATTCGGCCATCAGGCGCTCGAT
>MGMJ01000025.1:0-104 GCA_001794945.1 Chloroflexi bacterium GWC2_73_18
GCGCCACCTCCCCAGCGTGGAGAACGTTGATCTTGCCACTGGCAGTGGCACGGCCCGTGCCCGGCCGCGGTCGCCCGTCCCGGCCCCGGCGCCGGCCGCCCGGC
>MGMJ01000025.1:130-5038 GCA_001794945.1 Chloroflexi bacterium GWC2_73_18
GGGCTCACCTATGCGCGGGACTCCCGCACGCACGATCGGGTGCTTTGCCCGCGCGCTCCGCCGTTTGACGCGGGGCCGGGCCGGCCCTACGCTCCGCCGCACCGTGTCCCTCGAGAGCGCTCCGCCCCGACCGCCCGCGCCGCCCGCGCAGCCCGGCGACCGTCCGCGCGCCGACATCGTCGTCGACGCCGACGGCCTCCTTTGCCCCGAGCCGATCGTCCGCCTCGCCGCGGCGATCCGCCAGGCGCGGGTCGGCCAGCTGATCGAGATCAGCGCGACCGACCCGGGGATGCTCGCCGACGCCCCCGCCTGGGCGCACGTGACCCGGCACGAGATCCTCGGCCAGCGCTCGGAGGGCGAGCGCCACATCTTCTGGATCCGCAAGGTCCACGACTGACGGGCGCCGGCCCCGTCCGCGCGCCCGGCCCGTCCGCGCGGCGCGGCCGTTGTGTCAGCCGGTCGGGTCGAGCCGGTCGAGCACGTCGCGGACCGTGCGCAGCAGCTCGTCGGGCGTGAACGGCTTTCCGATCACGCGGTCTGGCCTGCCGCCGAGACGGTCGCCGTCGTCATTCGAGTCGTAGCCCGACATGAAGACGACCCGGAGCGACGGTCGCTCGCTCCGGAGACGTGCCGCCAGCTGTCGCCCGTCCAGGCCGGGCATGACGACATCGGTCAGGAGGAGGTCGATCGTCCCATCGTGCGCCACGGCGGCGGCCGCGGCCTCCATGCCGTCGGCGGTCTCGACCACCCGGTACCCGTGCCGCGTCAGGATCTGCCGGACCACGACGCGGAGCGCCGACTCGTCCTCGGCGAGGAGGATCGTCTCCCTCCCGGTTGCCGCGCGGGTCGCGTCGTCCTCTGGAGCAGTGGCCTCTGCCGGCTCGGAGATGACTGCCTCGAGGACCGCAGGCATGAAGATGTCGAACGTGGTGCCGCGGCCCGGCTCGCTTTCGACGTCGATGCGGCCGCCAGCGTTGGCCACCACCGCCTGCACCGTGGCGAGTCCCAGGCCCGTGCCGAGCCCAGCCGGCTTGGTCGTGAAGAAGGGCTCGAAGATCCGCTCGCGTGTCGCCGAATCGATCCCCGTCCCGGTGTCACTCAGCGTCAGGCGAACCCAGGGCCGTGATGACGGGCCCACTGACGAGCCATCGGCCGCCGCGGCCGCCCGGATCGAGAGTGTCCCGCCGCCCGGCATCGCGTCCCGCGCGTTGAGCGCCAGGTTGACCACCACCTGGCGGAGCTGCTCCGGGTCGCCCAGCACGCTCAGCGGGACCGTGCTTGTCTCGACCCGCAGGACGATCGTCTCACCGATCAGGCGGCGCAAGAGCGGTTCGATGCCGCGGAGGAGCGCGCCCCAGTCGACCGGCTCGACCTTGGGCGCCTCCCGGCGGCTGAAGGCGAGCAGCTGGCCGGTCAAGGCCGAGGCAGAGGCCGCGGCGTCGAGCAGGCTCCCGATGTCGGCCGCGACCGGGTGATCCGGCGCCAGGCCGGCGCGCGCCAGCTCACCATACCCGGAGATCGCCGTCAGCAGGTTGTTGAAGTCGTGGGCGATCCCGCCCGTGAGCCGCCCGATCGCCCCCAGTTTCTCCTGGCGCAGGAGCTCCGCTTCCAGTCCCTTGCGGACGGTGATATCGACGAGATGGACGAGCACCTGCGGTCCCTCGTCGGTGTCGAGTGGGCTCAGACTGATCTCGACCGGGAAGACGGTGCCGTCGCGGCGCACGGCGGCGAGGTCCCGTCCCGATCCGAGCGCCCGCGCCACCGGATTGCGAAAGTAGGCCTCGACGTGAGCCTGGTGGACGTCGCGAACCGGGTCCGGCACCAGCACGTGCACCGGCATCCCGACCAGCTCGTCTGGCTGGTATCGCAACACGTCCACGACGCAGTGGTTCGCGAAGGCGATCTTCCCCTGGCGGTCGACGATCAGCGTGACGTGCGGGCACGCATCGAGCATCGCCTGCGTGTCGGCGGAAGGGTCAGCCGTGCTGCTATCTCCCAGCGTGCTGATCGTCTCCCCAGCACAGCCTGGCCACGAGGATGGAGCAAGGTAGGGCCCGACCGCAATCACGATGCGACTGAGGGACGCTGCGCATCAATCGTGTTTCCCCCGCTGGTCGCGGAGCGTAGCACATGCCACCAGGGAAGATGAATACGTCGTTTGCACCAGACCGGACCCGGAGCGGACGGGTCCGTGTTGCCGCCCCGCTGTTCGCTCAGCCCTCCTTCGTTCCCTTCCGGTGTGCCTCGACGATCTTCTCGGCCAGGTAGGCCGGGACGTCCTCGTAGTGGTCAAGGGTGGCCGTGAAGGTCCCGCGGCCGCCGGTCAGCGAGCGCAGCTCGGTGGCGTAGGTGAAGAGCTCCGACTGCGGCACGTGGGCGGTGATCACGTGCATGCCGTCGCCGGCCGGGTCCATCCCCATCACGCGGCCGCGCCGGCCGTTCAGGTCGCGGTTGACGTCACCCATGAACCGCTCGGGGACACGCACCTCGACCAGCTGGATCGGCTCCATGAGGACGGGCTTGCACTCCATGACGCCCTGCTTGAGGGCCATCGAGGCGGCGATCTTGAACGACAGCTCGTTCGAGTCGACGGTGTGGAACTGGCCGTCATAGAGCGTCGCCTTGAAGTCGATCAGCGGATAGCCGGCGACCACGCCCTCCGCCGCCGCCTCGCGGATCCCCTTCTCGACGCCGGGGAAGAAGCCCTTGGGGACGGCGCCGCCGACGACGTGGTCGGCGAAGACGACCCCTCCGTCCGGGTTCGGCTCGATCTCGATCCAGACGTCGGCGAACATGCCGTGGCCGCCGGTCTGCTTCTTGTAGCGGCCGTGTGCCCGGGTCTTGCCGCGGATCGTCTCCCGATAGGGGACGCGGGGCGCCCGCGTCAGGATCGCCGCCCCGAACTTTCGCTTGAGTCGCTCGGCGATGACGGCGACGTGGGTCTCGCCCATCGCCCAGAGGATCGTCTCGGACGTCTCCGGGTGGCGCTCGACGCGGGTGGCCGGCTCCTCCTCGTGCATCCGCTGGAGGGCCGGCCCGAGCTTGTCGAGGTCGGCCTTCGACTGGGGCTCGACGGCGACCGGGAGCGTCGGCTCGGGCAACTCGAGCGGCGGCAGCAGGAGCGGGCGCTCCCTGGTCGAGAGCGTGTCGCCGGTGCCGGTGACGCCCAGCCTGGCGACCGCCCCGATCTCTCCCGCGGCCAGCTCCTCGGCCGGCTCCTGCTCGTGTCCCCTGAGGTGGAGGAGGCCCCCGATCCGCTCTTCCTGGCCGCGCGCGGCGTTGAAGGCGTTGCCCTGCCCGCGCAGCGTGCCCGACACGACGCGCAGGTAGGTGAGCCGCCCGACGAAGGGGTCCGCGGTCGTCTTGAAGACGCGCACGCAGAGCGGCCCAGCCGGGTCGGCGGCGAGCGGCACCTCGCCGCCCTTCGGATCGCGAGCCACGACGGCCGGCCGCTCGGCGGGGGAGGGGAGGTAGCGAACGATGGCGTCGAGGAGGGCGGCGGTGCCGATCTCCTTCAGCGCCGATCCGACGAGGACCGGCGCCAGGACGCTGCGGCGGACGCCCTGGGAGAGGCAGGCGTCGAGCTCGTCGGCGCCGATCTCCTCGCCGTCGAGGTACTTGGCCATGACGTCGTCGTCGGCCTCGGCCGCCGCCTCGAGGAGCTGGTCGCGGCGGCGGGCGGCCTCGCCGGCCAGCTCGCCCGGGATCTCGCCCTCGACCATCGCTCCGCCCTGGAGCGTGAAGGCGCGCATGCGCACCAGGTCGACGTAGCCGCAGAACGCGGCGGCCGCGCCGATCGCCAGGTGGAGTGGCGCGATCTTCGAGCCGAAGGCGGCCCGCAGCGCATCGAGCGCAGCGCCCGGGTCGGCGTTCTCACGGTCGCAGCGTGAGAGGAAGAAGAGTGCCGCGGTGCCGCTGCGACGGCCCCTTGCGACCGCCATCTCGGTCCCCGCCTCGACGCCGCCGGAGGCGTCCATCAGGAAGACCGCCCCGTCGGCGGCGGCGAAACCCTCGGTCACCTCGGCGGCGAAGTCGAGGTAGCCGGGCGTGTCGATCAGCGTGACGCGATGGCCGGCATGGTCGAGTGAGGCGACCGCCAGGGAGAGCGAGATGTGGCGCTTCTGCTCCTCGGGTTCGAAGTCGAGGCTGGCGGTCCCGTCGTCGACCTTGCCGAGCCGGCCGATGGCGCCGGCGCGGTGAAGGAGGTGCTCGGCCAGCGTCGTCTTGCCGACACCCGAGTGCGAAGCGAGGACGACGTTGCGCAGGTGGGCAGTATCGACGGTCTTCATCGGGTCGGCAGGCCTCTCGTCACGCTGCGATGGCGCGTCGCCCCGGGGGGCGGACGGCGGGAAGTGGCTGGCGGCCATGATACCGCCGGCGCCCGGGCGGTCGGGAGGTCGGCCCTGTAGAATCGCCGACGATGTCCGGCCATTCCAAGTGGTCCCAGATCAAGCGCCAGAAGGGCGCCAACGACACGCGACGCGGTGCCCTGTTCACCAAGGTGACGCGCGAGATCCAGATCGCGGCGCGCGAGGGCGGTGGCGACCCCGACGGCAACTACAAGCTCCGCCTCGCCATCGACAAGGCGCGCGCCATCAACATGCCGGCCGAGAACATCCGTCGCGCCATCGACCGCGCGATCGGCGGCGGGGACGCGGTCCAGTACGAGGAGATCGCCTACGAGGGCTACGGCCCCGGCGGCGTGGCCATCCTGGTCGAGGCGGCGACCGACAACCGCAACCGGACGGCGGCCGACATCCGCTCGATCTTCACCAAGGCGGGCGGCCAGCTCGCCGGCGGCGGCAGCGTGGCCTGGCAGTTCGAGGCGCGCGGCGCCATCGCCGTGCCGCGCCGCGGCCAGGATCCCGACGACGTGGCATTGGCGGCGATCGACGCCGGGGCCAGCGA
>MGMJ01000025.1:5045-7650 GCA_001794945.1 Chloroflexi bacterium GWC2_73_18
ACCGACGCCGACCCGCTCGAGATCTACACCGAGCCGTCGGATCTCGAATCGGTACGCCGGGCGCTGGAGGCGGCGGGCGTGCGGATCGACTCGGCCGAGCTGACGATGGCGGCGAAGAACACCGTCGAGGTCGAGCCGGCGCGGGCACGACAGAACCTGAAGCTGATCGAAGCGCTGGAAGATCACGACGACGTGCAGCGGGTGACCGCCAACTTCGAGATCCCCGACGAGGTCTTCGCCGAGGCGGCCGCCGGGTGATCGTCCTCGGCATCGACCCGGGGACGGCGGCGACCGGCTACGGGGTCCTGGAGCGGACGGGGACGCGCCTGCGGGCGATCGACTTCGGCTGCCTGACGACCGACCCGTCGGTCAGCCCCGAGGGGCGGCTGCTGGCGATCCACGCCGGCATCGGCGAGCTGATCGAGACGCACCGCCCGGCGCTCGTCGCCGTCGAGCGACTCTTCTTCAACAAGAACGTGCAGACCGCCTTCGCTGTCGGCCAGGCGCGCGGCGTCGTCCTGCTGGCCGCCGCCCAGCACCGCATCCCCGTGCACGAGTACACGCCCAACGAGGTCAAGGTCGCTGTCACCGGCTACGGTCGGGCGCCCAAGGAGCAGGTGCAGCGGATGGTGCAACTCGTCCTGGGGCTGCCGGCCCTGCCGCGCCCCGACGACGCGGCCGACGCGCTGGCGGTCGCCATCTGCCTCGCCCACGCCCACCGGGCGGCCTAGGCGCCGGTCGGCCGGATCGGCGGCGTGATCGCATCGGTCGAGGGGGTCGTCGCCGCCATCGGGCTGGATTCGCTGGTCATCGAGGCCGGCGGGATCGGCTACCGGGTCTTCGCCGGGCCGGCGGTGCTGGCCGCGGCCCATCCCGGCACGCGCCTGCGGCTCCACACCTACCACCTCGTCCGCGAGGACGCGCAGGCGCTCTACGGCTTCCGCACGCCCGAGGAGCTCGGCTTCTTCGAGCAGCTCCAGACGGTGGCCGGTGTCGGCCCCAAGGTGGCGCTCGCCATCGTCGCCTCGCGCCCGGTCGCCGACCTGCAGCTCGCCATCCTCCAGTCGGACGAGGCGGTCCTGACGGCCATCCCGGGCGTCGGCAAGAAGCTGGCGGCGCGGGTCATCCTGGAGCTGAAGGAGAAGGTCGCCGCGGCCGGCATGGCGGCCGCCGCCGCGGCCGGCGGCCGGCGGGGCGCCGCGGCCGGCGAGACCGAGGTGATCGCCGCGCTGCAGGCGCTCGGCTACAGTGCCGGCGAGGCGCGCGAAGCGGCCCGCGAGGCGGCCGGGGCGACCGCTGCCGGGGCATCGCTGGAGGACAGGGTCAAGGCGGCGCTGCGGACGCTGTTGCGGGAGTAGGCCCGGGCGCCGGCCGTATCATGGGCGGCACGCCGCCGCCCGCTCGGGCGTGGCGCCGGACGGGGGAGGCATGACGGACGAACGGGATCGGGGTAGCCGCGCCGACGCCGACGATGGGGCGGTGGCGTCCCTGCGCGCGGTCCTCCGCCTGTTCCTGGCCGCCACGATCCTCTCTACGCTGGCCGAGGGGACCATCTTCCTCACGCTCGGGGAGCCGCGTGCCGGCGCGGCCGCGCTCCTCACGCTCTCCTTCGCGGCGGTGCTCGCGATCGTCTGGCGCTCCCTCGCCCGGATCGGGGTCGCGACCGCGACAATGCTCGTCACGGGTGGTGCGATGGCGGTCGGTCTCGCCGCCGCGCCCCTCGCGCCGTTCCGCGACAACGTCCTCATCCTGGTCCCTCTGATCGCCGTCACGATCGCCCTCCCGTACGTCCGCGGCCGCGCCCTCGCGCTGCTGGCCGCCGTGGCGCTCTCGGCGAGCGTCGTCGCCGGCGCGCTCATCGAGTTCCTCCCCTCGGCCGACGTCGGCCCGGCCTGGCTCGGCCCCGTGGTCCGCCTCGGTTCGCTCGCCATCGGGGCGTCGGTCCTCCTCTACCTGCTCGTGGCGTTCACAGCCCGTCTCCGCGCGACGCTGGACGAGATCCGATCGGCGAACGCCGCCCTCACCGCGGCGCGGGACGATCTCGCCGCCGAGAACGCGCGGACGGCGTTCCACGCCGACCTCCTCGATCAGGTCGGGGTGGCGGTGGCGGCGACCGACATGGATGGCCGGATCGTCCACTGGAACCGCGCCGCCGAGCGACTCTACGGGTGGTCCCGCGAGGAGATGGCAGGCCGCGTGGCGAGGGGCGTGATCGTGCCGCTCGATCGCCAGGAGGAGGCGCTGGCGATCCGCGACGCCGTCGCCGCTGGGCGGTCCTGGCAGGGCGAGTTCGAGCTCCAGCGGAAGGATGGCTCGGGCTTTCCCGCGCTCCTCTTCGTCTCCGGTGTCCGCGATGGCGAGGGACGGACGGTCGGAACGCTCGGCGCCGTGATCGACCTGGCCGAGCGGAAGCGGGCCGACGAGACGCTCCTCCACGCCCAGAAGATGGCCGGTCTCGAAGCGCTCGCAGCCGGCATCGCCCACGACTTCAACAACCTGCTCACGACGATCATGGGGAATGCTGCGCTGCTGCGCGCCGACCTCCCCGCCGGCTCGCCGGCCGCTGAGGGTGCCGCCGAGATCGAGGTCGCCAGCCGGCGCGCGG
>MGMJ01000026.1 GCA_001794945.1 Chloroflexi bacterium GWC2_73_18
AGCAAGCCGAAGGCGAGGACCGGCGTGTACTGCACGGCGACGACGACCCCCAGCGCCAGCGGCTCGTTCGTCAGCTGAAGGACGAGCCAGGCCTGGGCGACCTGGGCCATCCAGGTCCCGGTCAGTGAGACGAGCTGGCCGGTCCAGAAGAAGCGGAAGTTGCGGTGCCGCAGGGCCGCGATGGGGTCGCGTCGCGAGCGGCCCGGAGCCGTGGTGGGCCCTCCCGTCACCGCTCCCGTCCCGCCAGCCGCTCGGCGGCCAGCGCGATCACCTCGACCGCCGTCTCGAGGCCGAGACGTCCCGTGTCGATGACCAGGTGGTAGTGGCTCGGATCGCGCCAGTCGACCCCGAAGTGGCGGCGGACGTAGGCCGCCCGCGCCCGGTCCACCTCGAGGCAGAGCCGGCGCAGCGGCGCCTCGCCGGGCCGCGCGTCGCGCGGCACCTCCTCCGCCTCCATCATGCAGTAGCGGATGCGCGCCTCCAGTGAGGCCTCGAGCTGGACGTGCAGGACGCCCGGGCGATCGGCCAGGATGAAGGCGGCGCCGCGTCCCACGATGACCGCGTTGCCGCGCTCCGCCGCCTCGAGGATGACGCCCCGCGTCAGCTCGGCGAGCCGCTGGTCCTCGCTCGGTACCGGGACCGTCGGGGAGAGATAGGGGACGACGACCTCCGGATAGGCGGCCCCGAAGGCCATCCCCAGGCGCGTCAGCCAGCCGGGCGCCCGCTCGTCGAGCTCCTCGGCGAGGGCCAGCGGGATGCCGGCGCGCTGAGCGGCGCGGAAGACGACCCCGCGGTCGAGGTACTCGGCGGCGAAGCGCCGCGCCAGCAGGCGCCCCACCGCCGCGGCCCCCGCTCCGAACTGCCGCGAGACGGTGATGACCGGCACGTCCCCAGCGTACCGCGAACCGCCCGCAACAGCCGGGTGGCGCGACCCGTCGCACAGCCGGGCCGGCCGCGGTCCGAAGCATTCGTCCGTCTCCGGAGGCACTGGTGGAGACCCGCACCGCCGCCCGGCTCCTGGGCGGCGCCCTCGCCCTCGGCACGCTCGCCGAGATGCTCTTCTTCGGGACGCCGCTCGGGGTCAACCTGCCGATCGCCGTGGCGGCGCTCCTTGCCTGTGCCGCGTTGGCCCGTCCGGCGCGCCGGCGGCTCGACCGGGCCGACCTCTGGCTCGGTCCGGCGGCGCTCCTGTTCGCCGCCTTCGCAGCCCTGCGGACCGACCCGGCGCTCCTCGTCTTCGATGTGCCGGCCGGGATCGCCCTGGGTGGGGCGGCGACGGCGGCGATCGGCGGCGTCCCTGTCACGCGCCGTTCCGTGACGGGCCTGGTCGTGCTGGGCGCCTGGCTGGTCGGTCTCGTCGCCTCCGGCGTCGCGCGGCCCCTCGCCACGCTCGGTCCAGCGGTCCGACCGAGGATCGGCGCCCGGTTGGCGGTCCGGGCCGCCGCGCCGGTACTGCGGGGCCTCGCCATCGCCCTGCCCCTGCTCGCCCTCTTCGCCCTCCTCTTCGCCGCGGCCGACGCCGTCTTCGCCCGGTACCTCGGGGACCTCCTGTCCTGGTCGATCGACCTCGGCGACCTGCCGGCGCGCAGTGCCTTCGCCCTCTTCGCCGCCTGGCTGGCGGGCGGCCTGCTCTTCGCCGCCACGAGGATCGGCGACGAGCCGCTCGCCGCCGGAGAGGAAGCGGTCGCTCGGCTTCTGCCGCGGCCGCGCCTGGGGGCGACCGAGGCGCTGGTCGTCCTCGTCGCCCTCGACCTCCTCTTCGCCGCCTTCGTGGGCCTGCAGGCTGCCTACCTCTTCGGGGGACGCGACACGCTGGCGCTGACCGGCCTCACCTACAGCGCCTACGCGCGCAGCGGCTTCTTCGAGCTGACCGGAGTCGGCTTCCTGGCGGGCGGCGTCATCCTCGCCCTCGAGACCGCCGTCGCGCGGCGGACGCGCGGCCACGTCGCGGCCGCGGTCGCCCTGGCCGGCCTCACGGCGATCGTGCTCGTATCGGCTGCCCTCCGGCTCCGGCTCTACCAGGACGCCTACGGTTGGACCGAGCTCCGCTTCTATGCTCTTGCGGCGATCGCCTGGCTCGGTGTCGGCATCGCGGTCACGATCGGCGCCCTCGTCGCGGGGCGGACGCGCTGGCTCCTCCACGCGCTCGCCGTCGCTGGCCTGGCGGTGGCGGTCGCGGTCAACCTGGTCGGGCCGCGGTCGTTCGTCACCGGCCAGAACGTGGCGCGTGCGCTCGACCCGTCACTCGTGCCGCCCGACGGCGAGACCGGGCTGGACGCCTACTACCTCGCCGGCCTCGGCGACGACGCCGTGCCGGTCCTGCTCGATGCGCTGCCGTCGCTCCCGGAACCGGAGCGCGAGGTGATCGGCATCGCGCTGGGCGCCCGCCTCGCCGCCCTCGACGCCGACGCGGCTTCGCGCTCGTGGCCGGCCTGGAACCTGGCCCGCGAGCGCGCCCGGGAGCTGCTCAGCGGGGCGCGCGCGCGACTCGGAGCGTACCGCTGAGCGCCCGGGATCTCTCGGCAGAGGGACTCCCACGGCGGGCTGCGTCGGGCCGCGAGGGGCGCGTACGACTGCCAGTGGGTGACGGCGGCCCGTGCCCCTCGTGGCCGGTCCGCCGAGGTGCGTTCTGCGCCGCGGTCCAAGCGTGCCGGGCCCGGGTTCTACCACCAGGAGGGGTAGCGAGTCGCGTGCGAGCGGGGCCGAGCCGGAGCCGCCCCACCAGTCGGCCTCAGATGTTCTCGATCGGCACCGGCTCGATCGGGTCGGCGGGCTCGAAGCCGAAGACGCGGGCGAAGAAGTAGTACTCGGCCTCGAGCGCCCGCCGGATCGTCTCGGCCCGGCGAAAGCCGTGCTGCTCGCCCTCGAAGGGGAGGTAAGCGACCGGCAGGCGCTTGGCGCGCAGCGCCTCCACCATCATCTCGGCCTGGTTGGGCGGCACGATCGCGTCCTCCAGGCCCTGGAAGAGGATGACCGGGCAGGAGAGCCGGTCCACGAAACGGATCGGCGAGCGCTCGCGGTAGAGGTCGATGCGCTCCGGGTACGGTCCCACCAACCGCTCGAGGTAGTGCGACTCGAACTTGTGGGTGTCGTGCACGAACGCCTCGAGGTCGCCGATCCCGTAGTAGCTCGCCCCGGCCCGAAACGTGTCGCGGAAGGTGAGCGCGCAGAGGGTCGTGTAGCCGCCGGCACTCCCTCCGTCGATGGCCAGCCGCTCCGGATCCACGAGACCCTGCGCGACGAGGTGACGCGCCCCGTTGACGCAATCGTCGACGTCGACGACGCCCCAGTTGCCCTCCAGGCGCCGCCGGTACGCGCGTCCGTGGCCGGTGCTGCCGCCGTAGTCGACGTCGAGCACGGCCCAGCCCCGGCTCGTCCAGAACTGGATCTCCAGTTCCAACGCCCCGGACGCGGCCGACGTCGGCCCGCCGTGGCTCTTGACGAGGAGCGGTGGGCGCTCGAGCGGCGGGGCAGCGACATCGGCGTTGCGGGGCAGGTAGAGGAGGCCGTGGGCCGTCAGCCCGCCCTCGGTCGGAAACTCGACCGCCCGTGGCGCGGAGAGGTAGTCGGGATCGAGGTCGAGCTCGCGCTCGCGCCGCAGCACCTCGCACCGGCCGCTCTCCGGGTCCAGGCGCACCAGCGCCGACGGCTCGGTCGGCGACCCGCCCACGAAGACAAGGCGCCCGCCCGCGGCGCGCAGGTAGAGGATCTCGCTCCAGCGCTCGTCGAGCGGCTCGAGGCGGCCGGCCCCCGGGTCGAGCAGCGAGAGGCGGTCGCGCCCGTCCACCTGGTCGGCGCAGGCGATGCGCTTGTCGCCGAGGAAGGCGTAGGTGGAGGAGCCGAAGAGCCACTGCGGGCGCCCGAACTCGGCCTCGGCCGGGTAGAGCGGCTCGGCCGGGCCGTCACGCCAGCGGTAGAGGTTCCACCAGCCGGTCCGGTCGGAGACGAAGTGGAGGACGCCGTCGGGCGACCACTCCGGCTGGTAGATCGATTCTTCCGGCCCGCCGGCGACGAGTCGGGCGCCGACGATCGAGCCGTCCGCGGCGATCTCCCCGGCCCACAGTTCGCAGCCGTCCCAGGGCATGTTCGGATGGTCCCAGCCGAGCCAGGCGAGGCGTGTCCCGTCCGGGCTGAGCCGCGGGCTCGAGTAGAAGTCGTGTCCGGCGAGGACGACGCGCCCCTCGCCGACGCCGTCGAGGTCGAGGACCGCGATCGTGTTGACCGCCTCGTGCCCGGCGGCGCGGTGGTCCTCGCGGACACAGAAGAGGAGGCCGCGGCCGCGGTCGACGGCGAGGTCCGCGTAGCGGAGGGCGCGGTCCGGCACCTCCGGGCTGATCGGCCGAGGGGCCGCACCGGGGTCCTGGCGGTAGAGGCGCTGGTCGACGAACTCGGAGAAGTAGAGGGTCCCGTCGGCCACCGCGGCCGCCCCGCCGCCGTACTCGTGGACGAGCGTCCGGACGTTGGCGCCGGGCGGGCTGACGTCGGAGCTCGCGCCGGTGCGATCGAGACGCACCACCGTGGTCCGGCCGCCCTCGGCCGGCCGCAGCTCGAGCCAGTAGACGTCGTCCCCGTCGAGCATGACGTGGCGCAGCCAGGTGCCGCCGGTCGCGACCAGCTCGGCGGTGATCGGTGATCGCCACGAGCCGTAGGGCGCCATGCGCGCCTCACCCACGGTGGTCTTCCTCCCGTGCCCATGCCGGAGCCGGGCCTCGCCTCCAGGCTCGCGTCCAAGAGAGTAACGGGAGCCGGCGCCCGGCGCGAGGCCGGCGCGGCCGACGCGCCGCTGACGCGGCGCCGCTACTCTGCCACGGATGACTGCCACGAGCGACCCGCCCGAGGGGCTCGCCTGGCTCGGCCGCGCCCCGAGCCCGCGTCCGGGCTGGCGACTGCGCGTGCTGGCGCCGTTCGGCCGCCTGGTCGCCTTCGGCGTCTTCGGGCTCCATTTGCGCGTCGAGGGGATGGAGCACCGTCCCGCCGGCCCGTACATCCTGGCCTGCGCCATCCATCGGAGCTGGATCGACGCGTTCCTGCTGGTGGGAGCGTTCCCCCTCGAGCCGCGGATCTGGTACCTGGGGAGCGGCGCGGCGACGTTCCGGCGCCGCTGGCGCGAGTGGTTCATGCGCCGGCTCGGCGGCATCCTGCCGGTCTACCGCGGCGGCGTCTCGATCGAGCCGCACCTCGAATCGGCGCGCGCCGTGCTCGACGCCGGGGCCGTCTTCGCCATCTTCCCCGAGGGTGGCCGGGCGGGGGAGCCGGAGGCGGTCCAGCGATTCCGCGGCGGGCTCGGGTACCTCGCCCTGCGGACCGGGGCGGCGATCCTCCCCGTCGCCCTGGCGGGGACCGGGGAGCTTTACCGGGGCAAGAGGATGTCGCTCCGCGTCCTGCCGCCGGTCCGCCCGCTCGGGCTGGCCGCGCTGGACGCGCCGCCGCCGCCCGGCTCGGCCGAGGAGCGCGAGGCGGCCCGGGCGATCACCGAGAGGATCCACACGCTTCTCGCGCCCCACGTCCTCGAGCTGGCGACCCGGACCGCAGATCCACCGGAGGTGCCGCGCCGCTGGCGCTGGCTGACGAACCTCTTCCGCTGATCGGCGACCCGGTCTGTCGAATGCGGCGGCGCATTTCGCGTGCCGACCCGGGATGAACGTGTACCCTTGCCACGTCGGGGGTGTGGTGGTGCGCGTCGCACGACTCGCACGCGGGAAGATCAAATGAAGGGATCGAAGATGGTCAGGATCCGATCGGTCGCCGATCCGTCGGTGCTCGAATACAGGCCGCAGCCGCGCAAGCCGCGGGAGCTCGGTCCGCGGGCGAGGGAACGACTCGCCCAGGAGCGCAAGCTGGCGCGCGGCATCATCTCCAAGCTCACCGATCCGAGTCGGGTCTTCGAGGTGAAGCTCGGTCCCGATGACAAGCCGGCGACGATCCGCCGTCGCCTCCTCAAGGTCGCCGCCGACGCCGGCGTCGAGATCGCCGTCCGCCCGTTCGGCGATCGCTTCTTCGTCGGGCTGATGACGCCCGAGCGGCGTTCCCGGCGTGGGCGCAAGCCCGGTTCGCGGCGCGCCGCCGCGGCGAAGGGCTGACCGCATGACGGTCGAGGCGCCGCTGCACGACCCGGTCTGCGGGATGAGCGTGGACCCGGCGCTCGCCCGCGGGCGCGGCCTGCTGCTCGAGCGCGACGGCCGCGTCTACGCCTTCTGCCGGAGCGGCTGCCTGCGGGCGTTCCAGGAAGAGCCCGAGGCGTACGCGGTCGCCGGGACCTCGCCGTCGCCGTCCACGGGCACACCTCCCGTCATCGACGAGGGGATGCGCCGCTGGTACGAGTCCTGCAGCTGCTGCCTGGGCGACGCGTACCCGGAGATCAAGGCGGTTCTGGACGAGGAGCGGCGGCTCGCCCTGCAGCCACCGGTCGAGCCTGGCATCTGCGAGGTCGCCGAGGCCTAGGCGGCGCTCAGGGTACGCTCACCCGGTCCTCACCTCGCTCTCAGGGTGAGGAGGGACGATCGGTAGCATGCAGGCGATGAGCGACGCTGTCCGGATCCTGGTGATCGATGACGACCCGAAGATCAGCGCCGTCGTGAGGCGGGGGCTGGTCTACGAGGGCTACCGGGTCGTCGAGGCGGCGACCGGTGAGGAAGGCCTGGCCAAGGCCCGGGAGCACCTGCCGGACCTGGTCGTCCTCGATGTCATGCTCCCCGGCATCGACGGGCTGGAGGTCTGCCGGCGCCTGCGCGCCGCCGGCGACGAGACGGCGATCCTCATGCTGACCGCGCGGGACCAGGTGCGCGACCGCGTCGAGGGCCTGGAAACGGGCGCCGACGACTACATGGTCAAGCCGTTCTCGTTCGAGGAACTGCTGGCGCGGGTCCGCGCGCTCTTGCGGCGGAGGGCCGCGCCCTCCGGTGAGATCCTGCGCTTCGTCGACCTCGAGCTCGACGTCGACGCCCGCGAGGCGCACCGAGGCGAGCGGACGATCCCGCTCACCACCACCGAGTACAACCTGCTGCTCCTCTTCATGCGTCATCCGCGCAAGGTGTTGACCCGCGACGTCATCATGGACCGCGTCTGGTCGTACGACTTCGGTGGCGAATCGAACGTGCTCGAGGTCTACGTGCGCTACCTCCGCAACAAGCTCGAGGCGAACGGGGAGCCGCGCCTCATCCACACGGTCCGTGGCGCGGGCTACGTCCTGAAGGAGTGAATCGGCCGCGTCCCCGCCTGGCGATCCGGGCCCGACTGACTCTCCTCTTCACCGGGCTCCTCGCCGCTGCCCTCCTCGTATTCGGGGGCGGCCTCTACCTCATCCTGCGCGACCAGCTGCA
>MGMJ01000027.1 GCA_001794945.1 Chloroflexi bacterium GWC2_73_18
CGAAGCTGATGCTGGCGATCCTGCGCGAGGTGGCGCGCCGCCTTCGCGCCACCAGCGAGCACCACCGCCACTGAGGGTCGGCCATGGACTGCGGCCGGCGGCGGGCGGGGTGCCTGCCGTGCCGCCGCGTGCACCGGGCAGGGAGCCTCAGCCGCGCCTCACCCCGCCTCGCCGGCCGCGCCGGCCGCGCCGGCGGCGATCCCACCGGATTCCAGCCGGGCCGGCGTTGCCCGCGGCGAGCGGCCCGGAACGCACCGGATTCCAGCCACGTTGGCGCTACGTGGGTTCATGGCGCGTCCGGCGACCGATCTGGCCGTCCGGCGACCGGCCCGGCCGTCCGCCGCCGCCGCGCCACGCTCGACGCCACGCTCCGCGGCGCGCGGACGTCCCCGTTGGCGCCCCGCCGGGGAGGCGTCGGAGTGGTGGGATCGCGCGTAACGCCAACCCGACCGGAATCCGGCACCTTCACTCGGCCCCGTCCATTCCCTGGCGCCAACCTCGATGGGGTCTGGCACGCAACGCGACGGACCGGGCGGCGGCAGACCCGCGCGCTACCGCCGCGGGGAGAGGCCGGCGGCGCACGCATCCTCCTGGCGGCGCGGCACCGGCCGTGAGACGATAGCGACACGCGGCGGCCCGGCGTCCCAGCGGAGGCCGCCTGCGCGCACCGAGGCTGACCGCGATGACCGACGCGGATGAGACCGTCGACATCCTGGCGGGGCTCACCCTCTTCGCCGACCTCGCTCGCCCGCAGCTCGAGGCGGTCGCCCACACCCTCGAGGAGGAGTGGTTCACCGGGGGCCAGCGGATCCTGCGGCAGGGGTTCAGCGGGACCGGTTTCTACGTGATCGTCGAGGGCGAGGCGGCCGTGCGCGTCGACGGCGAGGATCGCGCCACCCTCTCGCGTGGCGACTTCTTCGGGGAGGTCTCCATCCTCCTCGGCGAGCCGCCCATCGCCGACGTCGTGGCGCTCCGGCCCCTCCGCTGTCTCTTCCTGGCCGGGCCGGAGGTGGAGCGGTTCCTGCTGGCCCACCCGCGGGTGATGTACCGGATGCTCCAGGCGCAGGCCCGCCGGCTGCGCAACGCGAACCGGTGGCGGAGCTAGCCGAGCGGCCGTTCCCGCCCGGCGACTACCCCGTCGTCGTGGTGGGGAGCGGGCCCGGCGGCCTCCAGGTGAGCTACTGCCTGGGGCGTGTCGGGGTACCCCACGCGGTCGTCTCCGCCGACCCGGCGCCGGGCGGCATGTTCCGCCGCTTCCCGATCTTCCAGCGCCTCCTCAGCTGGACGCGCCCGCACGCCCCGTACGAGCGGACCGACCGCTACTACGAGCGCTACGACTGGAACAGCCTGCTCGCCGAGGAGCCCGAGCACCGCGGCCTGGCGGCGACGTTCATGGACGGCAGCTCGGAGTTCCCGGCGCGACCGGAGATGGAGCGCAACCTCGCCGCCTTCGCCGAGCGAACGCGGGTCGCCGTCCGCTACGGCTGTCGCTGGACGGCGACGCGCCGCGAGGGCGATCGCTTCGTCCTCGAGACGACCGACGGCGAGTACCGGGCCCGTCTGCTCGTCTTCGCCGTCGGCATGGCCGAGCCGTGGAAGCCGGCGACGCTGGGCCTCGACCAGGTGCCGCACTACGCCGAGACGCGATCGGCGGCCGACTACGCCGGGCGGCGCGTCTTCATCGTCGGCAAGCGCAACTCCGGCTTCGAGCTGGCCGAGGGTCTCCTGCCGTGGGCGAGCCAGATCGTGCTCGCCTCTCCCCGACCGGCGAAGCTCTCCGTCGTGACCCGCTCCCTGGTGGGGATCCGGGCGCGCTACCTGCAGCCCTACGAGGACGCCGTCATCGGCGGCGGGATCCACCTCATCGACGCCTCGATCGAGCGGATCGAGCGGACGGCGGGCGGCTACCGCGTCGTCGCCCGCTCCACGATGACGTCGCGAGAGCTGCTCTTCCAGGCCGAGGCGGTGATCGCCGCGACCGGCTTCGGGACGCCTCTCGGCGACCTCGCCGCGCTCGGCGTCCAGACCTTCAACCAGGGCAAGCTGCCGGTGCTGACGCCGTACTGGGAGAGCGTGACCGTGCCGGGCGTCTACTTCGCCGGCACGATCAGCCAGGCCATGTCCGGCCTCAAGAAGCACGGCGTGCCGAGCAACTCCGGGGCGGTGCAGGGCGCTCGGTACAACGCGCGAGTGCTTGCCCTCCACATCGCGCAGGTGCACTTCGGGATCGCCCCCGAGCGCCCGCCGGTGGCGCCCGACCGGGTCCTCGGCCACCTCCTCTCGGAGGCGACACGCGGGCCCGAGCTGTGGCACCAGCGCTCGTACCTGGCCCGCGTCCTCAGCTTCGGCCCCGCTGCCGGGATCCGCGACGAGGGGATCTGGCCGCTCGCCCACTTCGTCGACGCGCCCGGCCCCGAGGCCTGCGCGGTGACGGTGGAACACACCGCCGAGGGCGAGATGCGGCCCGCCCTCTACGTCCGCCGCGAGGGCCGGGTGGAGGAGCACGCCATGGCGACGAACGAGCTGCTCGACTTCGAGACGGCCGAGCACCGCGCCGAGCTGGCCGGCCTGCTCGACGGCCTGGGAGGCTGGCATGCATGAGATGGCGGGGCGCCTCTGGCGCGCCGTGCTGGCGATCGGCGCCGACCCGCGCGATGACCCCGACCTGCGCGATCGCAAGCGTCTCCTCGTCGTCGCCGCGGTGATGGTCCTGCCGGCCGGCCTCATCTGGGGCGCGCTCTACCGCGCGTTCGACGAGCCGCTGGCGGCCACCATCCCGTGGGGCTACACCAGCCTGTCGCTGGCGAGCATCGCCATCTTCGCCCTGAACCGGCGCTTCCCGCTCTTCAGGCTCGCCCAGCTTTCGCTGATCCTGCTCCTCCCGTTCCTCCTCATGCTGACGCTGGGCGGCTTCGAGGCGTCGAGCGCGATCATCCTCTGGTCGCTCCTCTGCCCGTTCGGGGCGCTCCTCTTCTCGGAGCCGCGCGAGGCGCCGCGCTGGCTCATCGCCTTCCTCGGCATCGTCGCCCTCGGCGCCGTGCTGCAGCCGCTCCTGCGCCCGGACAACGCGCTGCCCGAGGCGGTCCGCTTCCTCTTCTTCGTGCTCAACATCGCCACCGTCTCGACCGTCGCCTTCGTGCTCCTCTTCTATTTCGCCGTGCAGCGCGAGATCGCCCTGGGCAAGGCCGACGGTCTCCTGCTCAACATCCTGCCGAAGGTGATCGCCGAGAAGCTGAAGAACGAGAGCGGCATCATCGCCGACCACTTCGAGTCGGCCAGCATCCTCTTCGCCGACGTCGTCGATTTCACCCCCCTTTCGGCCGCTCTCGGGCCCAAGGAGGTGGTCGGCCTCCTCGATGGCGTCTTCTCGCACTTCGACGGACTGGTGGAGGAGATCGGCCTCGAGAAGATCAAGACGATCGGCGACTGCTACATGGTCGCCGCCGGTGTCCCCGCCCCGCGCCCGGACCACGCCCGGGCCCTCGCCCTGCTGGCGCTCGAGATGCGCGACTACTGCAGCGGGATCGTGACCCCTGGCGGCCGCCCGCTCGACCTGCGCATCGGCATCAACTCGGGCCCCGTAGTGGCCGGCGTGATCGGCCGGCGCAAGTTCATCTACGACCTGTGGGGCGACGCGGTCAACACGGCCAGCCGGATGGAGTCGCAGGGGACCCCCGGCACGATCCAGATCACCGCGGCGACGCGGGAGCTCCTCGAAGGCGAGTTCGTCTGCGAGCGACGCGGCACGATCCAGGTCAAGGGCAAGGGCGAGATGGAGACCTGGTACCTGGTCGGGCGGGGCGCTCAGCCCGACGTCGCCGACCCGTCCGTGGTCGCCGCGGCCGACGCCGCGTACGCCTCGCCGTAGTCGGCCGCCTCGTCGCGGCCCAGCGCCCGGCCGCGGCGGAGCGCCGCCTCGACGCGTTCTTCGCCGATCGCGGCACGGGCCGCCTCGATCGGCGTCTCGAGTCGGAGCAGCGCCGGGGGCGCCCCTCCGCCCAGCTCCTCGCGCATGCGCAGCGCGGCCGCTTTCAGCGCGACCGCCGCCTCGTACTCGCCCTCCGCCGCGGCGAGCGGCGCGAGCAGATCGAGCACGATGGCGATCCCCGACGTGTCGCCCGACGCGCGGAAGATGGCGAGCCCCTCGGCGTACGCGGCGCGCGCCTGAGGGAAACGCCCTTCCTGCCGCGCGATCATGCCGAGCAGCACCAGGGTGTTGGCGTAGAGCCAGCGGTCGTCGATCGCGCGGTAGAGCGCCTGGGCCTCCTCGATCCGCGGCCGCGACGCCGCGTAGTCGCCCTCGAGGAACGACACGTAGCCGACGGCGTGGAGGGCGTTGGCGATCCCTCGCCGGTCGCCCATCTCGCGGTAGAGCGCCAGGCTCTCCTGGTGGGCCAGGCGCGCCGCCTCGCGATCGCCTTCGACCGAGTAGGCGTACCCCAGGTTGTAGAGCGCCTCCGCTGTCCCCCGCCGATCGCCCGCGGCGCGATAGGCGGCGAGGCTCGCCTCGTAATGGCGGCGCGTCGTCTCGTGGTCGCCCTGCCAGTAGGCGAGGCTACCGGCCGCCCCGAGCGCCCGGCCGCGGGCTGCGGTCTCCGCCTGCGCGTCCGGAAGGGCGAGCAGCCGCTCGAGCCAGTCCCGTCCCTCGCGCAGGTGGCTGCGCAGATGCCAGAAGCGCCAGATCGCCCCGCCGATCCGGAGCCCGGTCTGGGCCTCGTCAGCGTCGATCGCCCACCTGAGGGCGGCGCGAAGGTTGTCGTGTTCGTGCTCGAGCCTGTCGAGCCACTCCGCCTGCCGCGCACCGGTCAGCTCGGGCTCGGCCTCCTCGGCGAGGGCGCCGAAGTGGGCGGCGTGCCGCCGCAACACCGCGCCGCGATCGCCGCCCGCCTCGAGCCGCTCGAGGCCGAACTCGCGGATCGTCTCGAGCATCTGGAAGCGTGGCTCGCCGTGCGCCGCCTCCTCCTGGCGCAGGAGGCTCTTGTCGATGAGCGAGGAGAGCCCGTCGAGAAGGTCGATGCCGAGCGCGCGGTCGGGGTCGCACACCGCCTCGCCCGACTCGAACGCCCAGCCGCCGACGAAGACGGAGAGCCGGTCGAAGAGGCGCCGCTCGGCCGGCTCGAGCAGGTCGTAGCTCCAGGCGATCGCATCGCGCAGCGTCTGCTGGCGTGCCGGCAGGTCGCGCGCCCCGCCGGTCAGGAGCGTCAGGCGGTGCTCGAGGCGCGCCAGGATCGCCTGCGGGGCGAGGATCCGGATCCGTGCCGCCGCCAGCTCGATGGCCAGCGGCAGGCCGTCGAGGCGGGCGCAGATCTCGGCGACCGCCGGGGCGTTCTCGTTGGTGACGGCGAAGTCGGGCCGGACGGCACGCGCCCGCTGGATGAAGAGCGCGACCGAGTCGTACTGCGAGAGCGCCTCGAGCGCCGGCAGGTGACGCGGGTCGGGGAGCGCCAGGGGTGGCACCGGGAATTCCTGTTCCCCGGCGAGGTGGAGGACGGCGCGGCTGGTGACGAGCGCCTTGAGCCGCGGCGCGGCGGCGAGCAGCTCGCCGACGAGCGACGCGGCGGGGACCAGTTGCTCGAAGTTGTCGAGCACCAGCAGGAGCTCGCGCCCGCGCAGCCAGTCGCGCAGCGTCTCGCTCACCGGCCGGCTGGCCTCCTCTTCCACCCGCAGCGCCCCGGCGATGGTGGATGGGACGAGGGCCGGATCGCTGATCGGTGCCAGCGGCACGAAGAAGACGCCGTCGGCGAAGTCGCCGAGCAGCTCCCCGGCGGCGCGCAGGCCAAGGCGGGTCTTGCCCGTCCCGCCCGGGCCGGTGAGGGTGAGGAGGCGCGTCCCGCCGAGCAGCTCGCGGACCGCGGCCACCTCGCGCTCGCGCCCGATGAAGCTGGTCACCTGGACCGGCAGGTTGGAGGGGCGCGCGGTGAGCGTGCGCGGCGGCGGGAAGTCGGCACGCAGGCCGGTGATGACGAGCTGGGCCAGCTCCTCGGGCCGCTCCAGGTCCTTGAGGCGGTGCTCACCCAGGTCGCGCGTCTCGACCCCGGCTGGCAGGGTCCCCTGGACGAGCGCACAGGTCGCCGCCGAGAGGAGCACCTGCTCGCCGTGGCCGGCCGCGGCGATGCGGGCCGCGCGATGGACGTCGAGCCCCGCGTAGTTGTCGCCGCCGAGCGTCCCCTCCCCGGTGTGGAGACCCATGCGTACGCGGATGGGCGCACCTTCCGGCCAGGGATGCGCGGCGAGGGCGCGCTGGGCGGCGATGACGGCGCCGAGGGCGGCGCCGGCGGTGCGGAAGACGACGAAGAAGGCGTCGCCCTCGGTCGAGACCTCGATGCCGCCGGCCGTGGCGAAGGCGTCGCGCAGGATCCGGTGGTGCGCCTCGAGCAGCGGCTGCCAGTCGTCGCCGAGCTGCTGGAGGAGTCGGGTGGAGCCCTCGATGTCGCTGAAGAGAAAGGTGACCGTGCCGGTCGGCAGGTCACGCATGACGCCCTCCGTTCGCGCTGCGAGCCGATATGGTACAGGGCCGTCGCGCACGGTCTGCGAGGATTGCGCCATGCGCCGGGCCGCCCTTGCCGTGCTGACCGCCGAGATCGTCGGCTGCCGGCGCTGCCCCCGCCTGGTCGAGTACCGGGAGCGCGTCGCCCGCCAGCGCGTCGCCCGATACGCCGGCGAGACCTACTGGGGCCGCCCGGTCCCCGGCTTCGGCGATCCCGAGGCGCGGATCCTGGTCGTCGGCCTGGCGCCTGCGGCGCACGGCGGCAACCGGACCGGCCGCGTCTTCACCGGCGACCGCTCGGGCGACTTCCTCTACGCCGCGCTCCATCGCGCCGGGCTGGCCAGCCGGCCGACCGCCGTCGCCCGCGACGACGGCCTCGAGCTCCGCGGCGCGTACATCGCGGCGGTCAACCGGTGTTGCCCGCCGGACAACAGCCCGACACCGGCCGAGCGCGACGCCTGTCTTCCCTTCCTCGCTCGCGAGCTGGTGCTGCTGGCCCAGGTGCGCGTCATCGTCGCGCTCGGCGCCTACGCCTGGGACGGCGCGCTCCGGGCGCTGGCGGCGGCGGGCCACGCCGCGCGGCCGCGCCCCCGGTTCGCGCACGCCGCGGAGGCGGCGGTCGGGCCGTACCGGCTCCTCGGCACCTACCACCCGAGCCAGCGGAACGTTTTCACCGGGCTCGTTACCGCGGCGATGTTCGACGCGATCCTGGCGCGGGCGCTGGATTTGGCCGCCCCTTGACGCCCGGCTTCCGCAGCTGTTGAGCCCGGAAGGCATGCGGAGGGGTCCCGCTGAGCACGAAACAGGCCCTGGAATGGGTCCGCAGAGCTCCTCGG
>MGMJ01000028.1 GCA_001794945.1 Chloroflexi bacterium GWC2_73_18
CACGGGGAGTGGTAGGGGCCCGCTCGGGGCGGCACCGGTGCCGCCGGGTGCTCGGCCACGCTCGATCTGTGCTCCGCGAAGGGCGGCGCGCGCGGCGGCCGGCCTCCATCACGCCCACCAGGCGTAGGTGACACGTAGCCGGGCGAGCAGCCTCGCTGTGCTCGCCCTGGTCAGGACCTGATCCCATGCTTCCCTCGGGGTCGCGGCACCGGGTTCAGCACCGCCCGCCCGTGTATGCTGCACGCCGTGACGCGCGCGACCGGGCGGGCACGGCCAATCGACCTGGGTCGCTTCTTCAATGCCTCCGACGAAGCCCTCGCGGCGCGCCTCGACCCCCTCTATCGGGCGGCGCTGGCGCGGCTGCCCACCGGCGAGCGGGTCTTCCGCGGCCTCCCCTTCCGGCTCGCTGCGCCCGACGTGCCGGCACGCTGGCTTCTGCTGCGGGAGCCGGTGACGATCCCGCTCGATGGCGCCCCGGCGAGCCACGTCGTGGTCGCCCACTTCTGCGACGCCTGGCGCGATGACGACGGCCGGCGCCCGGCGGGAACGCCGCTCGGCTGGGTGGTCCCCGCCGGGGAACCACTGGCGCGCTACCGCGTGGACCTGTCGAGCGGAGACCGGGAGGAGCGGACGATCCGGCGCCGCATCGAGGTGAACGAGGGGATCCTCGGCTGGGGGCAGATGGCGTTCGCGGCCGTTCACCACCTCGCCGACCGGCCGCTCGACTGGCGAGGACCCCACGTCGTGCAGGCACGCGGGCGCTACGCGGCGGCCGGCCACGCTGTCGCGCTCGTCGTGCTGCCGGGCACATGGGGTGCCGCCCAGACCGGGGTCGCGGACTTCGTCCCCAGCCCGAGCGACGACGCGCTCATCTGGCTTCACGCCATCGAGCTGACGCCGGGAGCCGGGGAGCCGATCGCCCTCCACCTCGAGCCGCTGGCGGCCGGCCGCCCCGGCAGCGACGTCGTGGTCGCCGCGGTGACGCTCTTCGCCGGCACCGCCTCACCGCTTCGCCTCGACCCGCGGCGGACGCTCCGGGTCGAGGCGCCGGGCCGGAGCCCGGACGTCGCGGTCGACCTGGGCGTCGTCATCCGCCGGCGGCCGGCGCCGGACCGCGTCGACGAAACCGGCTGGCTCGGCACCGAGGTGGCCGGCTGGGGCGAGCCGCGCACCGGCCCGGCGCCGGCCGCCGGCGAGGAGCCGTCCACGGCGACGCTCGTCGAGGTGACGATGGCGCCCGACGCCGTCCTCGAGGTCGCCGGCTCGAGCGTCGCCGCCGCCGAGCTCCCCGTGACGGGGGCGCTCCGCGCCGCCGGCGGGGTGACGGTCGAGGCGCTGCCGACGCCGGCCGAGCGGGTCGAGGTGACGGTTCACGACGGCGTCGACGGCCCGCCGATCCCGGCCCGCGTCCGCTTCGTGGCGCCCGACGGGCGCTACCTGCCGCCGATCGGGCACCGCGACGAGGTCAACCCCGGCCTCTACGAGGACTCCGGCGCCGACCTGCTCCTCGCCGGATCGGAGTTCGCCTACGTCGACGGCGACTTCGCGATCGAGCTGCCGATCGGGCCGGTCTTCGTCGAGGTCGTCCACGGCTTCGAGCACCGCCCGCTGCGCACGCGCCTGGACGTGGTTCCGGGGAGGCGCGAACTGGCGATCACGCTCGAGCGGCCGGTCGACTTCCGGCGCGAAGGCTGGGTGAGCGCGGACGCCCACGTCCACTTCCTCTCGCCTTCGACGGCGCTCCTCCAGGCGCGGGCCGAGGGCGTCAACCTGGTCCACCTGCTGGCGACCCAGTGGGGCGACCACTTCACCGGTCTCACCGACTTCCCGGCCGGCGGCCTGGCCGACGCGTCGCGCAAGCACCTCGTCTACCTGGGGACCGAGAACCGCCAGAACATGCTCGGCCACGTCGGCCTGCTGGGGGCGCGCCGGCCGATCCTGCCCATGGCGAGCGGTGGCCCGCCGGAGGGGCGGATCGGCGACCCGGTCCGCGAGCTGCTCGCCGACTGGGCCGACCGGAACCACGCCGCCGGGGGGCTGGCGATTGCCGTCCACTTCCCGCTCCCCTACGCCGAGGTCGCCGCCGACATCGTGACCGGGCGGATCGACGCGGTCGAGGCGCAGTGCTTCGCGCCGGGCCTCGACAACCCCTCGATCCTGGAGTGGTACCGCTACCTCGAGTGCGGCTACCGGCTGCCGATCACCGGCGGCACCGACAAGATGTCGGCCGAGGTGCCGGTCGGCGCGGTCCGCACCTACGCCCGCCTGGCACCGGGAACGCCGCTGACCTTCGAGGCGTGGGCCGGGGCGATCCGGGCAGGGCGCACCTTCGCCACGTCGGGGCCGCTGCTGGAACTGTCGGTGGAGGGGCACGAGCCCGGCGACACGATCCGCCTTCCGGCCTCGGGTGGGCGGCTGGCGGTCGAGGCGCGGGCGCGCGCCGCCCAACCGGTGATCACGGCCCTGGAGGTCGTCGTCAACGGGCGTGTCACCGCACAGGTGACGGCGCCGACGGCGACGACGGGGCTCCGCCTCGCCGAGTCGGTCGCCGTGGAGGGAAGCGCCTGGATCGCCGCTCGCTCGCGGAGCGACCGGGAGATCCCGTCCGCCTTCGCCACGAGCATGGCCGCCCACACCTCGCCCGTCTACGTCGAGGTCGGCGGGCGGCCCCGTTTCGTCCGCGCCGAGGCCGAGGCGATCCTCGTCATCCTGGAGGGCACCAGGACCTGGCTGGAGACGATCGCCACCGTCCGCTCCGCGGAGGAGCGCCGGCGGCTCGTGGAGTTCATCGCCGGGAGTGAGGGAGCGCTCCGGGAGCGCCTCGCCCGCGAGGGAGGATCGCCGTGAAGATCGCGCTCGATCCCTACATGCTGCGGGGGCTCCCGTTCGCCGAGGTCTGCCGGACGGCGGCCGAGACCGGCTACCGCTACATCGAGCTGTCGCCGCGGCCCGACTTCATCCCCTTCTTCGTCCACCCGCGCGCCCACCGCGAGACGATCCGCTCGTTCGGGCAGGCGCTGCGCGAGACCGGGATCGAGCTCTCGTCCGTGCTGCCGCTCTACCGCTGGTCGAGCCCCGACGAGGAGGAGCGGCGCGCCGCCGTCCGCTACTGGAAGCGCGCCATCGAGATCACCGTCGAGCTCGGCTGCCGGGTCGTGAACTCCGAGTTCAGCGGCCGGCCGGAGCAGGCCATGGTGAGCGAGGCGCAGTTCTGGAAGTCGATGGAGGAACTGCTGCCGATCTTCGAGCGCGAGGGGCTGGCGCTCCACCTGGAGCCCCACCCGGACGACTTCGTCGAGGAGGGGAACGCCGCCGTCGACCTGGTGCGCGCCATCGACCGTCCCTTCGTGAAGTACCTCTACTGCGCCCCACACACCTTCCACATGGGGGGCGACATCGCCGCGATGCTGCGCTACGCGGGGCCGAGGCTGGCCCACCTCCACGTCGCCGACGTCCTCGACCACCGCGCCTCATCCGGCCTGCGCTACATCGTCAACCCGCCCGGCTCACCGGTGCGCGTCCACCAGCACCTCGACATCGGGCAGGGCGAGGTCGACTGGGACGTCTTCTTCGCCACACTGCGGGAGATCGGGTTCGACGGGATCCTGACCGCCTGCGTCTTCGCCTGGGAGGAGCGGGCGGTCGAATCGTCCCGGCAGAACCTCGAGCGGATCGAGGCCTACCTGGCGAAGTACCCGGCGAAGGGCTGAGCGGCGGCTGAGCGCCCGCGTCACGGCGCCGGACCGCCCCATCACCGGTGCGAGATGCGGATGGTGAATGGGGGGCGCCCCAACCCGGGCTTCCAGCCCCCCGAAGGGCGCGAATCCCGTTGTCCACCAGCACCGTGGGGCCGATCCGTACGTGTGCACCATCCGACTGCCCGGGAGCCGAGGCGGGCCGAGGCGGGCCCGGGGGAGCCGTTCGCGGTGAGTCACCCCTGCATCGATCCGGACACCAGTGAGCGGGGCCCCGTGCACGATTCGGCCGTCTCCGACAGGGGGCCGAGCGTGTTCATGGCCGATCTGATGCCCCGGTGGATCAAAGCGCGGTGGTCGGCGCCGTCGCCCGGTCCCGGATGCCGACCTGGCGCGGATCGGTGGCGGTGGCCACGAGCGGATCGTCGAGGGGACGAGCAAGCGTTCCGGTCGCGGCAGGTCGTTTCGGGCCCCGTCAGCCGGCGAGGCGGCGGCGCACCTCGGCCAGGCGCTCGAGGGTTTCGCCGTCGAAGGGCGAGGGCCAGTCGAGGATGACCTCCTCGGCGCCGGCGTCGCGGTAGGCGGCGAGGACGGCGGCGACCTCGTCGGCGGTGCCGGCGAGCGGTGAATCGGCAGCGCGCGCCGCCTGCTCGGCAGTCAGGCCATGTCGCTCCAGGATCGCCGCCAGCGTCGCCCGCGCGGCGTCGCGCGAGCCGCGGATGAGCGGCGGCGGCAGGCCCACGGTGCGGCGGATCGCCGCGGGGTCGCGCCCGACCGCGCGGCAGTGCGCGTCGAGGACGGCGCTCTTGTGGCGGATCATCTCCGGGTCGCCCTCGCCGTTCCAGGCGTCGGCGAAGCGGGCGACGATGCGGAGTGTTCGCTTCTCCCCGCTCCCCCCGATCAGGAGCGGCAGGCGCGCCTGGAGGGGCGGCGGGTCGTTGCGCGCCCGGTCCGCCGCGTACCAGCGGCCGACGAAGGTGACTTCTTCGCCGTCGAGCAGGCCGCGGACGATCGCCCCCGCTTCCTCGAGCCGTCCGATCCGTTCGCCGAGCGTCGGGTAGCCGTAGCCGAAGGCGAGGTGCTCGCGCTCGTGCCAGCCGGCGCCGAGGCCCAGGCTGAGCCGCCCGCCCGAGGCGTGGTCGAGGGCCGTCGCCATCTTCACCAGGAGGCACGGGTTGCGGTAGCCGGTCCCGCTGACCAGGCAGCCGAGGCGGATCCGCTCGGTGGCGGCGGCGAAGCCGGCGAGGATCATCCAACCCTCGAAGATCGGGCCGTCCTGGCCGGTCACCGGGCCGTCGGGGCCGCCGACGACCGGGAAGAAATGGTCGTTCGAGAAGAGGCTGTCGAAGGCGAGCGCCTCGATCGCCCGTCCGGCCGCCATCAGCCCGGGCCAGGTGACCTGCTGCCCCCAGACCTGGAAGCCGAGGCGGAGCGGCCGGGGCGTGCTCATCCGGCGCTCGCCTCCGTCTCGTCGGCACCGGTGACCTCGGTGACGGCGACCGGCCGACCCTCGTGCATCGAACGGTGGGCGGCGAGGCCGATCGCCAGCGCCGCCCGGCTCTCGGCGCCGCCGACCTCGACCGGACGGTCGTCGAGGATGGCGCGAGCGAAGGCGCGTGCCTGGGCGACGAGGGCGGCGGCGAAGCGCGACACGTCGAGCGGCGTGGCATCGACGGCGATCCGCCCGGGCACCGCGAGCGCCCCCGCGGTGAGCGGCAGGAGGCCGACGAAGGCCGAGCCCAGCTCGCCGACGACCTCGGTGCGAACGTCCTCGGCGTAGGCGGCGGAGCGGGTCAGCTCGACGCTCCCCAGGGCGCCGCCGGTGAAACGGAGGTTCACCACGGCGGTCTCGACGTCGCCCAGCGGCGCCAGCTCGGGGTGGGCGAGGACGCCGCCGTAGGCGTGGACCTCGACGACCTCGTCGCCCGTGAGCCACCGCGCCAGGTCGAACTCGTGGATCCCCATGTCGACGAGGATCCCGCCGCTCACCGCCGGGTCGCAGAAGGCGAGCGGCGGGAGCTCCGCATCGAACTGGAGCGACTTGAAGAGGAAGGGTCGCCCGATCTCACCCGCGGCGACCCGCGCGCGGGCGCGCCGGTAGTCGGCGTCCCAGCGGCGCATGAAGCCGACCTGGAGACGGACGCCCGCCCGCTCGGCCGCCGCGGCCGCCGCATCGGTCTCGGCGATCGTCAGGGCGAGCGGCTTCTCGCACAGGATGTCGCGCCCCGCCGCCGCCGCGTCGCGGATGACCTCGAGGTGCCGGCTCGTCGAGGCGGCGACGAGCACGGCGTCCACGCCGGGCGCACCGACGAGGTCGCGATGGTCGTCGAAGACGGCGGGCACGTCGAGCTCCTCGGCGAGGACGCGCGCCCGCACCACGTCCACGTCGGCGATGGCGACGAGGCGGACCTCCGGCACGGCGCGGGCGAGCAGGTGCGCATGGGTCGTCCCCATGCGGCCCGCCCCCACGAGCCCGAGCGCGATGCGCGCGGGCATCAGACGAACCAGCGCTCCTCGGCCCGGTGGGCGAGGTAGGTCTCCCGGGCCTGCTCCAGCTTCGCCGAGGCGCCGACCTCGGCGACCGGCACGTCCCACCAGGACTCGTAGCCGGGGACGGCGGCGCTCGGGTCGACCTCGCAGACGACCACCGTCGTCCGGTCGATCCCCTTCGCCTCCTCGAGCGCCCACTCCAGCTCGGGGCGGGTCTTCGCGGTGAAGACCCTGGCGCCGAGGCTGGCGGCGTTGGCGGCGAAGTCGATCGGCAGGACGTCGCCCTCGAGACGACCGGTCCGAGGGTCGCGGAAACGGAAGTGGTTGAAGTGGTTCGCCTCGCCGCAGATGCCGGCCAGGCCGTGGATGCAGGCGAAGCCATGGTTGTCGAGGAGGACGATGGTGAGCTTGTAGCCCTCCTGGATCGAGGTGAGGATCTCGGCCGAGAGCATCAGGTAGCTCCCGTCCCCGACCATGACGTAGACCTCGCTGTCGGGGGTCGCCATCTTCACCCCGAGCCCTCCGGCGACCTCGTAACCCATGCAGGAGTAGCCGTACTCGAGGTGGTAGCCACCCGGGCGGCGCGTCCGCCACAGCTTGAGCAGGTCGCCCGGCAGGCCGCCGGCGGCGCAGACGACGACGTCCTCGGCGCGGCTCGCGTCGTTGACGATGCCGATCGCCTCGCCCTGCGAGAGGATCGGCTCGTGCCCGAGGTGGGTAACCCGGTCGACCTCGGCGTTCCACGCGTCACGGAGCTCGGCGATCAGCGCGGCGTATCCGTCGGGGATGCGGTAGCCGCGCACCGAGAGGGCGCTCCGCAGCTCCTCGAGGCCGACGCGGGCGTCGGCGACGAGCGGCAGCGCGGCGTGCTTGAAGGCGTCGAACTCCGAGACGTTGAGGCCGATGAAGCGGACATCGGGGTGCTGGAAGGCGGTCTTCGAGGCGGTGGTGAAGTCCGAGAGGCGTGTCCCCACGCAGATCACCAGGTCGGCGTCGCGGGCGAGCCGGTTGGCGCCGAGGCCGCC
>MGMJ01000029.1:0-8690 GCA_001794945.1 Chloroflexi bacterium GWC2_73_18
TCTGTCTCACTGATCGACTGGCCCGCAAAGCGACGGATCCGGTCCCGGACCCGGTCGGTGACCCCCCGAAGATCAGCCATGTCGACGTGCCCCTCCAGCCTGAGACACGGGCAGTCTACTTCCGACTTGACGGGTCCGGAAGGCCGGCCGGCGACCTGACCACCCCCGCTCTGCACGGGGGGTCCCCAACTCCTGGCGCTTGGACGGTCTCCTCGCCGGATCGCGGCCGCCTCGGACCTGCCGTTCTCCGAGTGGGGCCGGCCGCCTGGCAGCCGTCGGAGTCCCATGGATGACTACCCCGGCACCTTGACCACTTTACTCCACCTCGCTAGGATGGTCGGGTGAGGCAAGTCAGCGCCCGGACATCATCGGAGCCACCATTCCCCGAGACGCTCCCCGAGTTCCAGGCGACGTTTCCGGACGACGCGGCTTGCCGGCGCTACCTCGTCGAGAGCCGATGGCCGGACGGCTTTCGCTGTCCGAGCTGTGGCGGGCGCGAGGCATGGACGCGGAACCGCGCACTCTTCATCTGTCGGCGCTGCCGCACCGAGACCTCGGTGACCGCGGGAACCGTCCTCGACCACACGCACCTTCCACTTGCGACCTGGTTCTGGGCCGCTTACCTGGTGGCGTCCACGCCTGGCCTCAGCGCACTCTCGCTCGGTCGTGAGCTCGGCCTGACCAGCCGCAAGACCGCGGCAACCATGATGAGCCGCTTCCGACGCTCGATGTCGTCCCTGGCGCTGCCGCCGCTCTCCGGCGTCGTCGAGGCGGACGAGACGGTGGTCGGTGGCGACGCTCTCGGTGCGCGCGGCTTCGCCGTCGCCGGGACGAACCAGCAGATCGTCCTGGTCGCGGTCGAGCGCGGCAGCTCGCGGGCGCGGTTCGCGGCGATCGCCGATCGGATAGGTTCGACGCTCGTGCCGTTGCTGACACGGTTGGTCGTTCCCGGCTCGACGATCATCACCGACGAGCACAGCGGCTACGCCGGATTGCCCGGAGCTGGCTACACGTGGCGACGCATCCCGTACCCGCCTGGCGGTCTGACGCCCGACGGGGGGCGGGCGACGCCAGCAGCGGATGTGGCGATCGGCCACTTCAGGCGCTGGCTCCTGGCGACCTACCGCAAACCACCGGCCGATCACCGGCCCTACCTCGACGAGTTCTGCTTCCGCTCGGAGTTCCGCGGCGACCCGGCCACTGCGTTCCACACCCTACTGGGCCTCGCCATCCGAGACCGCGAGCTTGAGCAGGAGCCACTGTTGCCCAGCGCTCCGGCAACGACGAATGTCGTGATCCCGATCCCAGGCCGCGAGCAGCGTGTCGCTGCCCGCCGCGTCCTGCTGGCCTTCAGCGCGCGCCGTCAGCGTCCGGGATCGGGCAGCATGCTCCATGACCTGATGAAGGGGAAGAGGCCGACGATGGAATGGTGGCGACAGGCAGCGAGGCTGCTCCAGGCCAAGGAGATCCAGACCGCGGTGACCGGGGCGGTGGCTGCCAACGCCTACATGCCGCCGCGCCACACCGGCGATCTTGACCTGGCGCTCCGCCTGACTGACCTCCCCAACGGCGGCCTGGCGCTGACGGAGGCCGGCTGGGAGTTCCTCGGCGATCTGCAGCTCTACGAGGACCTGCGGGGCACCGCCTGGAAGAAGGGGCACAGGGAGATCGACCTGATCGGCCTGCCCGGAGCCTTGGGGCAGACAGCCATCGCCGACGCACAGGGGAACCGCCTGGTGGCCGGCCTCCCGACCCTGACGCTGCCCTATGTCGTGGTCATGAAGCTGATCTCCGCACGTCCCCAGGACACTGCCGACATCAGCCGCATGCTCGGCCCGGCCTCGGACGAGACGCTGAACGCCGTTCGCGCGGTCGTCAGGCGCCGGCGACCCGGCGAGATCGAGGAGCTTGAGCAGATGATCGCCCTCGGCAAGCTGGAATACGGTCGCCGGTAGGGGCAGATGGAGTAAAGGGGTCAAGCACCCCTGGACGCCGCGTCCTCCGCCTGACCACCTCAGCGGCGGGCTGACCACCGCCATCTCCCGGCCGGCGCGGCGACGCTCGTCGATCCCCCCTCACTTCACCGTGATCGTCGCCGAGCCGCCGTTGTAGCCGCCCGAGGTGTCGGTGCCGGTGACGAGGAGGAGGGCCGGGCCGGAGCCGGCGGGCGCTACGGTGAAGCTGACCTCGTAGAGCGAGCCGCCGGTCGAGGTGGCCGTCTTCGCCACGTCGGCGAGGCCGGACTGGCGGAAGGTGACGGTGGGCGGCGATTTGAGCGGCTCGGCGCTCGAGATGCGGACCTTCAGGGTCTCGCCGGCGGCGACCGGGTCGGCCGAGGGGTAGAGGGCGAAGGCCATCACCACCAGCGGCGTGCGGAGCTCGAGCCGGCCGACGGCGTTCGAGACGATCAGCTGCCCGGTGTAGCGCGCCTTCGGGACGTAGTTGCCGGCATCGTCGCGGCCGTCCCACGTCCAGCCGATCGTGCCGGGGTAGAAGCTGCGCCCCTCCCAGGCCTGTCGGACGATCCGCCCCTCGGCGTCGAGGATGCGCAGGGCGGTCGACGACTTCACCGCCAGGCGGGCGGAGATGATCGTCGTGCGCGCCAGGGCGTCACCGTCCTGCGGGTAGAAGAACATGGGCGAGGCGTCGAGGAAGCCGGCCGACCGGTTGACCGCCACCGAGGTGCTCGCGCTGGCGGAGTTGCCGGCCGGATCGGTCGCATGCAGGACGGCGGTGTAGGTGCCGTCGGCGACGCCCGATCCGGAGGCGCTGCGGCCGTCCCAGGTGAAGGAGCCGGCGGCGCCGTCGGCGGCGAAGGAGCGGACGACGGTCGAGCCCGACAGGATCGAGACGACCGCGTGGACCGCCTCGCTCGCCGACCAGTCGAGGCGGACGGTGTCGGTGTCGCCGTCGCCGTTCGGGGTGAAGACCCCCGGCGTCGCGGTGACCGCGGCCGACGGGCGGACGGTGTCCACCGTGATCGTCCGCCGGACGTAGCCCCGGTTGCCGAGCCCGTCGCCGGCCCGGTAGTAGACGGTGTAGGTGCCGTCGCGGACCCGGTCGCCGTGCGCGTTGCGCCCGTCCCAGGTCGCCGTCAGCGAGCGGCCCTCCCCGGGGTAGGCGCGCACCCAGCCGCCGGCGGCGTTCCAGATGCCGATCCTCCAGCTCGCCGCCCCCGACGCCGTCGCCCGCAGCGTCACGGTCTCGTTCACCCCGTCGCCGTTGGGGGAGAGGCCCCGGCTCGACGGGGCGGAGGGGACGATCTCCGGCGGGGTGGTGTCGATGCGCACGTCGCCGCGGCTCCCGAGCGTCGCGGCCACCGGATCGGCGGCGGGCCAGCTGTAGGTCCGGCCGCCGGCGCTGCCCACCAGCTGGAGGGTCACGGTCCGATCGCCGAGGCGGCTGCCGCCGAGCGTGCCGTCCCAGGTGTACGCCTCGTCCCCGGCCGCCCTGCCTGGGAGGTCGATCGAGCCGAGCAGCGAACCGCTCGCCGCGTCGAAGACGCGGAGCTGGAGCGTGGTGAAGGTCCAGCGCAGGTGGTAGCGGATCGCCAGCCTGTCGTAGCGGCCGTCGCCGTTGGGGGAGAAGGCGGAGCGGTGGCCGACGCCGCTCATGGCGGCCGCCACGGCCGTCGCGTTGGGCGGCTGCGCGGCGGCGATGTAGGGCGAGCCGGAGGTGCCGGCGGCGACCCAGAAGCCGCGCTGCACCGACGAGACGGGTGCCCACTCGCGCAGCGGCCCGGTCACCTGCCACCAGGTGTAGCCGTCGGCACTCGTCGGACCACCGATCAGCTCCAGCAGGTCGCCGGTCGAGAGCCGGCCCAGCGCGGTCGCCGACGTGCCGGGCGCGGAGCGCATGTTGAGGCCGTCGACGACGACCCGGGCGAACCCGCCGTTCGCCAGCGTCGGGGCGTCGACGTGCCGGCTGCCGACGTCCCAGGCGCCGACGTTGCCGGCTCCGTCACGGGCCCGCACGCGGAAGCTGTAGGCGTGCCCGGTCCGCCCCGGGTAGACGGCGGAGGTCGCCGCGGTGCGGGCGAGCCAGCCGGCCCAGGCGCCCGAATCGACCGCCACCTCCACGTCGTACGAGGCAACGCCGGAGAGGTCGTCGCGCCCCGTCCAGCGGACGGCAAAACCCTCGTCGCCGGCCGTCTCGGCGAGCGGGACGATCCCCGCCAGCGGCGGCGTCCCGTCGTCGCGGAACTTCGCCGCGAGCACGTCCCACAACTCGCCCCTCGTCCCGTCGTAGCCGAGCGCCCAGATCCCCGTCCCGCGGATGCCGAGGCGGTTGACCATGTCGTAGCGGGCGCCCAGGGACTGCGCGTCGTCGTAGTAGCCCTCGCGCCAGTGGAGCGGGCAGGAGCCGCACTCGGAGCGCTGGTAGGCGAACCAGGGCGCCTGCTCGGTGGCGTCCCAGCGGCGGCCGTACTGGGCCGCCGCCTCGACCGCCGTCTCGTAGAAGATCGCGCTGGAATATCCGTTGGTCGAGTTCTGGGGGAGCGTCAGGGCGTTCGGGTCATCGGTCTCGGTCGACCAGGCCCGCCCGTAGTAGGGGACGCCCAGGATGATCTTGGAGGCGTCGGTCCGCGCCAGGTAGGCCTCCACCGTGTCGGTCAGATCGTAGCGCGGCCCCGTCAGCGGGTCGACCGAGCCGGCGCGCCCCGAGGTGCTGCCGCGGTAGTCGTAGCCCATGATGAAGACGGCGTCGGCGGCGCCGGGGGCGGTGAGGGCGGCGACGTCGTAGTTGCCGATCCAGCCGGTCGCGTCGAAGGTGAGCTGGTAGCCGGAGGCCTTCGCATCGAGGGCGGCGCGCACCTCGCGCACGAAGCTGACGAAGTTGGCCGACTGGCCGTCGGGGATCGGCTCGAAGTCGAGGTTGACCCCGTCGGCGCCACGGTCGCGCACCGCTTGGGCGATCTGGCCGGCCGCCCTGGCGCGGTTGGCCGTGCTCGACAGGAAGTTGGTCATGTTGGTGATGCCCGAGCCGGTCCAGGCGAAGAACGTGACGGAGACGACGACCCGGGTCCCCGAGGCATGGGCGTCGTTGATCACGGTCGTCATCCGGCTGCTCGTCCAGCCGGCCCAGCCGGTGGCGATCGAGCCGTCGCTGTCCTGCTTGACCAGGTCGCCGGTCGACTTCAGCGGCACGCTGAAGTAGGCGATCGTGGAGAGCAGGTCGTAGTGGAGCGTCGTGTCGCCGTCGGAAAGCTCCCAGTAGGGCAGGAAGCCGAAGACCTCGCGGCGGAGGCCGCTGGCGCTCACCGGCGCGGACGACCCTTCGGTGGCAGCCGACTCGAGTGCGCCCACGCGCGGCCGCAGCTTCACGCTGGCGCGTTCGCCCGGTTCGAAATGGACCCGATCGGCGGCGTGCTGCTGCGCCTGCTCGTAGTGGATCGAGGGGCCGAGGCCGGGCGACGCGGTCCCGTCGGGCTCTCCCGCTCGCACCATCGCCGCCGGGACGGCCAGGGCGGCCGCCAGCGCCAGCGGGGCAAGGGCGCGGAGCCGGAGTCGGGCCAAGCGAGCCTCCTTCAACGGCGTGGCGATCCGGAAACCGCCGATGAAGGGCGCCGGGCACTGGAGCGCCCACCTTGTTCGAGAGCGGGTCAATGGTACCCCGGCCGTCCAGTACCGTAGCCGGGTGGGCGGTCCGGTGCGGTCGCCGCGGGACGGGGGTGATGCCGCTGCATCACCGGGACGATGAGTGAACGTGGCCGCGTGCACCTTGGCATCACCTGCCAGCGGCCGTCCGCCCGGCGGGCACCGCCCGAGCCGGCACCCTGATCCAGCATAGAGATTGCGATGTGCTTCCCCGGTCGGCTGGCGGTGCATCATCTACGCCCACCAGGAGTAGTAGGAGCTCGATCGGGGCGGAACGAGTGCCGCTGGGTGCTCAGCCACGCTCGATCTTCGCTCCGCGGAGGGCCGCGCGCGCGGCGGCCGGCCTCTATCACGCCCACCAGGCGTAGGTCACGCGCGACCCCCCGCTGAGCGCCCCCCCCCGCTGAGCACCCCCGCGCGCGC
The DNA here is from genome assembly GCA_001794945.1 of Chloroflexi bacterium GWC2_73_18. Lineage (GTDB taxonomy): Bacteria > Chloroflexota > Limnocylindria > Limnocylindrales > CSP1-4 > GWC2-73-18. The sequence continues at coordinate 6,021 of MGMJ01000029.1, forward strand.
GCCCTCCGCCCCCGGGTCCATCCTGGCTCCCCACGCCCGCCGGGCCCAGGGAATCGGGAGCTTCCGGTGCGGCCGGGTGTGCGGCTCCCGCTACTCGACCGTCCAGGCGACCGTGGTCGACTGGCTCTGCCCGTTGGCGTCCTTCCCCTTGACGGTGAAGGTGGCGGGCCCCGCGGCTCCGGCACGCACCGTGTAGGTGACCCGGTAGGCGGGTTTCGAGTTGATCTGCGGCATCGTGTAGCTGACCGCCGAGAGGCCCGGCTGGCTCACCACCAGGACCGGCGCGCTCGAGCTCGGCTCCGCCGGCCAGGTCGTCACCACGATCTGCTCGCCCGGCGCGCCGCTCGTCGCCGTGATCTCGACGCGGAAGGCGGTCCGGAAGGCGGCCGCGCGACGGATCATCGTCCCGGTCGCGTCCTTCGCCGTCACGACGCTGTAGTAGAGGTCCTGCGGCAGCGCCACGAGCGGACCCACCACGCCGGGCGTCTCGTAACCGCGTCCCTCCCAATCGAAGCTGTAGGTCCCGGCCGTCGTCGACCGGCCGGTCCAGCGCTTGAGGACGGCCTTGCCACCGGTGTCCTGGATCTCCCAGGTCACCGTCGCGTCGCGGGTCAGGGTGAAGGCGAAGGTCGTCGTGTCCGCGGTCCCGTCGCCGTCCGGGTAGAAGATGAGCGGCGAGCCGGCCAGGACGTCGCGCAGCAGCGTCAGGACCGCGACCTCGACGCTCCGCGCGGCGCCCTGGTTGCCGGCCGGATCCCGCGGCGTGAGGCGGACCGTGTAGCGTCCGTCGGCGACCCGCGCCCCCGATCCGTTGCGGCCGTCCCAGGTGAACGAGCCCGAACCCGCCGGCGCGTTCACCGTGAAGTTGCGGACCGTCGCCCCGGAGGCGTTGGTGACCGCAACCTGGAGGGTGCTCGCCTCGCTCACCGAGTAGCCGAACGCGGCCGTATCCTCGTAGCCGTCGCCGTCCGGCGAGAAGCTGAGCGGGGTGACCGGCGCGCTTGTCCCGAAGGAGCCGAGCGAGGGCGCCACGGTGTCGACGGTGGCCCAGTCGATGTAGCGGTCCCCGACGTTGCCGAGCGCATCGGTCGCATCGACCACGACGCGGTACGAACCGTCGGCGACGCCGCTCCCGTTCCACGTGGTGCGGATCGTCTGGCCGGTGCCGGTCCGCGTCACCAGCGTCGTCCCGTCCGACCGCTGGACCCGCAGCTTCCAGGTGGCGCCCTCGGAGAGCGTCGCCGTGAACGTGATCGCGTCCTTGACGCCGTCGCCGTTGGGTGAGAACGCGGCCGGTTCCGGCCCGAATTCCCAGACCCGCGGGCCGGTCGAGTCGGCGGGGTCGAGGCGCGAGCTGCGCAGCCATCCCCCGGTGAGGTCGCCCGCTCGGAACCAGACCGTGTCGGCGCCCTGGTACGGCCCACTGGTGAGCGAGACGTAGGTCCCGACCCGGAGGACCTGCCCGGTCTTCGCCCCGTCCGGCGCGGAGTAGACGGCCGCGTCGGCGACGACGACCGCCTTCCCGGGCACGACGAAGTCGGGCGGCGGCTGGTCGGTCGCCGCGAACGGAGCGCCGGTCACATCGACCGCGGTGAGGTCGGGGTCGGTCGTCAGCGCGCTGTAGTAGTCGCTGGCGCCGCCCTGCGGGTCGAGCGTCAGCCGGTAGCCGGGCGAGCGGCTCGAGTCGAAACGCGAGACCCAGCGGCCGTCCCAGGCGTAGCCGTCCTCGTAGATCTCCTGGATCGTCTTGTGGGTGGTGAAGAGCTCGCCCAGGTAGGGGACGGGGTCGGGATAGGCGAGCGCGAAGACGGCGCGCGCCCCGGCCTTGATGAAGCCGGCGGCGAAGTTGTCGACGCGCTGGCGGGCGACGTCGAGAGTCGGGTCGGCCCGGCCGGGCTCACTGCTCCCGGCGCTGTAGCAGGCGTGGTTCAGGAAGACCACGGCGTTGGGGGCCAGGCGGATGTCGCGGGCGATGTAGTACTCGCCGTAGTAGGTGACGTTGCTGTCCCCGGCGCCGGCCGTCCGGTTGAGCCCGAAGCCGTCCTGCGTGTACGGGTAGAGGGTCGAGCCGTAGGGGCTGGGGAAGCCGTTGCCGTGGCCCAGGTAGGCGACGATGTTGGCGCCCCCGATGTTGTCGAGGACGCGCTGCCAGGTCGCGTCGGGGGAGTAGATGCGGCGCACGTCGGCGCCGTAGGCCTCGGCGGCCTGGGCGATCCGCTCGGCGTAGTCGCGGTAGCGCGAGGTGAGGCTCTCGACCGGCCCGACGATGACGACGACCTTGACGCGGGGCGTCGCCGCGGCCGCGGCCGCGGGCGTCGCGAGCGGGACGGCCCCGACGAGCACGAGCAGCGCGGCGGCCACGCCGAGGAGGGCGGCGCGGAGCGGTGAGGGGCGGCGCTTCTGCTGCTCGCGGCGGGTCGGGTCGGACAATGCTTGGTCTCCCGGTCGAGGGCCGTGGGAGCGGGCAGGAAGAGCCGCCACCCGTGGCCGTGGACGCAGGACGAGCGTCACCTCCGGGGGGAGGCGCTTCAATCGCGCTTTCGTCCCGAGCGGCCTAGCCCCTTCGGCCGGCGGCGGCTACGGAAGGGAGCGCAGGGGGCCGGTGCGGTGGAGTCGGGGCGGCGGCGGGTTCCGCGTCACCGGCGGAGGCTGCACCGTCCGGGCGCGGCC
>MGMJ01000029.1:8718-28665 GCA_001794945.1 Chloroflexi bacterium GWC2_73_18
CGCCCCTACGGCGGCGGGATCGACGGGCTCGGCAGGACGATCGGCTCCTCGTTCGGGGGGATCGCGCCGCTCGGCGAGGGCGACGGCGACCCGCCCGCGCCGGGCGACTCGTCCGGGGCGGGTGTCGACGGCGGCTCCGGGAGCCCGCCCTCGTAGTCGGTGATGACCAGGACGTACTCGAGGCGGTCGAGGTCGGCGGCCGGCTGCAGGAAGGCGGTCTGCACGACCGCATTCGGCTGGCGCACCACGTCGACGATCCGGCCGATCAGCAACCCCTTGGGGAAGGCGCTGCGGATCCCGTTGCCGAGGTCGATCCCGGCGGTCACGACCTGGTCGTCGAGGCTGATCCGGTCGGTGGCGGCGATCTTCTCCATGATCAGCGTCCCGCCGAGCTGGCCGACGACCTCGCCGGTGGCGCCGCTGGGGGCGACCAGCCCGATCACCGTCGAGGAGGTGTCGCTGATCAGCACGATCCGGGAGAAGTTCGGGCCGACCTCGATGACCCGCCCCGCCAGCGCGGCGCCCGAGCCGATCACCACGTCGCCGACCCCGATCCCGCTGTCGGTACCGCGGTCGATCGAGATGACGCGGCGGAAGGTGGAGGCGTCTCGGGCGACGACCTGCGCGGCGACGGAGGTGAAGGCGAGGTTGCCGCGCGTCTCGAGCAGGTCGGAGAGGAGCGCGTTCTCGCGGAGCAGCTCCTCGAGCTGTTGGTTCTCGACGCGCAGGCGCTGGTTCTCGGCGTCGAGCGCCTGGTTCTCCTTGCGCAGCCGGTCGATCTCGGCGATCGTCTCGAAGACGCTCACGACGCCGCGCGTGGTCGAGGAGAGCGCCTCCTGGATCGGGGCGAAGGCGAAGCCGATGCCGCGCTGGAACTCGCGCAGGAACGCGTTGCCCGAGGCGAAGACGAGGCCGAGCGAGATGGCGAGCGGCACCAGGTAGCCGGCGGCCAGGCGGCGGACGGGTCGCTCCTCGGGCATCTCGGACCTCCTCCGGCGATCGGCCTCCGTCCCTAGCGGAGCGGCCGGGCGTAGCTGTCGGCGACGAGGACGCGCTCGAGCAGGTCGAGCTCCTCGAGCACCTTGCCGGTGCCGCGGGCGACGCAGGTGAGCGGGTCGTCGGCGACGTGGACGGGCATCTGGGTCGCCTCGGCGACGCGCCGGTCGAGGCCACGCAGGAGGGCGCCACCGCCGGCCAGCACGATCCCCTGGTCCATGATATCGGCGACCAGCTCGGGCGGCGTTTCCTCGATCGTGTCCTTGATCGTGTCGACGATCTGCTGCACCGACGGCTCGATCGCCTCGCGGATCTGGTCGCCCCCCACGTCGACGGCGCGCGGCAGGCCTGTCAGCAGGTCGCGTCCGCGCAGCGTGACGCGCCGTTCGTCGTGCTCGCCGGGATAGGCGCTGCCGATGGCGATCTTGATGTCCTCGGCGGTCCGCTCGCCGAGGAGCAGGTTGTACTCGCGCCGCGCGAAGGCGACGATGTCCTGGTCCATCTCGTCGCCGCCGATTCGGATCGAGCGGGAGATGACGATGCCACCGAGGCTGATGACGGCGACCTCGGTCGTGCCACCGCCGATGTCGACGATCAGGCTGCCGGAGGGCTCGGCGACCGGGAGGCCGGCGCCGATGGCGGCGGCCATCGGCTCCTCGATGAGCCGGGCCCAGCGGGCGCCGGCGTTGAGGGCGGCATCGCGGACGGCCCGCTTCTCCACCTCGGTCACGCCGCTCGGGATGCCCAGCAGCATGCGCGGCCGCGGGATCAGTCCGATCCGGTCGTGGACCCGGTGGACGAAGTACTTGATCATCTGCTCGGTCACGTCGAAGTCGCTGATGACGCCGTCGCGGAGCGGACGGATGGCGATGATGTCGGCGGGCGTGCGGCCGACCATGCGCTTCGCCTCGGCGCCGATCGCCAGGACGCGCTTGGTGCGCGCGTCGATGGCCACGACCGACGGCTCGCTGATGACGATGCCGCGGTCGCGCACGTGGACGAGCGTGTTCGCCGTCCCGAGATCGATCCCGATGTCCCGGGTGAAGAGGCCGAGGAAGCTGTCGAGCAGACCGATGGGAGGATGTCCTTGGTGAGGGTGTCGGTGTCGGTGGCCGCCCGCGGGTCCCGAGGCCCAGCCACCGGCGGCCTCGGGTGGGCGGCGCGTGAAGTCTACCGCACCGCCGGAAGGCGTCCCGGGCCCGTTCCCCCGTCCGCCGGGCCGGGCGTCCGCCAGACGGCCCGTCAGCGCCCCGTGCCGCCCCGCAAGTGCTCGCACCGGCCCGCAACCGCCCGTACCGACCGGCACCCCCCGGCAGCGCTCCCGAGGCGACCGGACCGGTGGGCGCGGTGTCAGCGGTCACCGCAAAGTGGCCACCTCGACCGCCCGACCGGGACCTTCGGGGGCCGGTCGCCCGTACAATCGAGTCATCCGCAGCGGATAGAACGTGCCCACCGAATCGCTCGCCATCCTCGTCGTGGCCGCCGTGATCGTGAACGCCGCGGTCACCGTCGCCCTGCTCGTCTCGGCTCGAACCGGGCGGCGGCCCCGCCCGATCCGCGGGCGAACCGTGCCCGCCGAGGTCGCGCTCGCCGGCGTGCCCGCCGAGGAGACGCTTCCGGCGCGGGCGCTCATCGGCCGGGCCGGAAGCCCACCCGGTGTCACCACGGCGACCTACGACCGCGTCGTGCGCATGGTCGCCTACGCGCTGCTGCTGGTGAGCGCCCTGATCGTGACCATGAGCGGCCTCTGGGCCGGCGCGCTGACCGCCATCTTCGCCCTGGTCGCGGTGGGCGCCGTCTTCATGCTCGTCGTCCACGACCTGCTCCCGGCGCGGCTCCTCGGTCGGGCGCGCTACGGGCTCGAGGGACTCGTCGCCATCGGGTTCGTGACGGCGTTGATCGGCCTGACCGGCGGCCTCGACAGCCCCTTCTTCTTCGGCTACTACCTCGTCGTGGCGGCCGCGGCGCTCATCGCCAGCGATCGGGCGACGCTCGCCGTGGCGCTCGCCTCGGTCGGCGCATACCTCACCACGGTCGCTGTCATGTCGGGCTTCGCGCTGCCGACGACCGCCCAGACGACGTCGGTCGCCTTCAACCTGGTCGCGCTCTCGCTCCTCTCCTACCTGACCGTGGTCGTCGTACGGGAGCAGCGGCTGGCGCGCGACTCGGCCGTCCGCCTCTCGGTCGAGGACTCGCTCACCGGCCTCTACACCCGCGGTTACTGCCACGCCGCCATCGAGCGCGAGATCCAGCGCGCCGGGCGGTCTGGCCGCGATTTCTGCCTGCTGATGATGGACCTCGACGACCTGAAGCCGATCAACGACACGTACGGCCACCACGTCGGCGACGGCGTCCTGCGCGGCGTCGCCGGCGTCATCGCGGCGAACATCCGCCGCATCGATACGGCCGCCCGCTACGGCGGCGACGAGTTCGTGGTCCTGCTGCCGGAGACCGATCCGACCGGCGCCTTCGTCGTGGCCGAGAAGATCCGCGCCGGCGTGGCGGCGATCTCGTGGCCGGTGGACGGCACCGCGATCTCCACCTCGACCTCGATCGGCATCGTCGCCCACCCGGGCGACGGCACGACGGTGGACGGCCTGCTCAAGTCGGCCGACGCGGCGATGTACGTCTCCAAGCGGCTCGGCAAGGACCGCGTCGTCACCTTCGCCGACGGGCGATCGCCCTTCGCTCCGGCCGCTCGCCTCGCCTCCCGACCCGACGCCTCGGTACCGGCGTCAGCAGAACCATGGAGCCGTCCGACACCGATGGAACCGCGACCCACCCCGTCCGCCCCGCTCTCCGCTCCCACCGCCGGTGGGTCGACCCCTCGCCGCTTCCCCGTCGTCGACCACGACGAGGAGGCGAGCGTCCGGCGGACGGTCGAATCGCTTCTTTCCGGCTCCAGCGAAGACGACCGTGAAGGCGCGGCGGCCTTCGGAGCGGCCTTCGGAGCGGCGGACCGGACGGCCCCGGAGAGGCCGGCGGCGGCGGGATCGCCCGGCGCGAGCGGCCCGGCGTTCGCCCCCGGGCTGCCGGGCGACCCGCTGACCGACCTGCTCACCGGGCTCGACAGCCGCCAGGCCTGGGAGCGGGCGCTGCGCGATGAGGCGGCTCGCTCGGAGCGCTACCGGCGTCCCGTGACCGTGCTGAGCGCCGAGCTCGACGGGCTGCAGATGCTGGCCCAACGCTTCCCCAGCGCTTCGGACCGCCTCGTGCACGCGGTCGGCGACGCGCTGCGCAGCCACGCCCGCGGCTCGGACCGCGTGGCGCGGGTCGGGCCGGCGAGCTTCCAGGTCCTGATGCCCGAGACCGACGAGATCCAGGCGATCAACTACGTCGAGCGGGTCCGCGACGCCTGCGACCGCTGGCTCGAGGGCGGCGCCGTCCCGCTCCACCTCTCGATCGGCTGGGCGGCCCCGGGCACCGGCGGGGACCTGGACACGGCGCTGCGGACCGCCGAGGACCGCATGTACGCCGACCGGGCCCGAGCGAGCCGGACCGTCGCGCGCGTCGGCGTGCCGGTCGGGCCGACGACGACCTGGCGCGACGCCGAAGCGGGGGACCGCACCGCCTGAGCCGCGCTGCGGCCCCCGGCGCGACCCCCTATCATCGGCGGCAGGAGGAACGCCACCCGTGGTACTGGACCGCCGCCACACCTTCACCATCGAGTTCTGCGTCCCCTGAAACTACGTCCCCCGGGCCGCCGGTCTGGCGGCCGAGCTCCTCGAGGGGTGGGCACCGATCGTCGAGCGGATCGAGTTGCTGACGAGCAGCGGCGGCCGCTTCGAGGTGACGCTCGACGGCGAGCTGATCTTCTCCAAGGCCGCCCTCGAGCGCCACGCCGCGGCCGGCGAGATCGCCACGCTGGTGGAGGAGCGCATCGGGCCGCGGATCCCGCGGGAGTAGCCGGCGCCCTCGCGCCCGACCCGGAAGGGTCCCACGCTCCGCACTGGCTCCCCTCACGGCTCCCAGCCCAGCGGCTGACCCCTCGAGCTCGAGCCAGCCCGTGACCCGCGCCACCGGCGGCGATCGTCGTCTCCCGCTGTCGATCTGGCAGCCTATCGGCCGCGCAGCCTACCGTCGGGAGCTGGAGAATCGGCCTGGCGCTCCCCGAAGGCGACGCCGCGGTCGCGCAGGCTGACGAAGGCGTCGTGCCCGATCACCAGGTGGTCGAGGACGGCGACGTCGAGGAGCCGGCCGGCGGCGATCGCCTCGGCGGTCAGGTGGAGGTCGTCCGGCGAGGGCGTGGGGTCGCCCGACGGGTGGTTGTGGACGAGGATGATCCCGCTGGCGTTCTGCCGGACCGCGTCGCGGAAGAGCTCGCCGACCCGCACCAGGGACGCCGACACGTTCCCCTGGTAGACCGTCACGATGGCGACCGCGACGTTCTTCGTGTTGAGGAGGACGACGCGCAGCTCCTCGCGCTCGAGCCGGCCCATCTGGAGGAGCAGGCGCTCCGCCACGTCGCGCGGGGTGCGCGCCTGCCAGCGCCCCGCCGGCCAGTCGGCCAGCAGGCGCCGCCCCAGCTCGAAGGCCGCCACGAGCTGCGCCGCCCGGGCGCCGCCGACGCCGGGCAGCGTCTCCAGTTCGCCCCGCGCCGCCGCGGCGAGGCCGGAGAGGCCGCCCAGCCGGGCGATCGCCTCCTCCGCCAGGTCGACCGCGTTGACGCCTCGCCCGCCGCTCCCCCAGAGGAGCGCGATCAGCTCGGGGTTCGTGAGCGCACCGGGGCCGCGCAGGGCGAGGCGTTCGCGCGGCCGCTCGTCCGGCGGCAGCTCCCGCAGGCGGCGCCGGGCCGGGGAGTAGCCGGAGAGCGGCCGCGCCATGGTCACGGTGCACCTCGCTGGCGGTCCGCACTGGTGGACCCGCCGGTCCCAACCCCGGCGGCCGGACTGCGGAACGGGCGCTCCCGGGCCCGAACGACGGAGCCCGCCGATTCCCCCGCCATCCGGACCCGGGAGCGAGGAGGAGACTAGCGGGCAGCTCTCACCGGGCGCTTACCGGCCGCTTCACGGTCGCCCCATGGTCGACCGGCCTCAGCCGAAGCCGCCCTCGCTCGCCCGCCGGGCGACCTCGACCAGGACCAGGACGACGCCGTTGTAGGTCACGTGCAGGCCGATCGGCGAGGCGATCGTGCCGGTGCGGGCGAAGACCCACCCCAAGGCGAGGGAGACGGGCAGCCGGGCGGCCACGGCCACGACGGCGATGCGCAGCCCCTCGGAGAAGTCGTTGCCCGTGAGCGTCAGGGCGTGGACCAGGGCGAAGAGGACGGCGCTGCGGACGATCGCGGCGCGCCATCCCAGGTCGCGGGTCCAGGCGGTCTGGGCGAAGCCGCGGAAGAAGAGCTCCTCGCCCAGCGGGGCGACGAGGACCGCCACCGCCACGTTGACGAGCATCCCCTGCGTGTCGACCGGCTCGGGCAGCGGCGAGGGCGGCTCGACCCCCAGGAGCGCGGCCAGCAGGGCGCCCGCGAAAACGCCGACGAGGATCGCGGGAAGGGCGATGGCGACGCCGTAGAGGAACGCCACGGCGAGCCGGCCGGACGACCCGCCGGGGGCCAGCCAGCCCATCTCGCGCCATGTGAGCGCGCCCTCCCGCACCACGAAGAGCCAGACGCTCCCGAGGTAGAGCCCGGCCACGATCAAGGCCGAGGCGAGGACACCGGCGCTGGCGTCGAGCCGGACGCCGGCGAGGCTGAGCGCGAAGCCGATCGCCAGGGCGCCCGAGACGACGACCGCCACCAGCAGGATCGGGGATGGGCCGCGGTAGGCGTCGGGGCCTCGCCGGGTCCGCCGGGCGATCGCCTGGTAGCCGGCGCCGAGCGCCGCGGCGAGGAAGAGCGCGCCGGAGCCGGCCGCAAGCAGGAGCGCCGAGCCGCCCTGATTCTCCGAGATGGCGGCCGCCACGGCGACCCCGATAAGCCCGGCGCCGAGGACGGCGATCAGCCAGGCGAGGGCGTAGAGGCCCGAGGCGGGTCGGTCCTCCAGCGAGAAAGCCGAGGCGAGCGGGGGACCCTGGGGGGAGACGTCCGGCTCGGAGGTGCCGGCCCGCTCGGCGGCCTCGGGCCCGTCGGCCACGACCGCCAGCTAGCTGCCGCGGGCCGCGCGCGGCGTCGGGGGCAGCTCCCCGGGAAGCGGCTCGCTCGCCGGGGCGATCGGGTGGGCGGACTCGGCTGAGCCACGGGAGCGCGGCACCGCCTGGACGCGCGGCGCGGGCTGCGGCCGAAGGTCGCGCAGCGGCTCGGTCGGCGTGCTGGCCAGCGATCCGAACGCGGGTGCGGCGGTCGGGATCGCCGGGGCCGGGGCGGGCCTCGGCAGCGGGGCTCGAACCCCCTCGCGCACCGGTTCGGGCCGCTCGAAGTCCTTGCCGCAGTGGGCGCAGAGCGACCATTCCATCTCGACGAGATGGCCGCACGTCGGGCAGACGCGCCGCAGCTTCGTGCGGCAGTAGGGGCAGATGATCCAGTCGCGCTCGATCGGGTGGCGGCAGGCGCCGCAGTGCTGCTGCTTCTCGATCTCGACCAGCATCGCCTCCTCGGCGAGCGCCCGCTCGTTCGCCTCGGCGACCGTCTCGCCGGGACGGACGAGCTTGTAGAGAAGGGCGGCGAAGACGAAGAGGAACGGGGTGAAGAGGATGATCGCCGCCGCGGCGAGGTACGGCAGGATCGGGTTGGCGGTCCGCATCCGCAGGTCCTTGTACGCCCAGTAGGCGGTCGCCAGCCAGATGAGGCCGACGTAGATGACGACGAGGCGGAACGCGAGCTGGACGGTCGGATCGCTGAGGACGGTGTCGATCGCCTCGCCGATCTGATCGAGTATCTCTTGCGGCATCTGGTGCGCGAGTGCCCTCCCAGCGGGATCGACGCCGGGGTCGCCGGCGGCCGGATGCGGCGCGACCGCCTCGGCGGCCGCAGTGTAGCAGGGCGGTCTAGACGGTCGGCGGTGCCTGGTTGCGACGCAGCTCCAGCGCCGCGCCGACGATCATGGCAGCCGCGGCGGCCAGCACGAGCCAGACGCCCAGCCCGAAGCCGAGCCCCCGCAGCAGGTACGAGGTGTAGGGCCAGGCGTTGCCCAGGGCGAAGAGGCCGGCGACCAGCGGGACCCAGCCGTAGCGCAGGCGCGCGCGCACCGGCGGCGTTCGCAGGGCGAAGACGAGGACGGCGCCGAAGAGCCCCAGCACGACCCAGTTCGACGGCGAGGCCAGCCCCCACGAGGCGAGGTAACCCTCGGGCAGATCCACGCTGCCGATCACGGCGATCTCGCCCGCCCAGGGGAGCAGGAGCCCGAGCAGGCCCGCCAGCCCGCCGGCCACGACGAGGATGCCGGGGACGCTGCCGGGGGCATCGAGGGGGACGTCGGCGAAGAAGCCGGCCTTGCCCGGATCCGGCTGCTCGGCGACGCTCGCCGGCTGGACCGAAGGAGGCGGCACGGGGCCCTCCCGGCGCGTCGAGTACCAGCCGCCCGGTTCGGCCGAGGGCGCAGGGCGGCGCGGGAGCGGCGCGTAGCCCGGCGTCGGCTCCTCGCCGGGGAAGTGCGGCACGATCGTGGACGGGCGCAAGGCGGCGGACCCGTCCTCCGGCGGGGCTTCCGGTCCGGGCTCTGCCCCGGCACCGAGCGCCGCGCCGGCTTCGGGCGCCGCGCCTGGCCCGGGCGCCGTCGGGGCGGCTTCCGGCGCCCCGGCGTCCGCGTCTCCAGCCGACCAGAGGTCCGGCTGCGTCTCGCCTCCCTCGCCCTCGCGCGTCGGCGGCTCCGGCGGCTCGAAGGGAGCCATCTCGTCCTCCCTGCTACGACTGGCTGCCGTCGACGCCATCGTACGACGCCCGGCCCCGGCCCGACACGACGAGGCTGATCAGAGAAGCCCGGAAACCGCTGGCCAGGCCGGCGAGGCCGATGACGGCGAGCCAGAGCGCGACGAAGAGGAGGCAGACGAAGGCGGCCTGGGCGACGGCCCCGATCCGGATCGCGAACTCGGTCGGGTCGGCCGAGTCGAGCGAGACGACGCCGAGGTCTGGATCGAGCAGGACGGCGCGGACCTGCTCCCAGGCGACGGCCACCGTGATGAGCGCGCCGGCGACCACGCCCACCAGGACGGACGACCCGACGGCCCACGCCACGATCGTCCGGACCGGCCGGCGGAAGAGGAGCGCCAGCGCCCGACGGTAGGCCGCGACGGCCGAGACGCGCCGGCCGCCGGTCGCCCCGGGCGCGGCAAGATACTGCCGCGTCGCCAGGCTGGCGAGCAGCTCCCCGAGCGCGGCCACCACGAGGACACGGCCCAGCGGCCCGGCGGCGCCGGCGACGACGCGGAAGAGGAACGGCACGGCCGTCTCGCTCGGCAGCAGGAACTCGTTCCGCCCCACCGTGACGATCTCGCCGACCGAGGTGGCCAGCAGGAGCGCGGCGGGCAGCAGCGCGGTCACCTGGAGTCCGGCCAGTCCAAGCAGCCGGCCCGGCCCGAGAGGCCCCGGGTCGGCGGCGGGCCGGCCCGTCGCGGCGGCCGCCTCGGCATCTGCGCAGACGAGCCGGTGGGCCTCCGCATCGGCCCAGGCGCCGACGAGCGACCCGCCGAAGACGGCCATGACGAGGACGAGCAGCGCCGCCATGATCACCGCGACCAGCCGGAGACTCGGACCGGCGACCGTCACCGAGTCGGTGCCGAAGAAGCTGGTCAGGCTGACCGGCGTCGGCAACGCAACGAGCGGGGCGAGGAAGAGGACGATCCCGCCGCGGGCGAGGAACCCGGCCGTGGCGAGCAGCCAGAGTCGGGGCTCGCCCAGCGCCACCGCCAGCGCCGTGCCGAGCGTCCTCATCCGGACCGGCCGGCCGATTCGACCGCCCGGCGGAAGGCGGTGAGCACGGCGACCGCCAGCTCGGTCGGGCGCATCGTGACCGCCCGCAGCGGCTCCCAGGCGACGGCGATCTGGAGGATGAGCGGGCGCGCCCACGGGCGGTCCGGATCGGCCGGAGGCGGAAGGCGGAGGCGGAGCGCCTGGCGACCCTCCCGCTCGGCGACGAGGCCCGACAGGGCGCCACCGAAGGCCGGGCCCATCACCAGCAGCGGCGGGTCGGGCGGCGGGCCGGCGGGCGGCGCCACGTCGAGGCAGGAGACGATCCCCTCGTCGTCGCGTGCCCAGGCGAGCGCCAGCCACCAGCCGTCATCGGTCGTGGCCGGCCGGCCGAGGCCGAGCCGGATGGTCCGCTCCCCGCCGTCGGCCGCGCGCAGGCGGACCGCCTGTTCGCGCAGGAAGCTGGGGCCGGGCGGGGCAAGGCGGGCCGGCGCGGCATCGTTCATCGTCGGGCAGGATAGCCGCTGGGGGCGGGCCGCCCGCGACGGGCGCACCTGCTAGGCTCCCGCCCGTGCATCCCGAGTACCCGCCGGAGCCGGGCGACCTGGCGACCGTCTCGATCCTCGGCCTGCGCCTGCCGCGGCGGGCCACGCTCGCCCTGGCGGTGATGACCGTCGTCCTGCTCCTCGACCAGGGCTACGACTTCCTGCCGCGCGACACTCCGTACGGCCTGGGGCCGCAGGAGATGCGCGCCCAGTCGTTCGAGCGGCTCTTCCTCTTCGGCATCGTGCCGCTCCTGGCGACCTTCGTCCTGCTCCGCGACGATCCGCGCCGCTATGGACTGCGGCTGGGCGAGTGGCGGGCCGGCCTCGCCTGGGGGATCGGCGCCTGCCTGGTCATGACGCCCGTCATCCTCGCCCTCGTGCGGCTCCCCGAGTTCCGCGACTTCTACTCCCGGAGCGCGACCGACCTGGGTAACCTGCTCGTCACGCACACGCTCGACCTGGCACCGAGCGAATTCCTCTTCCGGGGCTTCCTGATGTTCGCCCTGCTCCGCGTCATGGGGCCGCTCGGCGTGGTGGTAGCGGCGCTCCCGTTCGTCTTCGCCCACCTTCAGAAGCCGGGTCTCGAGCTCTTCTCCACGCTCGCCGGCGGCACCGCCTTCGGCTGGCTCGCCTGGCGCACCGGTTCGATCTTCTACGGCGCCGCAGTGCACGTCTACATCCTCACCCTCATGATCGCGGCGTCGGTCGCCTGAGCGGGACCGAACGGAGGCGGAGGAACGATGCGGCGGCGGACGCCCGAGCGGCACGGCACCAAGCGCGATCGGCTGGCCCGGCTGGTGCGCGTGATCATGGCCCTCAACGCCCATCCCGAGGGGGTGACGGCGAACCAGCTCGCCGCGGCGACCGACGTCTCGCGCCGCCAGGCCTACCGCGACCTCCACGCGCTCGACGAGGAGACGGGGATCGGCGTCTGGAACGACGGCGGCCGCTGGGGTCTGATGGAGGAAGCGCTCCTCCCCTCTCTCAAGCTGACGGTCCACGAGGCGATGGCCTTCTTCGTGGCGGCGCGTCTGCTCGCCAGGTTCGCCGATGAGCACGCCGCCGAGTTCGCCGACGCGTTCATGAAGCTCGCCGCGGTCCTGCCGAAGACGCTCGCCGAGCACCTGGTCGACACGCTCGACGAGATGGCCAGGGCGCCGGTGGACGACGCCTACCGCCGCCACGTGCGCGACCTGACACGCGCCTGGGCAGAGGGGCGGATCGTCCAGATCACCTACGATGCGGCCGTCTACGACCCGGCCCGCGGCACCCGCACGGCCCGCGTCCACCCCTACCTGATCGAGCCGTCGGCGCTCACCCACGCCCTCTACCTGGTCGGGCACGACGAGGAACGCGGGGCGACCCGCACCTTCAAGATCGAGCGGATCCGGTCGGTCTCCCTCACGCCCGAGACGTTCGAGCCGCCGGCCGGCTTTCGCGCCGGGAGCGTCCTCGCCGGCGCCTGGGACGTGATCGGCGACCAGCCGCCGATGGACGTCGTGCTGCGCTTCAGCCCGGCGGTCGCTGCCCGGGTGGCCGAGACGCGCTGGCACCGCAGCCAGGTCCTCGAGCCGCAGCCCGACGGCTCGCTGTCCTGGCGGGCCGCGGTCTCCGGCCCCCACGAGGTCCGCATCTGGATCCTGGGCTGGGGCGACGACGTGGAGGTGCTCGCCCCGGCCTCGCTGCGCGACGAGGTCGCCGCGATCCACCGCCGCGCCGCGGCCCACTACGGTGTCGCACCGGGGACGTGACGACCGGGCGGCTTGCGCAGCGCGTACCAGGCGCTCGGGCGGCCCGAGTCCTCGCCCCGGGCGACCGCCTCGAGAGCCAGCCCGACCCGGCCGAAGCGGGTGGCGACCTCGCCCTCGCGAAGGCCGAGGCGGGAGCCGAGCCGAGCCGCCAGGCGGCCGAACGGACTGCCCGGCGCCCGCTCGTCGAAGCCGTAGAGGAGCAAGGTCGCCCCGGGCGCCAGGAGCGTCGCCAGCCCGCGGGCGTAGCCGTCGCGCGCCGCGTCGGTCGCCAGCGCGTGGAAGCAGCCGACGTCGATCGCCAGCACCGCCGGGCCATCGGACGCCAGCCAGGCCGGAGCGAGCCGGTCGAGGGCGCCGAGATCGGCCTGCCGGAAGGAGAGCCGCGCGGCCGCCTCCGCGCGGAGCGACGCGGCACGCCGGCGCGCGATCGCCAGCGAGCGCCCCACGACATCGAGCCCGACCGCGCGGTACCCGGCGGCGGCGAGGTAGGCCGTCGTCGTCCCGGTGCCGCAGCCGAGGTCCCAGGCCAGCCCGCGCCCCGCGGGGCCGGCAGGCAGCGGTGAATCGACGGGAAGGGAGGCCGCCCCGGGCGCGTCCGCGCCCTCGACGAAGCGGACGATCTCGGGCGGGACGATGCCGCTGTCCCAGCGCGCTCGACCGGTCCGGTAGGCGGCCTCGAAGGCGAGCCGGGCGAGGTGGTCGGCCGGTCGGGTCAGGAGGGCTCCTCATCGGGGGCGGGCGCTCCGTCGGGGCCCGAGACCTCACCGGCGCCCGACGCGTTGGCCGCCTGGGCCGCCGCCTCCAGCTCGAGACGCCGCATCTCGCGGAGGACGTCGGGCGAGGGCGGCTCGAGCGCCGCGTGCTCCTCCTGCTCGCCGAGGCGCAGGACCGGCGGGCGCACGTCGGAGCGGACCGCCTGCTTCGCCGCCACGACCTGGACGATCCGGGCGACCTCGGGGGCGAGCGCCGTGACGCCGGGGATCTCGATGCCCGGCTCGACCTCCTCGAGCCGCGCCCCGCACGAGGAACAGCGGTCGGGGTCGCCGTCCGGGAGCGCCGCCATGCACCAGAGGCAGACGCGCTCCCGTGCGCGCTCGGTGCCGAACGACTCGGCCTCGGGCGAGCGGAGCGCCCCGGTCGCGGCGAGGGGGTCCGCGTCGTCGGGCGCCTCGCCGTCTGCCTCGACGCGCGCCGGATCGGCCGACGGGTCGTCCATGCGGTGCACTCTAGCGGGTCGGGAAGCGTCGCGGGAACCAGGCCGTTCGTCCTGCCACCTCCCACTCCGTCGTGCATCGGCCGGGCCACGAGCGAACGTGGCGCTGCGGGTGACCCGGCCGTTTCCGGCACGGGGTCGAGCGCGTTCGTGGCCGATCTGATGCACCGGCGAATCAGGGCGTGGCGAAAGGCCCCCCGCTCCGCCCGCCGCGTCCGCCCCCGCCGACCCCGTCGCCTCCGCCCCCCGGCGCCCCGCGCGCCCCTCCGTCACTCCCACTCGATGGTGGCAGGCGGCTTGGACGAGACGTCGTAGACGACGCGGTTGACGCCGGGCACCTCGTTGACGATGCGCGACGAGATGCGCGCCAGCACCTCGTAGGGCAACCGCGCCCAGTCGGCGGTCATCCCGTCCTCCGAGGTGACCGCCCGCACGGCCACGACGTTGGCGTAGGTCCGCCCGTCGCCCATCACCCCGACCGAGCGGACCGGCGTGAGGATGGCGAACGACTGCCAGAGCGAGCGGTAGAGCCCCGCCGCCTTGATCTCGTCGATGACGATCCAGTCGGCCTCCCGCAACGTGTCGAGTCGCTCGGCGGTCACCTCGCCGATGATCCGGATCGCCAGCCCGGGGCCCGGGAACGGCTGCCGGTGCACCATCGCCTCGGGGAGCCCCAGCTCGAGCCCCACCGCGCGCACCTCGTCCTTGAAGAGGTAGCGGAGCGGCTCGATCAGCGTGAAACGGAGGTCGGCCGGCAGCCCGCCGACGTTGTGGTGCGTCTTGATCTTGGCGGCCGCCTTCGTCTCGGGGGCGGTCGACTCGATGACGTCGGGGTAGAGCGTCCCCTGGGTCAGGAAGTCGATCCGCCCGGACGCCGAGATCCGCTCGGCCTCCTCTTCGAAGACGCGGATGAACTCGTCGCCGATGATCGTCCGCTTGCGCTCGGGGTCGATGACGCCGGCGAGGCGGCGCAGGAAGCGCTCGCGCGCGTCGACCATGATGAGGCGCATCCCCAGGTTCGCCTCGAAGGTGGCGCGCAGCAGCTCGGACTCGCGCTTCCGCATGAGACCGTGGTCGACGTAGATGCAGGTGAGCCGGTCGCCGACGGCGCGGTGGACGAGCGTGGCGGCGACGGCCGAGTCGACGCCGCCCGAGAGCGCGCAGATCACCCGGCCGTCCGAGTCGGTGGCCCGCGCGTGCGTCTCGACCCGCGTGCGGATCTCGGCCACGGTCGTCTCGATGAAGTTGGCGGGCGTCCAGGTGGGGCGGGCGCCGGCGATGCCGAGCACGAAGTTGCGCAGGATCTCGCGGCCGCGCGGCGTGTGCACGACCTCGGGGTGGAACTGGATCCCGTACAGGCGGCGCTCGGGGTCGGCCAGGCCCGCGTAGGGGGTCGACTCGGTCTGGGCGGTGGGGTGGAAACCGGGCGGCGGGCGGAGGATCGAGTCGCCGTGGCTCATCCAGGCCGGCTGCTGGCGCTCGAGCCCGCGGAAGAGGCCGTCGTCGGCGGTGACGGTCACGCTCGCCGGGCCGTACTCGCGGCGGGCCGAGGCGACGACGTCGCCGCCCAGCTCGTGGGCCATCAGCTGGAGCCCGTAGCAGATCCCCAGGACGGGGACGTGGCCGCTCCAGAGGGCCGGGTCGGGGCGCGGCGCGCCTTCGTCGTAGACGCTGGCCGGGCCGCCCGACAGGATGATCGCGCGCGGCCGGCGGCGCAGGATGTCGAGCCAGGGCGTGTCGAAGGGGAGGAGCTCGCTGTAGACGTGGAGCTCGCGGACGCGCCGCGCGATCAGCTGCGCGTACTGGCTGCCGAAGTCGAGGACGACGACGGTGTCCGGCTCCGCGGCGCTCGACTCGCCGCGCGGGACGGCGCCCCCTGGGCGATCCTCGGGCGAGCGGGCCGGGGGCGGCGCCTTGAGCGCGGTCTCCAGGTAGGCCTCGACCTCGGCATCGTCGGGGGCGAGGACGCGGTGCGGCGCGTTGGCCGGGTCGCCGTGGACCGTCTTGCCGCGCTTCGTTGCAGGGGGGCGCGTCTCGTGGTCGGCCGCGGGCGGCGCCGGGCCGGCGCCGAGCGGCTCTCCCCTCGTCGGCTCCGCCTCGCCCAATCCGCTCTCCGCCTCCGTCACCGACACTCAGGCTCCCGCCGCTCCGGCGGCTGCCCCAAGTCTACCCGCCCGGACCCGGCCGGGGACTCCGTCGCGGCAATCGGCGGGCGCGGCGACTGGGCCGGTTTCCAGCCCCACTGAACAGACCTCGCGTGGCAGGCGACCGGTCCGCCGCGTGGCCGGGGTTCGAGAGGCATCCGCATGAGCGCGGCGGGCGGTGAACGACCGCCGGGAAGGGCTGGACGAGCGTGCCGCGCGGCTTCGGATGCGCGCCGGGCAACTCGATGGGACGTTCGCCGACCGGGCTCGGCGCTCACGGCGCCCCGACGCGTGTCCCTGTTCGACCACGATGGAAAGCCGCGCGTTGGCCGCCGGGAGAGCGCCGGGAGACGCCGGCCGGCGCGACGGCGACGTCGGCGTCGGCGGGTGCCCTTTTCGGCTACGCTCAACGTGCTCAGAGGTCGGCCTGCGTCCCGAGGTCCCGATGATCTGTTCCCGTTGCGGCACGGCGAACTCGGCAGGGCGTAAGTTCTGCCTGGAATGCGGCACGTCCTTCGCCGCCGCTTGCCCGTCCTGCGGGACGGCGAACGAGCCCGGGGCGAAGTTCTGCGGCGAGTGCGGAGCCGTCCTCGGCGCGACGGCGTCGTCGGCGACCGCCTTCGCCGCGGCGGCCGTTGACGCCTCCGTCGCCCGGCCGGCGACCCCCTCCACCCAGGCACCGACCGCCGAGCGCCGCCTCGTCAGCGTCCTCTTCGCCGACCTTGTCGGGTTCACGGCGCTCGCGTCCGACCGCGACCCCGAGGCGGTCCGCGAGCTCCTCGGCCGCTACTTCGAGACGGCCCGCGAGATCGTGGAGCGCTACGGCGGCGTCGTCGAGAAGTTCATCGGCGACGCGGTCATGGCGGTCTGGGGGACGCCGGTCGCCCACGAGGACGACGCGGAGCGCGCGGTCCGAGCCGCCCTCGACCTGGTCACCGCCGTCCGGGCGCTCCGCCTCGAGCCAGCCGGGCCGGAGCTGGCGGCGCGCGTCGGCGTGCTCACCGGCGAGGCGGCGGTCACGCTCGGCGCCCAGGGCCAGGGGATGGTCGCCGGCGACCTCGTCAACACCGCCTCCCGCCTCCAGTCGGTGGCGCCCCCGGGGACCGTCCTGGTCGGCGAGGCGACCCATCGGGCCGCGTCGGGGGCGATCGTCTTCGAGCCGGCGGGCGAGCAGCTCCTCAAGGGGAAGACGAGTCCGGTGCCGGCCCATCGCGCCGTCCGGGTCGTCGCCAAGCGCGGCGGCGCCGGGCGCTCCGAGGCGCTCGAGGCGCCGTTCGTGGGACGCGACGACGAGATGCGCCTCCTCAAGGACCTTTTCCACGCCACCGCCCGCGAGAAGCGCCTCCGGCTCGTGTCCATCACCGGCCAGGCCGGGATCGGCAAGGGACGCCTGGCCTGGGAGTTCCTCAAGTACATCGACGGCCTGGTCGATGACGTCTACTGGCACCAGGGTCGCTCGCCGGCCTACGGGGAGGGAATCACCTTCTGGGCGCTCGGCGAGATGGTGCGCCGGCGGGCGGGCCTGGCCGAGTCGGACGACGAGGCGACGACCCGCTCGGCGATCTCGGTCGCGCTGCAGGAGTACGTCGCGAACGAGGCCGACCGGCGCTGGATCGAGCCGGCCCTCCTGGCGCTGCTCGGCCTCGAGGAGCCGCCGGGCGACGGGCGGGAGGACCTCTTCGCTGCCTGGCGGACCTTCTTCGAGCACGTCTCGGCGAAGGGGCCGGCGGTCATGGTCTTCGAGGATCTCCACTGGGCCGACTCGGGGCTCCTCGACTTCATCGACCACCTGCTCGACTGGTCGCGCAACCGGCCGCTCTGCATCCTGACGCTCGCCCGGCCGGAACTGCTCGAGCGGCGGCCGGGCTGGGGCGCGGGGCGGCGCAACTTCGTCGCTCTCGGTCTCGAGCCGCTCTCACCGGAAGCGATGCGGACCCTGCTGGCCGGCCTCGTGCCGGGCCTGCCCGAGCCCGTCGTCCGCGCGATCCTCGGCCGCGCCGAAGGGATCCCGCTCTACGCCGTCGAGACGATCCGCATGCTGGTGGCCGAGGGCCGCCTCGAAGCCGGAGAGGACGGGACGTACCGGCCGGTCGGCGACCTGAGCGACCTCGCCGTTCCCGAGTCGCTGCGCGGCCTGATCGCGGCCCGGCTCGACGCCCTCGAACCGGCCGACCGGTCGCTCCTCCAGGACGCTTCGGTGCTCGGCCAGACGTTCACCGTCGAGTCGCTCGCCGCCCTCACCGGACAGACGCGCGAACCGCTCGAGCCTCGCCTTCGCGCCCTCGTTCGTCGCGAACTCCTCCTCTTCGACACCGACCCGCGCTCGCCCGAGCGCGGTCAGTACGGCTTCACCCAGGGCCTGATCCGCGAGGTCGCCTACGGCACGCTGGCCCGGCGCGACCGGCGGGCGCGGCACCTCGCCGCGGCGCGCCACTATGAGACGCTCGAGGACGGCGAGCTCGCCGGCGTCCTCGCCTCGCACTACCTCGACGCCTACCGCGCCGCGCCGGAGGGGCCGGAGGGCGAGGCGGTCGCGACGCAGGCGCGCATCGCGCTCCGGGGGGCCGCCGAGCGGGCCGCGGCGCTCGGCTCGCACGAACAGGCGGTCAGCTACTTCGAGAAGGCCCTGACGGTCACGACCGATCCAGCCGAGCAGGCCGAGCTGCTCGAGCGAGCCGGCCACTCCGCCTCGATCGCCGGCCGCCACGACGCCGCCGAGGAGTTCCTGGGACGGGCGCTCGATCGCCAGCGGGAGCTGGGGGACCACGTGGCCGTTGCCCGGGCCGCGGCGGCGTTCGCGCACGCCCTCCTCAACGGCTTCCGGATCGAGCGCGCGATCGCCATCCTCGAGGAGACCCACGCCGCGCTCGCCGACCTCGGGACCGAGCCGGCGGGAGTGGCGCTGGCGGCGGAACTCGCCCGTGCCTACAACATGCACGAAGACCTTCCCCGGGCGGGAGCGTGGGCCGAGCGGACGCTGGCGGACGCGGAGCGACTCGGGCTCGTGCCGATCGTGGCGGACCTGCTCCTCACCAAGGGCGCCGCCCTCTCCCAGGTGGGGCGGACCTACGAGGGGATGGCGCTCGTCGACGGCGGCCGGCGGCTCGCCGACGCGCGCGGCCTGGCGATCACCGCCATCCGCGCCCGGAATCTCCTGCTCGTGGGCAACCTGCTCGTCGACCCGCGACGATCGATCGAGATCGCCCGCGAGGCGCTGGAGATGTCGCGACGCCTCGGGCTGCGGTCCTGGGCGGCGATGGTGGTGGGCAACGCCGGGGAGGCGGCGTTCCGGAGCGGGGACTGGGACTGGACGCTCGCCGAGCTCGACGACCTGCTGGCGCTGGACCTCGAACTGTCGGACCGGGTGGGGCTCGTCGGGATCGGCGCCATGATCCGCGCCGCGCGGGGCGACGCCGGGAGCGCGGGCGAGGCGCTTGACAGGATGGCGGCCGAGGTGACCCAGGTGCTCCTGCTCGCCAACGTGCGGCTCTACCAGTCGTTCGTCGCCCTCGCCGAAGGACGGTTGAACGAAGCGGTGGAGCATGGGTTGGCCGTGGCCGACCTGAGCCCCATCAACACCGCGACCGCGCTGACGGTGGCGGCGAGGGCGTCCCTCTGGCACGGCGACGTTCGCCGCCTCCGGGTGGTGACCGACCGCCTCGCCGGCCTCGGCAGCCTCGGGGCGATCGTGGAAGTGGATCGCCTCACGCTCGGGGCTGGACTGGCGGCGCTCGAGGGGCGGACGGCCGAAGCGCAGGCGGGTTACCGCGACGCCCTCGGCCGCTGGCGGGACCTCGACCTGCCGGTCGAGCGGGCGCTCTGTGCGATCGATCTCGTCACCGCCCTGGGACCGGACGACCCGATGGCGACCGCCGCGGCCGATGAGGCTCGCGGGATCTTCTCGGGACTCGGGGCGCGCCCCTACCTCGAGCGGCTCGAGGCGGCGCTCTCGCGCTCGGCGGCGCGCAGCGCGCCGGGCGCCCCGGCGTAGGCTACCGTCGCGACCCGGCGCCACTTCCCCACACCCGGGGAGATGCTCCGCTCGGTGAGGCACGCAATGGGGGATGAACCATGAGCGATCAGAAACGGGGTCGCCGCGACCGTGTGCCGAGGGGGCTGGACGACGAGCCACGAGGTCGCGCTGAGCGTCCGGGCAGAGCCTCCGTGGCTCTCACGTCGCGGCTCTCGGGGGCGGTCTGGGGCCACCTGGTCGGGGACGCGGTCGGCGTGCCGTGGGAGGGGAGCCGACCGGCGGACTTCCTCGATCTCGATGAACCCCTCGGCCTCCGCGGCTGGCGCTCGCACCACCAGCC
This sequence comes from Chloroflexi bacterium GWC2_73_18, assembly GCA_001794945.1. Classification (GTDB taxonomy): domain Bacteria; phylum Chloroflexota; class Limnocylindria; order Limnocylindrales; family CSP1-4; genus GWC2-73-18. Next base: position 28,463 of record MGMJ01000029.1, read on the forward strand.
GCCCGGCACCTGGAGCGACGACGGGGCGATGATGCTGGCGCTCCTCGACTCGCTCCTGGAGGCGGGCTTCGACCCGGCCGACCAGGCCCGCTGCTACCTGCGCTGGGCCGACGAGGGCGCCTACACGCCCGACGGGGATGGCCTCTTCGACATCGGCGGCACGACCCAGCAGGCGCTGGCACTGCTGCGCCGCGGGACGCCCG
>MGMJ01000029.1:28677-40399 GCA_001794945.1 Chloroflexi bacterium GWC2_73_18
TGCCGATCGCGCTCGTCGGGCGGCGGCTCGACGACGCGGTGCTGGTCGAGCAGGCGCACCGCGCATCGAGCGTGACCCACGCTCACCCGGTCTCGCAGGTGACCTGCGCGCTCTACGTGCTGGTCGCGCGGCGCCTCCTCGCCGGCGCGCGCGACCGTGCGGCGTGCCTGCGGAACGCCGTCGCCTGGCTCCGCGAGCACTATCGGTCGCGCGGCGACGCCAACGCGGCCAAGGCGCTCGAGCGGCTGTTGAGCTGGCCCGAGCGCACCGGGCGCGGCTACGTCGTCGACGCCTTCTGGTCGGCCTGGGAGGCGTTCGAGCGGGCCCACGACTATCGCGGAACGACCGAGATCGCCGTCGGCTACGGCCACGATACCGACTCGACCGCCTGCATCGCCGGCGGGCTGGCCGGCCTCTACTGGGGCCTCGAGGCGATCCCGAGCGAGTGGCTCGAGGGGATGCGCGGCAAGTCGATCGTCGAGCCGATCCTGCGGCGACTGGTGGCAGCGGCCAGACGCGCGTGAGGGGCAGGTACCTCACGCCAGCCCCGCCTGCCTGAGCGCCGCCAGCGCCGCCGCATACCCCGTGTACCGGGGTCCGACGGATCGGGCGTCGTCCAGCCCGACGAGACGGCGGCGCGTGGAGCGCTTCCCCGCCAGCGGGTCGAAGATGACGAGCGTGCTCGCGCGGCCGGTCGCCGGTGGGTCGCCGGCCCAACGACTCGCGCAATCGGAGCGTGCGCAGCACCTCGCTCGACCAGAGCGCGACCATGACGTGCGTCTCGCTGGCGAACCCGCCGGGAAGGCCCAGCCGTCGCGCCAGCTCATCCGCCAGATAGGCGCGCTTGGCATTGAAGCTGCCATACGCCTCTTGGAGGTTCGGGAAGCGGGTCCGGTTCTCCAGGTGGAGGAGCGCACGGCGTTCTACCGACCAGGCGACGCGGTTGGCTCGCCCAGCGAACTGGAAGTGCTGGAACGGCTCGTCGAGCGAGACGGCGAGGCCGAGGCCGAGCAGGTGCCGCGCCTCGGCGTCGCCCATCGCAGCGTGGACCGGGTCCTCCTCGCGCGGTTGACGGGCGAGCCGCTCGCGGCGGCGCGGGTCGGCGAGCCTGAACTCGGGCCGCAGCCCGAGCGCGGTGGCGATGCGCGCATACGTCTCGAGGGCGGCCGGTCGCCCCGCTTCCACGCGCTGGACGGCCGTTGCGCTGAGGCCCGCGCGATCGGCGAGCTGCCGCAGGGTCCAGCCGCGGCGGGTGCGCTCGCCGTGGATGGCCGCGCCCAGCTCGGCCGCGATGCGTTCGGTGGCGTGCGAAGCCGCGGCGGAGGGCGGAGCGGCCGACGGACGAGGCGACATTCACATCAGAGTCAACAGCCTCGTCCTTGGCGGCCACTTACCTGCCGATCGACGGCTCCTGCACGCGTCGGGGCGAGCGTGAGGAGACCCGAACGCGGGCTTGGGAGGCGGCCGGACGCCACCGCGGCGGGCTTCGCAGGCGCCTGAAGACCCCGCGAAGCCTGCCTGTTACTTCCTATGTGATTCCCCGGTGGGGAAAGGGCCGGAGTGCCGTCCCTACCGCCCCCGCGCCTGCCAGGACTTGCCCTCGCTGACGATGGCGGGGGCGTAGACCATCTCGACCCGCTGCATGGCGCGGATGTGGGCGGCGCCGAGGGCGGCCATCGACTGGCGGAGCGCGCCGACGAGGTTCTCCGAGCCGTCGGTGACGCGCGCCGGGCCGAAGAGGATCCGCTCCAGCGTCCCCACCGTCCCGACGCGGATCCGCGTTCCGCGGGGGAGCGTCGGCGAGGGCGCCGCCATCCCCCAGTTGGTGCCGCGCCCCGGCGCCTCGGACGCGCGGGCGAGCGGCGAGCCGAGCATGACGAGGTCCGCCCCGGCGGCGATCGCCTTGGCGATCTCCCCGCCCCGGCGCATCCCACCGTCGGCGACGACCGGGATATAGCGCCCCGTCTCGTCGAACCAGGTGTCGCGCGCGGCGGCGACATCGCTCACCGCCGTCACCTGCGGCACGCCGATCCCCAGCACATCGCGCGTCGTGCAGGCGGCGCCCGGCCCTACCCCCACGAAGATGGCGGCGATCCCCTGGCCCATCAGCTGGTAGGCAGCGTCGAACGAGGTCGTGTTGCCCACCGCCACGGGGATCGGCATGAAGCGGGTGAACTCGGCCAGCTCCAGCGGCTGGTAGCCGGCGGCCAGGTGCCGCGCCGAAGAGACCTGCGACTGGACCAGGAACAGGTCGGCGCGGTGCTCGGCGCAGAAGGGGCCCCAGCGGCGCGCCCCGGCGGGCGTGGCGGCGACCGCGGCGGGCGACCCGGCGGCGTGGATCTCCTCGATCCGCAGGGCGACCAGCTCGTCGCGGATCGGCGCGGCGTACGCCTCGGCGAGGACGTCGTGGACCTCGTCGTCGGGCGCCGAGACGATCCGCTCGAAGACCGCGGCGGGATCGTCGTGCCGCGTCTGCACACCCTCGAGGTTGAGGACGGCGAGGCCACCGCGCCGCGCCATCTCGCCGGCGAACGCCGGGTCGACGACCGCGTCCATCGCCGCGGCGAGGAAGGGGATGCGCAGCCCGATCCCCGCGAACTCGGCCGAGAGATCGACGTCGGCCGGCTCGATCGTGTCAGTGCCGGGCGCCAGCGAGACGTCCTCGAACCCATAGGTGCGGCGGAGCGAATCGGCCTTCGAGGGGCGGCGGGCGCGCGGCGCAGCCTCGACCGGGGTGGGGGACGGGAGAAGGGACTCGGTCCGCTGCAACGATCCGCCTCCGCGACGTGACGGGCGAGATGGTTGCGCCTCAGTATAGCGGTGTGCAAACGTCCGTCGACGATCCCTCCGCCGAGAACCTTCCACTCGTCGCCCTCGACGAGATCCGCGCCGCCGCCGCGACGCTCCGCGGTGTCGCAGTCCGCACGCCCCTCCTCCCCTTCCCGTCCGCCGGCCCGGGCGCCTGGCTCAAGCCGGAGAGCCTCCAGCCGATCGGCGCCTTCAAGATCCGCGGCGCCTACGTCGCCATCGCCGGACTCTCCCCCGAGGCCCGCCGGCGTGGCGTCATCACCCACTCGAGCGGCAACCACGCCCAGGCCGTGGCCCGCGCCGCGCGACTCTTCGGCATCCCGGCGGTCATCGTCATGCCCGAGAACGCGCCGGCCGTCAAGGTCGAGCGGACGCGCGCCGACGGCGCCGAGATCGTCTTCTGCGGCCCCGCCGGCGACGAGCGGATCGCCGTCGCCCACCGGCTCGCCGAGGAGCGCGGCCTGACGCTCGTGCCCCCGTATGACGACCGCGCCGTCGTCGCCGGGCAGGGGACGGTGGGGCTCGAGATCGTCGAGGACCTGGCGGCGCGCGGCGAGCGCGGCGAGCCCGGCGCGCCCGGTTCGCCCGCGCCGACCGTCTTCGTGCCGATCGGAGGCGGTGGCCTGGCGGCGGGCGTGGCGACCGCGGTGAAGACCCTGCGGCCCGACGCGCGTGTCTTCGGCGTCGAGCCCGAGCTGGCGGCCGACGCGCGCGATTCGCTGCGCGAGGGCCGGATCGTCCGCTGGCCGGCCGAGCTGACCGGCCGCACCATCGCCGACGGCCAGCGCGTCCAGGCGGTCGGCCGGATCCCGTTCGCGCACCTGCGGCGCTTCCTCGACGGCGTGGTGACGGTGACCGAGGAGGCGATCGTCGAGGCGATGAGGGTGGCGGCCCGGGAGGCGCGGCTGGTCGTGGAGCCGTCCGGCGCGACGGCGATCGCGGCGCTGCTGGAGTCGGCCGGCGAAGCGGGGGAGTCGGGCGAGGCCGCCGGCCCGCGCGTCGCCGTAGTCAGCGGCGGCAACGTCGACCCGGCCTTCTTCGCCCGGATCCTGGCGGGCGGGACGGGGAGGGCGGGACGGCACGCGCCGTTCGTGGCGCCTGGAGGCTAGAGGCGCTCGGAACGCTCGACCGGCAGGACGAAGACGGTCGCTCCGCCGATCTCGACCTCGACCGGGTAGGGCATGAAGAACTCGCCCGGCTCCATGATCGGTGGCATCGGGCTGAGGACCTCGGTCCGCGACTTGGCGTTCTCGGCGATGATGGCCAGGACGTCGTCCACCTGCTCGTCCTCGACGCCGAGCATGACGGTCGCGTTCGACTGCTTGAGGAAACCGCCCGACGAGTGGAGGCGGGTGGCGCGGTACTCCTTCTCGAGAAGGGCGTCGACGAGCGCGCCGGCATCCTCGTTGTGGACGACCGCGACGACCAGCTTCACCATGCCTCCAGCAGGGCTGCGAGCGCGGCGAGTATACCGCCCGGCCTCTCGTGGACGGATGTCGTAGCATCGCGGTCGTGACCCAGCCGACCGCCGACCGCGGCGCCTTCGTCGCGAGCGCCCGGGCGTTTGCCGCCGCGGCCGACCTCGACGAAGTGGCGACGCGGCTGCTGGCGATCGCCGCGGAGCACACCGGTGCCGAGACGCTCGCACTCTACCTCCACGACCAGGCGCAGGCGACGCTCGAGCCGGTCGCCACCCACGGCGTCATGCCCTCGCGCGTCTCCTTCGCCGAGGCCGCACATCCCGCCGTCCGGTGCGCCGTCTCGCGGCGGGCGATCCGGCTCGACGACGCGACGCCGCGCCTCTTCCTGCCGCTCACGGTGAGCCCCGAGGGCGCCGAGGAGCTGGTCGGGGTGCTCGCGGCCGGCTTCGTCGCCGGCCACTGCCCGGGCGCCGCCGAGGAGGAGCTGCTCGGCGCGCTGGCCGACCTGCTCGGCGTGGCGATCGACCGCGCGCGCCTCCTGCGAGCTGCCCTGGAACGCAGCGAGTGGTTCGATCGGATCGCCCAGATCGACCCGCTCACCGGTCTCGCCAACCGGCGCACCTTCGACCGCGTCCTCGAGCTCGAGCTCGTCCGGGCCGCGCGCCAGGGGACGCGCGTCACGGTCGCCCTCTTCGACATCGACGGCCTGGCCGCCGTCAACGAGCGCGACGGGGCGGCCGCCGGGGACGATCTCCTGCGCCGGGTCGCCACCGCGCTCACCGAGACGGTCCGGCTGGTGGACACCGCCGCGCGCGTCGGGAGCGACGAGTTCGCTCTGGTGGCGCCCGGCTCGGCCGGGGCGGCGGTCGCCGAGCGCGTCGTGACGGCCATGGCGCGCGACGAAGCCGCCGGCGAGCCACGGATCCGCCTGAGCGTCGGGGTCGCCGCCTTTCCGGAGGATGGCGGCACCACCGATGAGCTCCTCGCCGCGGCCGAGACGGCGCTCCACGCCGCCAAGGCGGGCGGCGGCGGTCGCGTCAGCGTGGCGAACGCGAAGGGCGGCTGAGCGCCTCCTCCACCAGGGCGACGATCGCCGCGGCCACCTCGGCGCGGGCGCGGCTCGCATCGATCATGCGCCAGCGCTCCGGCTCGGCCGCGGCCAGAGCGAGGAAGCCGGCCCGCACCCGGGCATGGAACGCCAGGTCGCGCTCCGCCTCGAACCGCGTCACTCCCGACGGCCGACCGCGCGAACGGCGCCGGAGGCCGACCTCCGGCGAGACGTCGAGCAGGATCGTCAGGTCGGGGGTCAGGCCGCCGGTCGATATCGCGGCGAGCCGCCGGAGCAGGTCGAGGTCGACCCCTTCGCCGTAGCCCTGGTAGGCGAGCGTCGAGTCGGCGAAGCGGACGCAGAGGACCGGTTCCCCGGCCGCCAGCGCCGGGCGGATCACCTCCGCGACGAGCTGGGCGCGCGCGGCGTTGAAGAGGAGGGCGTCGGTGACGGGCGCGATCGCCAGTTCGCGCCGCCCCAGCAGGAGTTCGCGGATCCGCTCGCCGACGGCGGTGCCGCCCGGCTCCCGCACCAGGCGGACGGCATGCCCGGCCGCCCGCAGGCGGCGCGCCACCGAATCGGCCTGGGTCGTCTTGCCCGAGCCGTCCGGGCCCTCGAGGGTGATGAAGCGGCCGATCAGGTCGGGCTGCGGCGGCATGGGCCCTCAGCGCCAGGCGCGCGCCTTGTCGGGGTAGAGCCGGACGCGGCGGTACGGCTCGCGGCCGCGTGAACGCGAGACCAGGTTCGCCCGCTCGGCAAGCTGGTGCTGGAGACGGCGGATGTAGGCGTTCTGGGGCGACAGCTCGACCGGCTGGGACTTCGAGATCACCAGACCGATCGCATCCTCCGTCTCGTGCAGGGCCGCCTCGCGGGGGTCGACCTCGAGCGAGTAGAGCGAGGTGAGGCAGGCCTCCATCTGGAGGACCGTGTTCGCCTTGAGGACGTAGATCGGGAGCGCCCGCTCCTCGGCCTCGCGAAGCGCCGGGGGCTTCTGCCGGAAGGCATGCTTGAGGGTCATGACCAGGTCGGCCTCGTCGATGTCGATCACGATGGCGACCGGCAGCTGCAGTTCGCGGATCGCCTGCTCGAGCCGCTTGCGGCTGATGCCGAAGCCGAGGACGCGGAGCGTCGGCAGCGTCGAGATCGCCTCCTCGGCGCGGATGACGCCCACGTCGATCCCGGTCTCAGCGGCCTCCTCGTCCTCGGGCGGCAGCTCTTCGACGGGGAGCGGCACCGGCCCGGTCCCCTCTTCGCCGCGAAAGGTCTCGATGGCACGGCTCGCCGTGGCACGCCACTCCTGCTGGCGCGCCAGCTCCCGTTCCTCGCGCGGGCTCAGGGCGGGCAGCGCCTCGGCGGGCCGCTCGAGCGGGCCGCGATCGGCGAACTCGCCGCTGCGGAAGGCGCCCGACCCGGAGGCGAAGCCGCCCGCCGACCCGTGGCGCGCCACCTCCCCGCGAGCGGCGCCGCCGCGCGTCGCGCGCCAGCCGCCGCTCGCCCCGGGGCGCCAGCCGGGCTCGGTGCGCCAGCCGCCGCCGTTCCCGACCAGGCCGGCGAAGCGGTCGCTCCCCAGGTCGCGCGGCATCGGCCGCGGTCGCGACTGGGAGCGGTGGACGCCGCCCTCGTCGCGCCAGCGCAACTCCGGGGCGATCGGGTCGCCGCGCAGCTGGGCGTCGACCGTCTCGGCGACGTCGGTGTGGACGATGACACGGTCGCGGTCCTGGATCTCGACCACGACGTCGAAGGTCGGCGGTGCCTTGCGCTCCAGCACGCTCTTCTGGGTCCGCCGCCGCCGCGCCTCCTCGTCGCCCAGGGTGACGCTCTGGATGCCGCCGATCAGGTCGGAGAGCGTCGGGTTGAGCATCAGGTTGTCGAGGTTGTTGCCGTGGGCGGTGCCGATCAGCTGGACGCCGCGCTCGGCGATCGTGCGCGCCGCCTGCGCCTCGCGCTCGGTCCCGATCTCGTCGATGACGATCACCTCGGGCATGTGGTTCTCCACGGCCTCGATCATCACCTCGTGCTGCAGCGCCGGGGTGCGCACCTGCATCCGTCGCGCGCGGCCGATGCCGGGATGCGGGATGTCGCCGTCGCCGGCGATCTCGTTGGAGGTGTCGACGACCACGACGCGCTTGTCGAAATCGTCGGCGAGGACGCGCGCCGCCTCGCGCAGCATCGTCGTCTTGCCGATGCCGGGACGGCCCATGATGAGGATGCTCTTCTCCGACTCGACGATGTCGCGGATGATCTCGATCGTGCCGAAGACGGCCCGCCCGACGCGGCAGGTGAGCCCCACGATCTTGCCGCTCCGGTTGCGGATCGCGCTGATGCGGTGGAGGGTCCGCTCGATGCCGGCGCGGTTGTCGTCGCCGAAGGTGCCGACGTGGTCGACCACGTACTGCAGGTCGGCCTCCACGACCTCGCGGTCGAGCAGCTCCATCTCCCCGACGGAGAAGCGCGCCTCGGGACGCCGCCCCAGGTCCATGACGATCTCGATCAGGTCGTCGCGCTTCTCCCCCGGCAGCGTGCGCAGCCGCCCCAGGACCTCCGGCGGGAGCGCGTCGAGGATCGCGTCGAGGTCGTCGGTCGCCACCGTTCGATCCATCGTCGTCATCGGCCTCCGCTAGCGCACGGCCGGCACGAGCACAGGCTCGGCGACCCGTACGAGTTGCTCCTTCATCAGGAGCGTCACGGTGGCGATCGACTCGAAGCCCGCTTCCTCGAGGCGGCGCTCGACCGGCGATTCGTAGGTCCGCACGGGGGCGATGACGCCGCGGTCGTAGCGCTGCCCGCGGAACCCGTTCAGGCGGTGGCCACCGGTCCGTTCGGCGATGTCGCCCAGGGCGAATCGGACGAGCTGCCCGACGTCGGCTCCGGGCAGCGCGACGATGCGCAGGTAGTCGGGCTGCTCGGTGCGCGAGATGCCGACCTGGACGCAGGCGTCGAGCCGCGACCCGTCCGGGCCGCCGTCGGCCGACTCCTGGACGAACGCCTCGAGATCGGCGAAGCGCAGGAGCGGCGCCAGCGAGCTGCGCGGCACCGGCCAGGCGCCTCCCTGCCGCTCCCAGTCGGTGAGCCGGTACGCCTCCAGGCGGACGACCGGCGCCGGCGTCACCGTGGCGTACAGGCGGGAGAGCGGCAGCGCGTCGAGGGGGACGGCCGACCGGATCCGCAGGGCGCGGACCTCCTCGTCGCCGAGCGGCGCGGGGAGACGTTCGCCGGGCGGCCGGTAGAGGAGCATCTCCTGCCCGTAGCGGATGAAGCCGGCCTGCATGAAGAGCTCGACGTTGTCCGTCACGTCGGCGCAGGCGACGTGGAAGCGGGTGACGGCGCGCTTGGCCCCGTCGCGCAACAGGTGACTGACCAGCCGGTAGCGGACCTCGCCGGCGTCGGCCGCCCCGATCGCGTCGAGCTCGACGATCGTCCACTCGTCGCGCGAGGCGTCCCGCTCGACCCGGGCAAGCCCGGAGAGCCGCCGGGCGTCCTCGAAGACGTAGATCTGGTCGTGCGGCCGGAAGGCGCCGAGGGGCAGGGCGAAGAGGCTGAAGACGCTGATCGGCGAGCTGGCGACCGGCAGGCCCAGCGAGCGCGTCTCGTTCGCAGCGCCGTGGGAGAGGCGCGACAGCTCGCCGAGGGCGGCCAGGTCGGTGATCCGCGCCTGCCGGACGCGGCCGGAACGGGCGGTCATGGCGAGGTCGCCTGGGAGCGGCGCGTCGGGTGCGGACGCCGGCCGGCACCTTCGTGCGGGTCGTCGTGCTCGCCGGCCATGGTGGCGAGCAGGCGGTGGAAGCGCGTCTCCCCGGCCAGCTCGGGGTGGAAGGCGGTGGCGATCACGTTGCGCTGGCGGACCGCCACGACCCGACCGTCCTCGAGCCTGGCCAGGACGTCGACGTCGGGGCCGACCCGCGTCAGGATCGGGGCCCGGATGAAGACGCCGTGGACCGGCCGGTCGCCGAGGACAGGGACGTGGAGGTCGGCCTCGAACGAGTCGAGCTGGCGCCCGAAGGCGTTGCGCTGGACGGCGACGTCGAGGAGCGGCAGGACCGGCTCCTCGTCGCCGGCGATCTCCTTCGCCAGGATGATCATCCCCGCGCACGTCCCCAGGATCGGCTCCCCGGTGCGCGCCAGGTCGAGGATCGGCTGGCGGAGGCCCCAGCGGACGATCAGCTTGCGCATGGTGGTGCTCTCGCCGCCGGGCAGGATCAGCCCGCTGACGCCGTCGAGTTCCCCCGGCAGGCGCACCTCGACGCCCTCGACGCCGATCTCGGCGAGCGTCTCGATGTGCTCGCGGAAGGCACCCTGAAGCGCCAGGACGCCGATCCTCACGGCTCCGACCTCATCGGAGGCGAGACGCTTCGTGGCCGCGGGCCGGTCCCTACCAGCCGCGGACCGCCAGCCGCTCCGCCTCCGGGATGGCGCTCAGCTCGAGGCCGCGCATCGGGGCGCCGAGCCCCTTCGAGACCTCGAGGACGATCTTGGGGTCGTCGAAGTGGGTCGTCGCCTGGACGATGGCACTGGCGCGGCGAGCGGGGTCCTCGCTCTTGAAGACGCCCGAGCCGACGAAGACGCCCTCGGCGCCGAGCTGCATCGCCAGCGCCGCGTCGGCGGGGGTGGCGATCCCGCCGGCGACGAAGTTGACGACCGGCAGCTTCCCCTCGCCGGCGATCTGCTGCACCAGCTCGAGCGGCGCGCCCATCTCCTTCGCTCTCGCGTAGAGCTCGTCCTCGCGCATCGACCCGAGTTCGCGGATGCCGGCCCGGACGGCACGGATGTGGCGGACCGCCTCGACGATGTTGCCGGTGCCGGCCTCGCCCTTGGTACGGATCATGGCCGCCCCCTCGGCGATGCGGCGGAGCGCCTCGGGCAGGTCGCGGCAGCCGCACACGAAGGGGACCTTGAACTGGTGCTTGTCGATGTGGTGCGCCTCGTCGGCGGGAGTCAGCACCTCTGACTCGTCGATGTAGTCGACGCCCAGTGCCTCGAGGACCTGCGCCTCCACGAAGTGGCCGATCCGGCACTTCGCCATCACCGGGATGGAAACCGCGTCCATGATCTGCTCGATCAGGATCGGGTCGCTCATGCGGGCGACGCCGCCGGCAGCGCGGATGTCCGCCGGGACGCGCTCGAGCGCCATGACGGCGACGGCGCCGGCGTCTTCCGCGATCCTGGCGTGCTCGGCCGTGACGACGTCCATGATGACGCCGCCCTTGAGCATCTGGGCGAGCCCCTTCTTGGTCGCCCAGGTGGAGGTTTCGACGCTCATTCCCGGGTCCCTTCTGGTTGGCGACGCAGGCGCCACCGACCTGGCGGCGCTCGTCACCGAAACGCGGAGCGGTACCGCTCCCCGCGCCCGCATCGATTATCGCACGGGCCGTGCCGGATCCCGATCAGGGGGGCCGGGGAGTTCTCCTCCCAGGTGTCCAAGAGGCGGGAACGCGGACGCATGGCCGATGTGGAAGCAGAGCGTCTTCAATGGCCCGCCCGCGACCGTCGTCGGGATCGGTACCAGGCGAGGTATTCGAGCAGCTCGTCTCGCTCGTCGTCCGTGAGATCGGCGAACAACGCTGCGCCGAGGCGCGCGATGTCGGCCGGATCGCTCATGCCTGGCACCCGGTAGCCGACGAGCGCCATGAGCTCCGCGTAGGGCACCCCGAGGACCTCGCCGAGCTGGTGGAGCACCTGGGGCGAGGGGCGCTTCACCGCGTCGCCCTCGAGCTTGCTCAGATAGGCCGAGGAGATCCCCGCCGCGCGCGCGGTCTCGACGGCCGAGAGCCCGCGCACTTCGCGCGCTTGCCTGAGTACCACTCCGATCGACGGGGCCACCGATGCTCCTTTCCTAGAGTAGGTGTCACTAAACTACACTTGACATTAGCATACCAACGTGGTCTACTGCAGGCACGGCAGTGGCCGGAGCATCTCCCGGCGGTGGCACCATTGCCCCGCTTCCCCGGATGTCCGCACCGACAGGGGGAAGCCATAGCGAGCGGCGGCTGGCTCGTCGGCGACGAGATCAGGATCGGTCTCGACCTCGAAGCCACAGACGCCGCAAGCGCCAACGCGGCGGGTTGACGGTTTCGACCATTCTGATCCGCGCCCTCAGCGGTGGGACTGCGCTCTCGCGTCGCATGATCTGACTGGCGCCGCGTCACTGCCGCTCGTACCAAGAAACTCAGGAGGACTCAGCGTTGGCAACTTCCACTGCCGCCACGGCATCCAAACCGAAGCACACGTCGCCCACTTCGACCAAGCGTGCAGCTGTATCGAAAACGAAGCTCCGCCCGCTCGGCGACCGCATCGTCGTCAAGCCGACGCCCCGCGAGGAGATGACCAAGAGCGGCATCGTCCTGCCGGACACCGCGAAGGAGAAGCCGCAGGAGGGGACGGTCATCGCGATCGGCCCCGGCGCGCTCAACGACGACGGCAAGCGGAACCCGATGGACGTCAAGGAAGG
>MGMJ01000029.1:40459-40562 GCA_001794945.1 Chloroflexi bacterium GWC2_73_18
CCGACTGACCAGGTCGGTCGGGGCCGGCCAGACCCCCGTCCGGGCCGCATCGCTCTGAGGAAGGAACCACAACCCGTGGCCAAGCAACTGATCTTCGACGAGA
>MGMJ01000030.1 GCA_001794945.1 Chloroflexi bacterium GWC2_73_18
CGAACGATTTGCATGCCAGGTCTTGACGCCTCCTCGATCGGGCGGGCCTCACCGGGTCGTCGGTCCGACCGGCCCATCCTGTCCCATCGGCCGGGCATCGTCTTGTCGACGGGTGGGAGGTCTGAGCTCGTAGCCATGACCCGCCGCGTGTGCGCTCCTCGGGGTCGCTGCGACCCGGGTGCCTGAGCGGCCGACGCCGTCAGCGACGGAACGGGTTCTCGATTCGTACGCCGCCGATCGTCCGGCCGTGCTGGAGATCCTCGCTGATGATCCGCTCGGCCCCGCCTCTGACGGCGGCGACGACGATGAGGGCGTCCCAGAACGACAGTGAGTGGCGTTGCTCGAGATCAGCCGCCTCGAGGATGTCGCCCGTCGTGACGGCGTGCACGGGCCACCGGCCATAGCGCCCGACGAGCGCGCGCGCCTTCGACCGGGGGACGACGACCCGGAGCTTGCGGGTGAGGTTCACATACAGCTCCTGGAGGACCTGGGTACTGAGAAGCCCCTGTCGGGTGCGCCACAGGTCGGACAGGATCTCTCGGGCGATCGCCGACTTCTCGGGTTCGCGCTGGTCATACGCATAGAGGACGATGTTCGTATCGACGAACGTCCTCATCGGTCGTACACCTCGTCGCGGGCAGGGTAGGGGCCGCCCCCGAGGTCGTACCCACGTTCGAGCTCCGCCAGCGCGTCATGCATGGCACGGTCGTAGTCGTCGTCCTGCCGGGCGAGGACCTCGATCTGATCGGCCACCAGCCGGCTGATGGATCTCCCGCGCTTGGCGGCCGCGACCCGGGCCTTCTGGACGGTGGCTTCGTCGAGCTGGACCGTGATATTGCGCTTCATGGTTGACACCTCACCACGTGAGTCACGTGTAGCACGTATCTTACGTGGTTGGTTCTTGGTGGTCAACTGTCCTGCCGCGATGGGGCTACGATTGCGCCCGTGACCCTCGCGCCGAACGACTTCACGCACCTGCACGTCCACTCGGAGTTCAGCCTACTTGACGGGCTGGCGCGGATCGACGAGCTGGTCGGCCAGGCCTCGGCGCTGGGGTTCGACTCGCTCGCCCTCACCGACCACGGCGCCCTCTACGGCGCGGTCGCCTTCTACCAGGCCTGCCGGGCCGCCGGGATCAAGCCGATCATCGGGGTGGAGGCCTACGTCGCCCGCCGCTCGATGACGGAGAAGGAGGGAAAGGCCGACGCCCAGCCCTTCCACCTGGTCCTGCTGGCGAAGGACTGGACCGGCTATCGCAACCTCTGCCGCCTCGTCACCGACGCCCACGTCGACGGCTACTACTACAAGCCGCGCATCGACCGCGACCACCTGGCCCGTCACGCCGAGGGCCTGGTCGGGCTGTCTGCCTGCCTCAACGGGGAGGTCGCCCGCGCCCTCGCCGCCGACGACCGGGAGGAGGCGCGCGCCGCCGCCGGTCGCTACGCCGAGATCCTGGGGCCGGGCGACTTCTTCCTCGAGTTGCAGGACCACGGCCTCCCCGAGCAGCGCCGCCTCAACGAGCAGCTCCTCCGCCTGGCGCCCGAGATCGGCCTTCCGCTCGTCGCCACCAACGACCTCCACTACGTCCACCGTGCGCAGGCCGAGGCCCACGACGTCCTCCTCTGCATCGGCACCGCGTCGAATCTCGATACGCCGGGACGCCTGAGGTTCGACACGCAGGAGTTCCACCTGAAGTCGGCGCAGGAGATGGGCGCCCTCTTCGGCGAGGTGCCCGAGGCGATCGCCAACACGCGGCGGATCGCCGAGATGGTCGATCTCCGGTTCGAGTTCGGGAAGCTCCGCCTCCCCGATTTCCCGGTGCCGCCCGGCCACACCCCGGAGAGCTGGCTGCGCGAGGAGGCGCAGCGCGGGCTGGAGCGCCGCTACGGGACGGCCACCGCCGAGCTGCAGGCGCGCCTCGACTACGAGCTGGGCGTCATCTGCGAGATGGGCTACGCCGCCTACTTCCTGATCGTCGCCGATTTCACCCGCTTCGCCGGCGAGCAGGGGATCGCCACCACCTGCCGGGGGAGCGCGCCCGGCTCGATCGTCACCTACGCCCTCGGGATCACGCCGGTTGACCCGATCCGCTACCGGCTCCCCTTCGAGCGTTTCCTCAACCCGAGCCGCGTCACCATGCCGGACATCGACGTCGACTTCGAGGACGAGCGGCGCGACGAGGTGATCGCCTACGTCACCCACAAGTACGGCAGCGACCACGTGGCGCAGATCATCACCTTCGGCACCATGCTCGCCCGGGCCGCCATCCGCGACGTCGGGCGGGTCCTCGGCTTCGGCTACGGCGAGGTCGACCGGATCGCCAAGATGGTGCCCAACCAGCTCGGCATCAAGCTCGACGAGGCGATCGCCATGGCGCCGTCGCTGCGCGAGCTCGACGACGCCGACCAGCGGGTGCACAAGCTGCTCGAGCTGGCGCGCCAGGTCGAGGGCGTCGCCCGCAACGCCTCGACCCACGCCGCCGGCGTCGTCATCAGCCGCGAGCCGCTCACCGAGCTGATGCCGCTCCAGCGCGCCACCAACTCGGACGCCCTGATGACCCAGTACGAGATGCACGCGGTCGAGGCGCTGGGCCTGCTCAAGTTCGACTTCCTGGGCCTCTCCAACCTGACCATCCTGCGCCAGGCGGTCGACCTGATCCGGGAGCACCGCGGCGTCGAGATCGACCTCGAGACGATCCCGCTCGATGACGCGAAGACGTTCGAGCTGCTCGCCTCGGGCGAGACGACCGGCGTCTTCCAGTTGGAGTCGCCGGGGATGCGCCGCTACGTCCGCGAGCTCCGCCCCACCTCGGTCCACGACCTGGCCGCCATGGTCGCCCTCTACCGCCCCGGACCGATGGACAACATCCCCGCCTACATCCGCCGCAAGCACGGCCAGGAGCCGGTCACCTACCTGCACCCGCTCCTCCAGCCGTACCTGGAGCAGACCTACGGGGTCTTCGTCTACCAGGAGGACATCATGGCCGCCGCCCAGGCGCTGGGTGGCTTCACCGGCCCCGAGGCGGACACCCTTGGCTTTGCCATCCGCAAGAAGAAGGCGTCGTTGCTGCGCGCCCAGCGCGAGCGGTTCGTGACCCAGGCGGCGGCGCGCGGCGTGCCGCCCCAGGTCATCGACCAGGTCTTCGCCGCCTTCCAGCCCTTCGAGCGCTATGGCTTCAACAAGGCCCACGCCACCTGCTACGGCCTCATCGCCTACCAGACCGCCTACCTGAAGGCGAACTACGCGGTCGAGTACATGACCAGCGTGCTGACCGCCTTCCGCGACAACACCGAGAAGGTCGCCGGGGCGATCGCCGAGTGCCGCCGACTCGGGATCGAGGTCCTGCCGCCCGACGTCCACGCCAGCGGCATGCACTTCACCGTCGAGGGCGACGCCATCCGCTTCGGGCTGCTGGCGGTGAAGAACGTGGGCCAGGGCGCGATCGAGTCGATCGTCGCCACGCGCGAGTCGGGCGGCCGCTTCCGCTCGCTCGCCGATTTCTGCTCGCGCGTGGATCTGCGCCTCGTCAACCGGCGGGTCCTGGAGTCGCTGGTCAAGGTCGGGGCGCTCTCGGCCCTCGGCCACCCCGGCCAGCTCCTGCTCGCCCTCGACGACGCCATGGCGTCCGGCCAGGCGATCCAGCGCGACCGGGCCAGCGGGCAGACCTCGCTCTTCGAGCTGGCCGGACCGGACCTCGACGCGGCGGCCCTCGAGCGTCCGCTTCCCGAGGCGAGCGAGGCGCCGCTCAAGGAGCGCCTGCGCTGGGAGAAGGAGCTGCTCGGGCTCTACCTCTCCGATCACCCGCTCGGCGCGCTCGCCGACGAGCTGAGCGCCTACGTGACCGCCTACTCCGGGGAGCTGGGGGAGGAGCTGGACCAGCAGCGCATCGTCGTCGGCGGGATCGTGACCGAGATGCGCCGCGTCATCACCAAGGCGCGCCAGACGATGGGCGTGGCCACCGTCGAGGACCTCCAGGGGACGATCGAGGTGATCGTCTTTCCCAAGGTGCTGGAGGAGACCGGCCCGGCCTGGGTCGAGGAGTCCATCGTGCTCGTCAGCGGCCGCGTCGACCACAAGGGCGACGGTGTCGTGCTGCTCGCCGAGAGCGTCGTGGCCTGGGAGGACGCCAGCGCGCTGGGGCCCGAGGCGTTCGCCGCCCAGGTCGCCGCGTCGCGCGGCCCGGGACGCGGCCGCGAGGGGAACGGGCGGGCCGGCGAGGCAGCGGTGCGGGCCGCGGCGGCGGGGAACGGCCGCCCGGCGGCCGCCGTCATCTCCCCGCTCCGCGACCCTGGGGCGCCGGTCGCCGTCGCGGCCACGCCGTCCGCGCCCCACGTCCAGCCGCTCCGTGCCGGGGAGGGGCCCGCCGATCCGCTCCCGCCGGATCCGATCGCCCTGACCCCCGAGCCGCGCAGCGTGGCGGCCCTCGACCCCGACCACGACGAGCCGGCTCTCCCCGACGAGGCGCGGGCCTCACTGGTGCGGGCGGCGCTCGCCGTCACCCCTCCGCTCGCCGCTCCACCGACGGCGCGTCTCCACGTCCGCTTCGCCCCCGGTGTCGGGCAGGAGCGCCTCCTGCCTGCCTTCGAGTCGGTCGCCGTCGCACTGCGGGCACGCCCCGGTGAGACGCCGGTCGTCCTCCACATCCCGATCGGCGCCGGCCGCGAGCAGGTGATGGAGGCGCGCTACCGGGTCGCCTACGACGCCGAGCTGCCGGCCGAGATCGCCCGGCGCGTGGAGGCCGGCCTGGTGCGGCTGGAGCTGGCCGAGTAGGCGCTGGCCCCCCGCCGGCCCGGCGGCGGTGCAGAGGCCGCGTCGCCGGCGCCAAGAGCTCTCAGCGGGGGAACGTCCAGGGGTGCTGGGGTTCGGGCCATGGCAGCGCGTCGCGCACCAGGGCGCGGACCCGGGCCCAGTCCTTCTTCTGGAGGAACTCCGGGAACTCCGGCGGCGTGAGGCCGGCCTGGTAGACGAGCTCGGGATCGACGCGCGCGGCGAGCTCCAGCAGGGCCGGGAGGTCGCGGACGTCGATGTCGGTCCAGAGCGACTCCTTGCCGATCTCGATGAGGTCGGGCAGCTTCGACAGGAGCGTGCCGAGGTCCATCTGCCGCCGCAGGGCGAGCAGGACGAGCTGCTGTCGCTCCATCCGCCCGTAGTCGGAATCCCCGTGGCGCGAGCGGGCGTAGGCGAGGGCGCGGGAACCGTTCATGTGCTGCTTCCCGGCGGGGATGTAGAGCTCGATGTGGCCGAGGCCGTTCTCCCGCGGGTAATACGCGTCGTAGACCGCGTGGGGGACGTCGATGTCGAGCCCGCCGAGCGCATCGACGAGCCGGACGAAGGCGTTCAGGTCGCCCACGATGGTGCCGTCCAGCCTGACGCCCATCAGCTTCTCGACCGCCCCCTGGAGGGCGCGGATGCCGCGGTCCTCGCCCCCCGGGAACTGGTCCGGGTGGCCCATGGCGTAGGTGTAGAGAGCGTTGAGCATCTCGGGGAAGCAGCGGCAGGGGAAGAGGTCGGCCGTCTCCGCTGGCAGCGGCACGTTCAGGAGGTTGCGCGGGATGCCGAACATCGCCGCCCGCCCGGTCCCGATGTCGACGCTGACGAGGATCATCGTGTCGGTGCGCAGGCCCCAGCGGCCCGGCCCTGCGTCGCCGCCGACGACGAGGAGCTGGAGCCGGCCGTCCCGGGCCCAGGCGGGGACCGCCTTCTGGGGTCGCGGCGTCGGCGACGGGGTGGGGGCCGGCGTCGGCGTGTCACCGGGAGCGGGCGTCGGTCCGGGCGTCGCCGGCAGCGGCGTCGGCCACGGCTCCGGGGTCCCGTCGGGCGGCTGGAAGACGGTCACCACCAGGTCGTAGGTGCGGTAGCCGACGACGGCGAGGTAGCCGTGCGTCGCGGTGATGACCGCGAGGAGGACGGCGAGCCCGAGCAGCGAGGCATACCGCGCGGCGCCGCCGGTGCCGCCGGATCCGGTTGCCGTGGCCGGCGCGGGCCGGTCCCCATGCGCCACGCGGTAGGCGTCGACGACCGCCACGGCCCGGTAGGCGAGCAGGCCCAGGTCGAGGCCGATCAGCCCGAGGATGGCGGAGGGCTGGATGAGCTCTCCGAGCAGGTGCGCCAGCGCGGCCGTCGAGAGGGCGCGATTCGTCAGTAGGTAGACGACCCCCGCGCCGACGACGGCGAGGAAGGGGATGGCGAGGACGAGACCACGGCGGACCCTGCCCGCCCACGCCTGGCCGAGGCCGGGCAGGAAGAAGGAGAGGAGCGCGGCCAGCACGGGGGAGCGTTGGGAGGCCGAGACGAGTTCGCTCGCTGTCACCGGGCGACAGTCTACGCGGCCACGTCTTCCCGGCGTCAGCGACCGGCTACCGCGCCAGGCCGGCCGGAGCGCGGAGCCGTTCGTGCCGGTCGGGCGCCTGCCGGGGCCGCGGGAGGGTCAGGGGGTGGCGCCAGAGCCACGGGATGCCACCCCACAGGACGGCCAGGTGGTCGAGGCGGATCCACCAGCTCAGGTCGGTTCGCGGCACGCCCCAGACGAGGGCGGCCCCGACCTGGGTCAGGGCCTGCGGCCACGTCGCCAGCGTGAGGAGGATGGCCAGGCCGATCCAGGCGAGCCCCCGGCGCCGCGTGGCGGACGGGAGGATGAACCAGAAGGCGGCGGGGAACCACTTCGTGGCGGTCGCCCACGCCCAGAGCGCACCGCCGGCTCTCGCCGGCGCGACCTGGGCGGCCCACAGGGCGAGGGCGAGGAAGACGGTCACGTTGCCCGACTCGAGGATGAGCCCGATCGGCGCCCCGAGGACGAGGAGTGCCAGCGCCGTGGCGAGCGGCCGCCGGCGGTAGGCCCAGTCGCACGACCAGAGGAAGCAGAGAAACATGGCGCCACGCCAGAGGAGCTGTGCTGCGGGCCAGGGGAGAAGCGCCCAGGGCAGGAAGAGCGGCAGCATCCACGGGGCGTAGACGTAGGCCCAGCCGATCCCCGGCGGATGGAAGGGGTCGCCGCCCGCCAGCCAGACCCGCGTAGAGGTCCAGTAGGCGAGCGCGTCGGCGCCGCCGAGGCTGCCGCGCGCCACGACGAACGCCAGGGCGATGCCACCGATCGACCCGATGAGCAGGATGGCGGCGGCGCGCCTCGGTCGGTCCGTTCGCATCGTACCTGGCGCCATTCTCCGGCCGATTCGACCGGCCCGCACAGGGCCGTCTGTCGCGTCGCGGCGAGGCTGGTGCCGAAGCCGGGGGTCGAACCCGG
>MGMJ01000031.1:0-27813 GCA_001794945.1 Chloroflexi bacterium GWC2_73_18
CGCGCGATCCCGCGGTCGCCGGAGTTGGCGATCCCGTAGACGGGGAGGGGCGCACCGGCGACGACCCCGGCGCCGGGCCCGGGCGTGTCGATCCGCGACATGGTGCGCACGATCGCCTGCTCGTCCCAGCCGCGCTGCTCCCAGTAGCCGCGCAGGTCGTCGGCGGCGAGGGTGATCCGGGCCAGCCACTTGGGCTGCTTCATGCCGAAGCGCCCGGCGATGAGGAGGCGCGCCGGGAAGCCGTGGTCGGCGGTGAGCGGCGTGCCGGGCGGGCCCATCTCGTCGGCGACCCAGGTGTCGGCATGGCGCCCGACCTCGAGCGGCAGGCTCTCCGTGTAGCCGTCGGCCGACTCGAAATGAAGGAAGCGCGCGCCGGGGCGGACGCCCGCCTCGTCGAGCAGGTCGGCCAGTCGCACGCCGCCGAAGCGCTGGTTGCCGATCAGGTCGTCGCCCGGCACGACCTGGTAGCTGATGCACTCGAGCGTGCGGAACGCCTCGTGGCGCGGCTTCGCGCGAAGCTCATCGAGCGTCCAGGCCTGCGGGTGCTCGACCAGGCCGTCGAGGCGCAGGCGCCAGCTCGCGGCGTCGACGGCGACCGGCAGGACGTTCTTGCCGACGACGTAGAAGTCATCCGGCGGGGTGAGGGCCGGGGTCGGGCCGAAGCCGGTGGTCGTGTCGCCGCCCGTGGCGCCCCCGCCCGGCGGTTTCCGCGCGGCCGAGAGGACCTCGAGCACGACCGACCCGGACGAGAGGACGAGGGCGCCCAGCCCCGCGAGCGTGAACGCCCGACCGAGGAGGGTGCGCCGGGCAAGCAGGCGGCCGGGCGAGGAGGGCGTCGCGGTCTCGCCGGCCTCGGCCGGTGCCGCCGCGGTGCCGGTGAGGATCCCCACGAAGAACGCCCCGAAGGCGAGCGCCGCCCACAGCAGCGGCACGTGGAGCGCGGCCGGATCGACCCGCCGTGCCGCCCCGAAGAGGCCGGCGCCGGCGAGCGGCAGGACGACCACCTCGGCGAGGAGCCAGGCGACAGCGGCGACGAGGAGCACGTCCGGGATGTGGCCGAGGAGACCGGCCCCACCGGGGCGCGACCGGGGAAGAGCCCGCCGCAGGGCGACGCCCGCCAGGCCGCCGGCGAGGGCCGTGCCCAGGGCCACCCCGGCGAAGGCGAGCCCCTTGGCGTACGGGCCGAGGAGCCCGAGGAGCGCCTCGAAGACCTCGAGGGGAACGTAGCCGACGACGCCGTCGGCGACCGCCTCGAGGAACCCCGGCGTCCCGCTGACGGTGCGGCCGGCGAGCAGGAGGAGGAGCGCCGCGGCGCCGGCGAGCAGCCCGGCGAGGAAGACATCTCGCTTCACGTGCCAGATGCTACGTTCCGCTCGGTGACGTGGATGTGACGGGCCTGTTGCCCACGACGGCACGGTCGAGACACCTGCCCGCCCGACGGGCGACCGCGTCATGGTAGGCGCCATACGTTCGCCGGGCACGGCCTCGCAGCGTCGAAGGGCTGGCCGGGACCGCTCGCGGCGGGCGGCGGGCGCCGCATCGTCCGTAGCACGAACCTGTTTCATGAGGGGAGAGACCCGCCCCTGCGCCGGCCCGCGGCCACTCGGGTCCAGCTCGGGTCACGTCGGAGCATGCTTCAATGACCAACCGGGGCCGCGGAGGGACGGCACCTGCCACAAGAGGAGCAGCATGAAGACGGTGACCGTGAGCTGGCAGCCCGACCGCGAGCGTTTCGTGGCGCAGGGCACTCACCAGGACCGCACGATCGTCATCAACGCCCCGCGCCTCGACCCGGCGACGCCGGCGACCGGCTTCTCACCGTCCGAGCTGCTCCTCGCCGGCGCCGGTGCCTGCTCGGCCTGGGACGTCGTCGGCATCCTGCGCAAGCAGCGCCAGGCCGTGACCGGCATCGAGGTACGCGTGCGCGGCTCCCAGGAGCCGGAGCCGCCGTGGACGTTCCGCGCCGTCGAGCTCCACTACGCGGTGCGCGGGCGTGAGCTCGATCGACGGCGCGTGGAGGAGGCGATCCGCCTCTCCGAGGAGCGCTACTGCTCGGTGGTGGCGACCCTGCGCGGCGCCGCCGAGGTGACCTTCACCAGCGAGATCCTCGACGAGCCAGAGGGGGCCGAGGGCCCGGAGGGGGAGAGCCCGGAGGGGGCGAAGGGAACCAGCGGGCGGGGCGGGGTGACGGCGGAGCCGGCGTAGGGCGATGGCTCCCCTTCCTGCGGCGCCGCGTCCCTCGCCGTTCGCGCGGCTGGGCGCCGTCGTCGTCCGCCACCGCCTCGCCATCGTGGTCGCCTGGGCGCTCCTGCTGGCGGCGGCCCTGCCGCTGGCGCCCCGGGCGCCGGGCGTCCTGCGCGCCGGAGGGTTCGAATCGGACCAGCTCGAGTCGGCCCGGGCTCGGGCGGCGCTCGAGAGCGAGCTCGGGCTCCCACCATCGGCGCTCGTCATCGTCGCCCACAGCGAGACTGAGCGCGCCGGGGAGCAGCCGTTCGAGTCGGCCCTGGCGGCCGCCATCCGCGACGTCCCGGCGGCACCCTACGTGACCGGGATCCGCTCGCATCTCGAGGACCCGCGCCAGGTCTCGGCCGACGGCCGCACCGTCTACGACGTCGTCTTCCTCTCCCTCGCCCCCGACCACTCGCCCGATGCGCTGCCGGGCATCGGGGCGGTCCTCCATCCCCAACCCGGGATCGACGTCGAGCTCTCCGGCGGCCCCGTCTTCTACGGCGACATCGTGGCGCTCTCGGAGAGCGACCTGCGCCGCAGCGAGCTCATCTCCCTGCCGCTGGCGGCGCTCGCGTTGCTGCTCGTCTTCGGCAGCGTCGTGGCGGCGGGCGTGCCGCTCGTCGTCGGCGGGAGCGCCGTCGTCGTCGCCCTGGCGGCGATCTTCCTGCTCGCCTCGGTCACGCCCTTGAGCGTCTTCGTCCTCAACCTGGCGACGCTCCTCGGGCTTGGGCTCGGGGTCGACTACGCGCTGCTGATGACGACCCGCTTCCGCGAGGAACTCGGCACGCGCGGCGGAGGTCGGACGGCGGACGGCCGACTCGACCGGGCAGCGATCGACGCGGCCGTGGTGGCGACGGTCTCGACGGCCGGGCGGGCGGTCTTCTTCAGCGGGCTGACGGTGCTGCTCGGCCTGCTGGGCCTGGTCCTCTTCGAGTTCATGATCCTCCGCTCGGTCGGGCTGGCGGGGGCGATCGTGGTGGGGCTCGCCGTGGCCGCCGCATTGACGCTCATGCCGGCGCTCCTGGCGATCCTCGGGCCGCGGCTCGAGGCGCTCTCGCTCCGCCGCGGGACGGTCGACCCGGGACGCCCCTCGCACACCTGGGAGCGGCTCGCCCGCTGGGTGATGCGGCGGCCGCTCGCCGTCTTCGTGCCGACGCTGCTGCTCCTGCTCGCCCTCGGCGCCCCTTTCCTGTCGGTCCGCTTCAACTCCCCCGACGCGACGATCCTGCCCCCCACGGTGCCGTCGCGGGCGACCCGCGACCTGCTCGCCCGCGAGTTCGACGAGGGCGAGTTCGCCCCGCTCCTCCTCGCCGTCCGGACACCGGGCCCGGCGCTCGCCCCGGAAAACGTGGCCCGGCTCTACGAGTACACCCGACGGCTCGTCGCCGACCCCCGCGTGGCGCGCGTCGTCTCCATCGTCGACCTCGACCCGCGCCTCACCCTGCTCCAGTACCGGCTCCTCTACGCCGACCCGGCGGCGATCCCCGACCGCTACGCCCAGCTCTCGGTCGCCGCCACGACCCGCGGCGATCTCACCTTCGTCGAGGTGATCACGCACTGGGGCTCGAACGCGCCGGAGGGACGGGCGCTCGTGGCCGCGCTGCGTGACCCGGGGTCGCCGCTCGCCCCGCCGCGGGGCTTCTCCGTGCTGGTGGGGGGCGGCGCGGCCGACGTGAGCGACGTCGTCTCGCGGATCGGCGCCGACTTCCCGCGCAGCGCGTTGCTGATCCTGGTGACGACCTACCTGGTGCTCCTGGTGTTGCTGCGGTCCGTGATCCTGCCGGCCAAGGCGCTGGTCATGAACACGCTCTCCATCGTCGCCTCGTTCGGCGCGCTCGTGTGGATCTTCCAGGAGGGGAACCTCTCGGCGGTGCTCGCCTTCTCGCCGCTCGGCTACGTCGAGACGAGCCAGCCGGTCATCCTCTTCTGCGTCCTCTTCGGGTTGTCGATGGACTACGAGGTCTTCCTCCTCTCGCGGATGAAGGAGGTCTACGACCGGACCGGCGACAACCGGACCGCGGTGGCGCGCGGGCTGGAGCGGAGCGGGCGGATCGTCACCTCGGCCGCGCTCATCGTGGTGCTGGTGGCCGGCTCGTTCGCCTTCGCCGACATCGTCCTGATCAAGGCG
Organism: Chloroflexi bacterium GWC2_73_18; assembly: GCA_001794945.1. Lineage (GTDB taxonomy): Bacteria > Chloroflexota > Limnocylindria > Limnocylindrales > CSP1-4 > GWC2-73-18. The sequence goes on from MGMJ01000031.1 coordinate 4,358, forward strand.
CTCGGGCTCGGCGTGGCGATTGCCGTCGCCCTCGACGCGACGGTCGTGCGGGCGCTCCTCGTGCCGGCCACCATGCGCCTGCTGGGGCGCTGGAACTGGTGGATGCCGGCGCCGCTGGAGCGCTTCCTGGCACAGCGCATCCACGTCGCGGAGGAGGGGGCGTGAGGGCGTGGCGGCGGGCGGCGCTCCTCGTCCTCGCCCCGCTCCTCGTCGCGGGGTGCATGAACGGCGGGATCCTCCGCGCGCCGCTGCCGAGCCGCGCGCCCACACCGACCCCGGCCCCCTCCCCGATCGCGTCCGCCGACCCGCAGCCGATCGTCTTCCCGCGCGACGAGGCGCCGCACGGCCGCCTCACCGAGTGGTGGTACTACACGGGGCACCTCGACGCCGCCGACGGGCGCGAGTTCGGGTTCGAGTTCGTCATCTTCCGTGCCGAGCGCGGCGACCTGCCCGTCGCCTGGGCGAGCCATCTGGCGCTCACCGACGCGGCCGGTGGGCGCTTCCTCTACGACCAGCGGGGCGAGGCCGGGCCGCAGGTGGACGGCTCGCCACCGGGCGGCGGCTTCGCCCTGGTCGTCGGCGATCCGAAGGCGGGCTCCTCCCCGGGTGGGAGCCCGTCGCTCCCCGCGGGCGGTGCCGGCGCGCCGAGCCCGGTCCCGGTGCCGGTGCCGTGGGCGATGGAGGGGCGCGAGGGACGCGACCATCTCTCGGCGACCGAGCGGCGCGGCGCCTTCGCCTTCGACCTCTCGCTGACGACCGACCGGCCGCCGGTGCTGCACGGCGGCGTCGGGTGGGTCGACTTCGGGCCGGCCGGCGGCTCGTACTACTACTCGCGTACGCGGATGCTGATCGAGGGGAGCCTCGCGCTCGACGGCGGCGACCCGGTCGCCGTCACGGGGATCGCCTGGTTCGACCACCAGTGGGGCGACTTCATCGCGGTCGGGGCGGGGGGCTGGGACTGGTTCAGCGTGCAGCTGGCCGACGGCTCCGACCTCACGACCTACCTGGTGCGCGGTCCGCGCGGCGAAAGCCTCCTCGCCTTCGGGACGCTCGTGGCCCCCGACGGCTCGTTCCGGAACCTGCCGGCCGAGGCGTTCACGGTCGAGCCGACCGGGAGCTGGCGGAGCCCGCACAGCGGCGCCGAGTACCCCTCCGGTTGGCGGGTGACGATCCCGGGAGCCGGCCTCGACCTCCGGCTCGACCCGCTCCTCGCCGACCAGGAGCTCGACACGCGGGCAACGACCGGCGTCGTCTACTGGGAGGGCGCGGTGGCGGTGAGCGGGACCGCCGGGGGCGCGCCGGCGACCGGGCGCGGCTACGTCGAGCTGACCGGCTACGCGCGGGTGGCCCCGCCGGCGCCCTGACCGAGTGGTCGGCGCGGCGGCGCCCGACTCCGCGACCATCGCGGACCGGCCTCCGACGCCTCGTCCCCGCCGAACCCGAACGGTAGTACGCTCTCCGACGCCCCCGCGCCGTTTCCCCCCCAACGGCCGGGGGCGTCTCCGTCGGCCGGGCCTGCATCGCTGCGCTGGAGTACGCCGTCCACGGCCGACGGAAACGCCCGAGCCCGGTCGGGGGCCGCGCAAGAGGGGGTGACTGCGCCGAGTCGCGGCGGTATCGTCGCGGGGCCCCTCGTTGCCCCAGAAGACGAGGCGGTACGGCCCCACGCGCAACACGCTCGGCATCCGCTCGGCGGTCCCGCCCGCGGCCTATCGGGCACGTACGCGGCGGGGACCCTGCCTGCTACCCTCCCCTCATGTCCGCGCTCGAGACCAACGTCCTCTACTACGGCGACAACCTCGAGATCCTGCGCCGGTACATCCCCGACGGGTCGGTCGACCTCGTCTACCTCGACCCACCCTTCAACTCGAACCGCGACTACAACGTCATCTTCAAGGACGAGTCGGGCCGCCAGTCGGACGCCCAGCTCACCGCGTTCGACGACACGTGGTACTGGGGACCGGACGCCGAGGCCCAGGTGAGCACGCTTGTCGCGGCGCTTCGGCAGGGCATCAACCCGAGCCCGATGCTGGCCTACCTGGTGGAGATGGCCGTCCGACTCGTCGAGCTCCACCGGGTCCTCAAGCCGACCGGCTCGCTCTACCTCCACTGCGACCCTACGGCGAGCCACTACCTGCGCCTGATCCTCGACGCGATCTTCGAGCCACGCCACTTCCAGAACGAGATCACCTGGAAGCGTTTCAGCGCCAAGAACGACCCGAAGCGCTACGGCCGAAGCCACGACGTCATCCTCTTCTACGCGAAGAGCGCCACCTTCACCTGGCACCCCGAGTACGGGCCGTTCGAGGACGACTACGTCGAGGAGAACTACCGCTACGTCGAGCCGGGGACCGGTCGCCGCTACCGCCGCGGCGATCTCACGGCGAACAAGCCGGGTGGGGACGTGGATTTCGAGTGGCACGGGATGCGCCCGTACCGTGGACGGCACTGGGCCTATTCGCGGGCGAACATGGACAGGATGCTGGCCGAGGGCCGTGTCGAGTTCCGCAAGACGGGGATGCCCGTCTACAAGCGCTATCTCGACGAGCAGCCGGGCGTGCCTCTCCAGGACGTCTGGGTCGACATCCGGCTTCACGCGGGCTCAAAGGAGCGGCTCGGCTGGGCCACGCAGAAGCCCGTCGCCCTGCTCGAGCGGATCCTTGCCGCGTCCTCCAACCCCGGCGACATCGTCCTCGATCCGTTCTGCGGCTGCGGAACCGCCCTTGTCGCGGCCCAGAAGCTCGATCGGCGCTGGATCGGGATCGACATCACCTATCTCGCCATCGCCGTCATGCGGGCGCGCCTGAAGGACGCCTTCGGGCTCGAGGAGGTCCCGGTCGTCGGCCAGCCGACCGAGGTCGAGGGCGCCCGCCAGCTCGCCCGGTCGCCCGAGGGTCGCTACCAGTTCCAGTGGTGGGCGCTCGGGCTGGTCGATGCCAGGCCGGTCGGCGGCATGGAGAAGAAGGGCGCCGACCAGGGGATCGACGGCAAGATCACCTTCACCGACCAGAACCGCGAGCTGCAGACGGTGGTCGTCAAGTACGTCGCGCGGCCGACTGGCAAGGACTACGAGTGCATGATGAAGGCGTTCGGTCGAGGCGTGATGGTCAGCAGAGCGACGGTCGACCTCGACCGACCGATCGAAACGATCCCGGCCGGCGTCCTCCTGGCGCTGCTCGGGTGAGCAGGCCCTGCGAAACCGTATTGGGACGGCAGGCGGCAGACTGCCGCGCATGGCCCACCGCGGCGCGCACGAGCGCGACCACGGCCACCGCCGGGTCTACCACTCCGAGCTGTGGAACCGCGACTACCCGCGACACGGTACGCGATGTCACGGTGGCAGCGGCTCTCGACCTGGCGCGACGAGCGCTCGCCCAGCGCGTAGGCGTAGAGCAGCAGGGCGACCATCATCGCCGGGTCATACGGGGGGCGCCCCAGCCGTCGGACCGATAGCGCGCGCGGATGGCCCCGAGGTCGAGCTGCTCGACCGCGTCGAGGACGACCCAGGCGAGGTCGCCACCGGGCAGCCAGTCGCGCAGCGACGGCGCGAGGAGGTACTGCTGATCGCGCTCCACCGGTCGGAAGTTGTAGCCCATCGCGCCCGTCCCTCGTGTGGATCCCGCTCCGTGAATCGTATCTGCGACGGACCTCGCCGTGGTGGTTTATGCGACAGGTTCTGGTAGTGGTGAGATCGGCCCCGAACCTGCGTGGCCACGCCGCGGAATGGCGCTTCCGGTCCGTGGTCGAGCGTGGGAAGCGGACGAATCGCCACAGGCAGTGTCACCGCCCCACCGCCCCCCTGCCGCGCACCGTCGCCTACGGACCGCCGCCGACCCACGCGTGGCGCGGCCTGCTCAGCGCCTCAGCGCGGCTCGGGCGTGGCGTCGATTTCGTCCGACCAGGGGATGCCCTCGCGGGCGCCGGGGCGCGTCACGGCGAGGCCGCCGGCGGTCCGGGCGCGGGAGACGGCCTCGAGGAGGGGCCGCCGTTCGGCGAGGGCGGCCGCGAGGGCGCCGTTGAAGGCGTCGCCCGCGCCGGTCGAGTCGACCACCGTGACGCTGAGCGGTTTGACCGCGCGCGTCGAACCCTGCGTCGCCAGCAGCGCGCCGTCCTTGCCGAGGGTGACCACGACGGCCAGCTCGTTGTCGACCGCCACGAGCGCCTCGGCCGCCTCGACCGGCCGGTCGAGGAGCTCCGGCACGAGGTCGCCGATCTCGAGGTCGTTGGGCGTCAAGAAGTGGGCCAGCCGCACGAGGCCCGGCTCGATGTCGCCGGACGGCGCCGGGTTCAAGACGAAGCGCGCCCCCATCGCCCGCGCCGTCCAGCCGGCGGCGACGACGGCATCGACCGGGACCTCGAGCGAGGCGACCACGACCGTGTCGGGCCCGATGTGGCGCTGCAGGGCGGCCTCGACCTCGCTCGCCTTGAGCGTCGCGTTGGCGCCGGGTGCCACGGCGATCAGGTTCGCACCGGACTCGTTGACCAGGACGAGCGCCGTGCCGGTCGCCACGCCCGGATGGATCGCCACCTCGGAGATGTTGACGCCGTCGGCCTCGAGCGCCTCCAGTTCCTCGCGACCGAAGGGGTCGTCCCCGACCGCCCCCACCAGCACGACGTCGCCGCGCCGCTCGCTGAGCCCGAGCGAGGCGGCTCGCTCGACGAAGGCGGCCGCCGCTTTCGCCCGGCCGCGGGGTTGGGCGGGCTTCCGTCGCAGGGCGCGCGATGCGGCGACGGCCTGGTTGCCGCCCTTGCCGCCATGGTGGCGCTCGAAGACGCCACCCACCACGGTCTCGCCGGGCTCGGGAAAGCGGACCCCGCGGATCACCAGGTCGGTGTTGATGGCGCCGACGACGACGACGCGAGCGGGCATCGGGCTCCTTCGTTCGGGCGGCCGGGTCGGCCGCCTCAGCCGGTGACGAACTCCCCTCCATCGATGGAGATGACGTTGCCGGTCATCCAGTCGAGGCCATCCTCGGAGAGCTTCACGATGGCGGCGGCGACGTCCTGCGTCGTGGTCAGCCGCCCCGACGGGTTGCGGCGCTCCCCGGCCTCGATGATCAGGTCGTGCTCGGGGATCTTCATGAGGGCGGGCGTCACGGTGACCCCCGCCCGGATCGCGTTGATGCAGATGCCGCTCCCCTTGCGGGCGAGCTCCATGGCCAGCTGGCGGCAGTGCGACTCGAGGGCGGCCTTGGCGGCCGAGACGGCGCCGTAGCTGGGCACGACGCGGGTCGAGCCCTCGCTGGTCATGGCGTAGATGCGCGTCCCCCGCCCGATCAGCCCGGCGCGGTAGAGGTCCTGCACCCAGTAGACGAGCGAGTTGGCCATGACGTCGAGCGTCATCTCCATCTGCCTGCGGCTGATGGCGTCCTTCGGGTCGTCGGCGAGGAAGGGAAGGAGCGAGCCGAAGGCGAGCGAGTGCATCACCACGCGCAGGTACGGGTCGGTGCCGGCGGCGCGACGCTCGGCGAAGCGAGACTCGATGGCGGCGATGGCGGAGGCGCGCTTCTCGTCGTCGGCCGCGTTCATGTTGATGTAGAGCGCCTCGCTGCCGGCGGCGGCGATCCGCTCCTTGATCTCCTCGACGTGCTGCAGCGCGGCGCGGAAGTCGAGGTGGATCCCCACGATCCGGTAGCCGGCTCGCGCCAGGGCCAGGCTGGTCGCCTCGCCGAAGCCGCTCGAGGCGCCCAGGACGAGCGCCCAGCGCTCGCGGGCGTCGGCAGCCGGCGTAGGTCCGTTCGACATGCCAACCCTCCAGTGCAGCGCCCGACGAACGGTTCCGTCGCCCGTCGGGCACGAGTCTAGCGCGAGAGCCGGGCGGCCCTTGTGCCCGTCGCGCGGCGGGCCTAGACTCGCGGCCGGGTGATGCCCCGCCGGGCCCTCGGATGAGCGTCCTCTCGATGAGGCGCCCTCGTAGAGGCAAGATGGTGGACCGTTTCAGGCGCGCGCTCGTGGTCGTCGCGGTGACGTTCTGCCTGCTCGCCCTTGCCGCTGTCCCCGCCGTCGCCGTCGATGAACCGACACCCGCGCCGGAGCCGACGCCCGAGATGATCACGCTGACCGGCACGGTCGTGGGCGCCGACGGCGCGCCGATCGAGGTGCGTAAGGCGTACGCGGTGGAGATCGGAGCAGACGATCCCGACCGGGGGCTGGTCGGACCCGCCGCGGGCTTCCCGATCGAGGTCGCCGACGACGGCAGCTTCGCGGTCGCGGTCTACGCCTGGGGGACGAAGGAGGACCCCGCTCACCTGCGGATCTCGGTCTACGGCCCGCTCACCGGCAGGGAGGTCGAGGGCGACTGCGAGTACCAGCTGGGGCTCTACGGCGAGTGGCAGGCCGACGTTGCGCTGGCCGAGGGCGGTGATCCGAGCCCGATCACGGTCGTGGTCGACCGGGAGGTGCGAGTCGGTGGCGGCTGCGCAGGGAGCACGGTGGAGCCGGGCCCGACCGACGATCCCGGCGCGACCGGCGAGCCGACGCCGACCGACGAGCCGACGCCCGAGCCGACGCCGATCGAGCCGCTGATCGTCGTCGAGGACGCCACGGTGATCGTGGCGGTCGTTCATGCCGAAGACGGCAGCCCGGCCGTCCGCGCCACCGTCCTGCTGTCGGTCGTCGACACGCATGGGGACGGCTCCCTCGTGGCCGACTACGAGACGACGACCGATGCCTCCGGCCAGGCGACCTTCGACGGGGTCGCTCGCCCCGGTGAGGGCGGCCGGCCGTTCGTCTGGCGGGCGCTCGCCTCCACCGAGGCGTCGACCAGCGTGGAGGGCTGCCTGCTCACCTACCTGGTGACCGCCGAGGCCGAGGTCGACGCCGTCGCCGGTACGACCGAGATCGGGCTCGACCTCGCGGGTCCGGGCCCCGAGACCGTCCGGACGTCCGAGTGCGACCCGCCGGTTGAAGGAGCCCCCGTGCTGACCGGGACCGTCGTGTCGCCGGAGGGGCACGGGCTCGAGGTGACCCGCGCCCGCTATCTCCAGCAGCGCGCCGATGGCGCGTCGTGGGGCGGCGACTTCGAGGTCGCCGCCGACGGCTCGTTCAGCATCGCGCTCCAGGCGTGGGGAACCTGGGACGCGGTGAGCGTCCTCCAGGTCGAGGTGGCGGCCAACCGCGCGGAGACGACGACGCCCGAGGGCTGCACCGAGACGACGGAGGACGTCGGCACGATCTGGCGGAAACTGGCCCTTGCGGAGGCGATGCCGCTCGAACCGGTCGAGCTCGTGCTCGAGACTCAGGGGTCGGGCGCCTGCGGCGCGGTCGGAACGCCTCGACCGGAGCCCGGCGCGACCGACGACGGGGCCGGCACCGGCGGGACGACCGGTGGTGAGTCGGACGACGAGGGTCAGGCCGGCGCCGGCGAGGGCGGCACGCGCGACACCCTCCCGCCGACCGACCGTCCCGGCCTGGCGGACGCGTCGAACGCCCCACCGGCCGCCCTCCTCACGCTGGTGCTCGTGATCGCCCTGGCCGTCATGCTGGCCGCATCGGCCGCCCGTGAGCCGCGTCGGCGCCGCTGAACCGAGGGCCAGGGCGAGGCGCTGATCGCCGAGGCGACGCCGTTCACATCTTGAAAGGCGGCTCAGACGACCCCATCGGCGCGGAGGCGGGCGATCTCGTCGGGCGCGTAGCCGAGCCCGGCGAGCAGCTCCTCGGTCTGCTCGCCGAGGAGCGGCGGCGGCAGGCGGATGGCGGCCGGGGTGGCGGAGAGCTTGAAGGGGATGCCGGTGAGGCGGATCGGCCCGGCGGTGGGGTGCTCGACCGTCTCGACCATCCGCCGGGCGAGGACCTGCGGGTCGGCGAAGACGGCGGCCAGGTCGTTGATCGGCCCCACCGGCACGTCCGCGGCCGCCAGCCGGGCGAGCCAGTCGGCCGTCGTCCGCTCGGCGAACCGGGCGTCCAGGAGGGCGCGCAGCTCGCCCCGGTGGGTGACGCGGTCGCCGTTGGTGCGGAAGCGGTGATCCTCGGCCAGGCCGGCGAGCCCGAGCGCCGCGCAGAAGCGCGGCCACTGCCGCTCCGACCCGACCCCCACGGCGATCGTCCCGTCGGCGGTGCGGAACGTCTCGTAGGGGGTGATGTTGGGGTGCCGGTTGCCGCGCCGCCCCGGCGGCACCCCGGTGGCGAAGAAGTTCTGGGCCTGGTTGGCAAGCCAGGAGATCGTCGCCTCGAGGAGCGAGATGTCGATCCGCTGGCCGCGCCCCTCCGCCGGCGACCCGGCGCGCTCCCGCCCCGCCAGCGCCGCCAGGACCGCCACCGCCCCGAGCATCCCGGTCGTGAGATCGGCGATGGCGACCCCGACCTTGGTCGGCTCGCCGCCCGTCTCGTCGGGAGCGCCGGTGATCGACATGAGGCCGGCGACCGCCTGGATGATGAAGTCGTAGCCGGGCTCGTCGCGGCGCGGACCGTCGGGACCGTAGCCGCTGATGGCGAGATGGACGAGGTGCGGGTTGATCCGCTCCAGCTCCGCGTCGGGGAAGCCGAGGCGCGCCAGGCCGCCGACCCGGTAGTTCTCCACCAGCACGTCGGCCCGGGCAAGCAGGCGGGCGACGACGTCGCGCCCGGCCGGCGTCTTGAGATCGACGCGCATCGCCCGCTTGTTGCGGTTGATGGCGAAGTAGTAGGCGGCATCGCCGCGGCTGCCATCGATGTTGGTGACCCAGGGCGGCCCCCAGGTGCGCGTCGCGTCGCCCTCGGGCGGCTCGACCTTGACGACGTCGGCGCCGAGATCGCCGAGGAGCATGGTGCAGTAGGGGCCGGCGAGGACGGTCGAAAGGTCGGCCACGACGACGCCCGCCAGCGGGCCGGACCGCGTCGCCGAGTCGACCGGGTCGGCGCCGGCGGCGGGCGGGTCGGCCGGGTCGGTCGTCATCGGGCTCCCATCGTGCGGTGCGCCAGTCTACGGCAGCCCACCGCGCCGCGGATCGGCGAGCCCCGCCAAACGAGACGCTCGCCGCCCCTCCGGACGGTCCCCGGGGCCCGTCCACCACTCGCGGTGGCAGGATCCAGGATCAGCGCACGTGGACCGCCGGCGCGGGTCGCACTTCGGCGGCCTCCTCACGAGGGGAAGCGGCCGCCGCGGCCACTGGCGGTGCCACGCTCCCGATCCCCGGCGGGCCTGGCCGAGGAGGACTCGGGCGACCCTCGCTGCTACCGGGGGCCGCGGAGTTGGAGGCCGGTCGCCGCCGCGGCGAGGAGGCCGATGACGAGGCCGGCCCAGTTGGAGAGCTCGCCGAGCGGCCAGGCGGTCTGGCAGACCGACGGGCAGAAGGAGACCAGCGTCCCGATCCCCAACCCGACGAGGAGGAGCAGCGACAGGACGAGGAGGGCGACGATCCCCCCGCGACCCCCGCGTGCCGCGGCGGCGAGCGCCCAGAGCCAGGTCCCGCTGACCGCCACGTAGAACCCCATCGCCAGGGCCGTCGTCGCGATGTCGGTGTCCGGGACGAACTCGGCGAAGACGAAGCGCCAGTCGAGGAACGCGCGCTCGATGAACGCCAGGAAGGCGACGGCCGAGAGCAGGATCGCGCCGTCGCGGGATCGGAACCAGGCCATCGGTCATCTCCTCCTCAGCTCCCGACCGGCGGGTTCGCCGGGTAGTCTGGCGACCGCCGGAACGCCTCTTCCGGGTTGTCCGCCTCATGGAAGATGAGCGTCTGCGAGACGTTCGTCTTGCCCAGGATGATCGCCCCGGCCCGGCGCAGCCGGGTCACGAGTGGCCCCTCGTCGCTCGCACGCCAGCCGGCCTGCCCGCGCAGCCCGAGGCTCGTCGGCGTGCCGGTGACCCGCAGCTGCTCCTTGATCGTGACCGGGACCCCGTGGAGCGGCCCGAGCGGGGCGCCGCGGGTGCGCGCCTCGTCTCCCGCGGCGGCCGCCTCGCGCGCCTGCTCGAAGAGCGGGACGACGACCGCGTTGAGGCGCGGGTTCACCTCCTCGATCCGCCGGACATGGGCGTCCACCAGCTCGCGCGCGGACACCTCCCCGCCCCGGACCAACCTGGCGAGCTCGCCCGCACCACGGCCGATCAATCCGTCCGCGCTCGTTACCGTCATCGCGACCGCCTCCTCACCTGGCGCGCTCTCGCGCGGCCCGCGCCCCGAGCGTTACCCTCCGCGGGGTTCAGCTGACGACGAACCAGGCGACGGTGCAGTCCTGGGTCGCGGCCGCGGTCAGGTAGATGGTGAAATGGCCGGCGGCAGGGTCGCGCACGACGCGGTGGATCGTCCTCGTGCCACCGGCGCTCGTCTGCATCGTGGCCAGCACCTTGGAGTCGGCCGCGATCGGCACGCCCGGTGTCACGACCTTGCTGGCCGAGCCCGAGGCGATCGTGGCGAGGCCGGCCGCCCCGCCGAAGCGGACCCTGCCGCTCGTCTGGAGGGCGACGCCGGTCGTGGCGGTGAAATAGCCCCCGGTCCCCGATGTCGCCTGGCCGCGTACACCCTGCCCGGCGGCGCTCCGTCCCCAGACGCCGCGCGCGGCGCCGTCCTGGTGCGCGTAGCCGTAGACACCGGTCTTGGCCGGGGCGGCCGGAAGCGTGGTCCAGGGGATCCCGCTGAAGCCCAGGACGCCGGTGCTCTCGCCGTTGTTGTGGCCGACGGTGGCCGCCTCGTCGGGCGCCTCGCTGTAGCCGTAGACACCGGTCTGGGTGCCACTCACGCCGCGGACGCCGTACCAGGTGTCGCTCTGGCCGTCGACGCCGATCGACGAGGTGCTGACGCCCTGCACCCCGAAGTAGCTGGTGCTGTTCCCGACGACGGCGATGCCGCCGGCGGTGCTCGTCGCCTGGAAGACGACACTGTCGTCGGTGGTGTTGGCGATCGACGTGGTCGCCGTGCCGGTGCGGGCCCAGCCGACCCGGACGTAATCGCCATCCACGGCACGGGCCGGGAGCGGCCGGCCGAACGCCTGGGCGGCGAGCGCGGCCAGGCCTCCGGCGGCAGCGGCGAGCAGGTGGCGACGGGAACGGGGAGCGGCGGTATCGATCGGCATCGCGGGACCTCCTATCCATCGTCATCTGGACGCCAGGCCGTGCGCCTCGCCATGTTCACGCGGCACCCGCGGCGACGCCCCGGGCTGGACCACCCCGGCGCCCATTGTGCGCCGCCGGGACGCCCGGCGCCGCCCCGGCCGCCGCTCCCCGGCCGCCGCCTCCCGGGGCCCAAGCGCGTCTGCCACTCCGAGTGGCAAGACCCGGGACCGGCACGCTTGGACCGATGCCCCGGGTCGCACTTCGGCGGCCTTGTCACGAGGGGAAGGGGCCACCCCTGCCACTCGGAGTGGCACGCGCCCGATCCCCGGCCCGCCTCCTACCCGATGACGAACCAGGCCACCCGCACGGCCACCGTCGGCGGCGCGGTGACGTGGACGCGGAAGGTGTTGGCCGCGGTGTCGATCTCCACGCGCTCCACCGCGCAGCTGCCGCCCCCGTTCGCCTGGAGCGTGGCCAGGACGAGGGACGAGGCTGTCAGGTCGAGGCCCGGCGTCACCGGCACGCTGTAGGCGCCGGCGGGGATGGTGGCCGACCCGGCGGTGCTGAAACGGACGCGCCCATCCACCCGGAGGGCCGTGCCCGTGGACCCGGCGGCGAAGTGGCCGCCGACCCCCGAACCGGCGTAGCCGTAGACGCCCCAGCCGCTCGTCGCCTGCCCGTAGACGCCGCGCCCGGCGGTCGAGTAGCCGTGGACGCCGCGCGAGCCGCCGTCCTGGGTGGCCCGGCCATAGACACCGGTCTTGGCCGGGATGGCCGGCACGGTGACCGGGCTGCCGCTGTAACCGAAAACCCCGGTGCCCTCGATCGTGTGCCCGAGGACGCCGGCGCTCCCCTCGCACGATCCCTCGACCCCGGCGTGCTCGCTGGAATGGCCGAACACGCCGGCCCCCGCCACGCTGTCGCCGACGACCCCGTTGCCGGTCTCGCTCGTCCCGAGGATGCCGAGACCCTCGACGGTGTCGGCCCAGAAGACCGTCGCGGGGTTGGCGTGGTCCGAGATGCGCGTCGTCGACGTCCCCGTGAAGCTGCCGCCCACCTTGACGATGGCGCCGTCGGCGGCACGCGTCACCGTCGGCGCCCCGAGCGCGCGGGCGGCGAGCGCGGCGAGGCCGCCACCGGCGGCGGCGAGGAGCGCCCGACGAGAGCGCGTGACGGTCGTGTCGATGGCCATGGCGGGCACCTCCTCATGGCACGGGGCGAAGCTCGATCTGTCGGCATTGTGCGCCCCCGAGAGCGCCCGGCGCGCCTCGCGCGACGGGCCCGACTACGGCTTGAACGTCGATGCGATCAGGTCGGAGTTGAGCCAGAGGTCGCGCAGGGCAACGAAGAGGAGGACGACGCCCGCGACCCGGTTGACCAGCGTGTGCCGGCGCGCGACCTGGAGGGCGAACCACTGCCGCCGCGAGCCGGCAACGAGGGAGAGGAGGAGGAGCGGCAGGCCGAAGCCAAGCCCGTAGACGACGAAGGTGAGGACGCGCGGCAGGGCATCCGCGATCCCCACCGAGATGGCGAAGATGGCGACCAGGAACGGGCCGGCGCAGGGGAGCGCGACGGGCCCGAGGGCGAGGCCGTAGAGGTAGGCGCTGGCGTAGGGGTTGCTGGCGACCGGGACCCGCGCCTGGGGGAGGCCCGCGAAGGGGTTGCGATCGGCGAGGAGGGCGAAGCCGATCGCGATCAGCGGCAGGTCGACGACGGGGACCAGGTAGCCGACCAACCCGCCGGTGCTCGCTCCGATCGCGGCGAGGAGGAGCCCGACCGCCAGCATCGCGGTCAACACGCCGCCCAGGACCAGGAAACCGAGCGCCCAGGCGGCGCGGCGGCCCTCGAGCGCCGATCCCGAGCCCGACAGGTAGGCGAGGAACCCCGGGTAGAGCGGCAACAGGCAGGGCGAGGCGGCCGAGCCGAGCCCGGCCAGGAAGGGGACGACCAGGACCTCCATCGAGCGTGCGCGCCCGCCTACGCGCCGTGCTCGCGGGCGAGGGCGACGAGCCGATCGACGCTCTTGGGGCCGTAGTCGGTCAGCGTGACCCGGCCGTCCCGCCCGATCACCACGATCGGCGTCGCCGGCGGGTTGAGGACGAGCGTGCCGAAGCCGGCCTCGAGCGCCCGCAGCATCTCGGGACCGGCGAGCGCGTAGGTCCAGTCGAAGCCGTTCCGGTCGGCGTAGTCGCGCAGCCGGTCGGCCGTCTCACTCGGCTCGACGTCGAGCCCGAGGTAGACGACGTCGTCGGGGAGCTGCGCCAGCGCCTCCCTGGCGTCCCGCTGCTGGGCGCGGCAGTTGACGCACCAGACCGCCATCGTCTCGATGAAGACGACCCGGCCGGCGAAGTCGGCGATCCGGAACGGCCGGCCGGTGCGGACGTCGCTCAGCTCGATCGTCGCCCAGGGCGCGGTGAGGGCCGGAGTGGCGGTCGGGGCCGTCGTCGGCGTGACGTCCGGGTCCGGGCTCGCGGGGGGCGTCCCCGTCGTCGCGGGCACGGCGCTCGTCGGCCCGGCTGGTGGCTGTGCCGACGGACCGGGCGTCGCCGCGGACGTGCAGGCGGCTGCCATCGCGACCGCAACGAGAGCGAGGGTGGCGAGTCGGCGCTCCATCTTTCGATCTCCGCCGCCGGCGTCCGGTGGGTGGCAAGGCGCCTCCCCGGGGGACGCATTTCCGGGGATGGCGCCTCTCGCCAGTCTCGCCGCGTGGCATGACGGCGCGATGACGAAACTCACGTCTGGTGCGGGGTCCGCGCGACCGGCCATAGAGTCGCCCGGGCCGCCAGGCTCGCCCGGGGCCGTTGCTCGCCGCGACCATCCTCGCCCCGTGAAGATCCTCGCCCGGGGCCGATGCAGTCGTGCATCACCGGGGAGATGAACGAGCGCGGCCCAGTGCCGGTTCCGGCCTTTTCCGGCGGGGGGTCGAGCGTGTTCGTGCGCCCAGTGATGCACCGCTGCATCAGGCCGGGGCATGGGCGGAGCGGCGGCCGCGCCATCCTCCCGCGCGCCGGGGCCGGAGCGGACGATCACGCCACGCCCGGCGCCGCCTAGACCTCGCGGCGCTCGAAGGCGAGGACGGTGAGGCGCAGCATCGCGGCGACCCAGGCCGCGCACCAGGCCAGGTACGCGACCTCCGGGCCGGCCGGGACGAAGAAGGGGAACGCCGCCAGGGCCGGCCCCGCCTGCGACGCCCCGGCGACCATGTAGCCCGGCTCGAGCGCGAAGAGCGCGCCGCGCCAGAGCCCGTCGGTCGGCAGGAGCAGGCGGGTCGCCGTCCCCACTGCGGCCACGCTCTCGTCACCGAAGGCGACCCCGATCCCGCCGATGACGCCGCCGATCCAGGCGAGCGCGAATGAGATCGTGCCGACGATCCCGGCGGTCATCGCCGAGAGTCGGGCGCTGAGGAGCAGCGTCAGCGTGAGGAGGACGAGCGACTCGGCGATCAGGTAGCCGATCGCCTCGGCCGGGCTCGGCGGCGCGTATCCCGTCGTCACCTGCACCACGGCCAGCTCCACGACGCTCGCGGCGACGGCATAGGCCGCCACGAGCGCGCCGATCCCCAGCCAGCGCCCCAGGACCAGCTCCGCCCGGCGGATCGGGCGGGCCAGGATCGCGAGAGCGATCCCCGACTCGACGTCGCCGGCGAGCGCCGGCGCGGCCATGAAGCCGGCGCCGAGCACCAGCATGAAGCTGAACATGAAGACGACCAGGATCAACAGGGGCGCCGCGACCAGGCGCACCTCGACCGCCGTCACGAGCTGCCCCTGCACGGAGATCCGGGAGAGCTCGGCGAAGCCCCAGCCGGTGAGCGCGATCGCCGCCGTGGTGAGGAGCAGGAACGCGCGGACTAGGCGCCGCCGCGACGCCTCGCGGAGCGTCAGCCGGGCGATGGTCAGGGTCAGCACGCCGCCGCCTTCCCGGTCACGGGTGTCGCTCCACCAGCTCGCGGAAGCGGTCCTCCAGCGTCTGGTGGTGCACCTCGACCGCGAAGATCCGCCCGCCGAGCCGAACCAGCTCGGCGACGAGCGCGGGGACCCGTTCGCGGTCGAGGCCGCGCACGACCAGCCCGTCGTCCTCCCGCTCGATCGACCCGAAGGCCGCCAGCGCCGCCAGCTCGGTCTCGCCGAGCCCGCTGACCCGGACGCGGACCGGCCCCTCCGCCAGGAGCGCGTCGAGCGTGCCGATCACCACGACCCGCCCGCGATCGACGATGGCGACCCGGTCGCAGACCTGCTCCACCTCGGTCAGCAGGTGCGAGTTGAGGAAGACGGTCGTACCGCCCGCGCGGAGGTCGCGGATGATCTCGCGCATCTCGGCACGGCCGACCGGGTCGAGCGCCGACGTCGGCTCGTCGAGGAAGACGAGCTCCGGCCGACCGAGCAGGGCCACGGCCACACCGAGCCGCTGCTGCATCCCCTTGGAGTAGCCGGCGACGCGGTCGTCGCCGCGGCCGTCGAGACCGACGATCGCCAGCGCGCGATCGATCTCGGCCGCCCACGACGCGCGCGGCAGGCCGGCCAGCTCGCAGTGGAGCGCCAGCACCTCGCGCCCGGACAGCCAGCCCTGGTAGCGGAAGTGCTCGGGCAGGTAGCCGACCCGGCGGCGCGTCTCGCGGTCGCCGATCGACCGGCCGAGCAGCCGAGCCTCCCCGCCTGACGGCGGCACGAGACCGAGCAGGAGCTTGACGGCCGTCGTCTTGCCCGCTCCGTTCGGCCCCAGGAAACCGAAGGTCTCGCCGCGCGGAACGCCCATGGTCAGGCCATCGAGGGCTAGGATGCCGCCGAAGCGCTTGGTGAGCGCACGCGTCTCGATCGCGACGGTTGCGTCGGTGGACGTGGGCGGGGCCGCCATGGCGCTACCATAGCGCGCCACCATGACGACGCCCCTCACGCTGATGGCCGTGCACGCCCACCCCGACGACGAGAGCGTGGGGACCGGCGGCACGCTCGCCCGCTACGCCGCCGAGGGGGTCCGGGTCGTCGTCGTCACCTGCACCGGCGGCGAGCACGGCGAGATCGTCGTCCCCGGGATGGACACGCCCGAGAACCGCGCCCGCCTCGGCGTGATCCGGGCGGCCGAGCTGGCCCGCGCGCTGGCCGTCCTCGGCGTCCGCGAGCACGCCTTCCTGGGCTACCGTGACTCGGGGATGATGGGTCGGCCGGAGAACGACGCGCCCGATTCCTTCTGGCGGGCCGACCCGGACGAGGCGGCCGGCCGGCTCGTCCGCCTGGTCCGCCGCTACCGCCCCGACGTCGTCACGACCTACAACGCCTTCGGCGGCTACGGCCATCCCGATCACATCGGCGCCCATCGCGTGGCGGTGGCCGCCTTCGAGCGTGCCGGCGACCCGGCACGGTACCCCGAGCAGCTGTCGGGGCCCGACACGGCCGAGCCGTGGACGCCGGCGAAGCTCTACGAGACCGCCTTCACCCTGCGCGGGCGAGAGCGAGTGATCGCGCGTCTCCTCGAGCGCGGTTTCCGTCCCTGGTGGGTAGCGCCCGACGACGAGACGCCCGAGCAGCGCGCCGAGCGGGAGACCTGGCTCATCGAGATGGAGCGCCACACCGGCCCGATCACCACGAGCGTCGACGTGGGCGACTTCCTCGAGATGAAGTTGCGCGCCCTGGCCGAGCACGTCAGCCAGATCGCGGCCGACCACCCCTTCCGCGCCCTCACCGTCGAGGAGTGGCGCGAGTTCGCCCCCGCCGAGGAGTACACCCTGCGCGAGTCCCGGATCGGCGCCCGCATCCCCGAGGACGACCTCTTCGCCGGGCTGCGCTGAGGCCGCAGGCTGAGGCTACAGCCCCACCACGATCACCGGCGTCAGGCGGTTCGTGGTCGTCCCGTCGCCGAGCTGGCCGGAGCCGTTGCTGCCCCAGCACCTGGCGGTGCCGCCCGCGCGCGGGGCGCAGCTGTGGGCGGAGCCGGCGACGATCGCCACCGCGCCGGAGACCCCCGAAACCTCGGCCGGGGCGTGTCGATCGGCCGTTGTCCCGTCGCCGAGCCGGCCGCTGACGTTATCCCCCCAGTACGTGGCCGTGCCGCCCGCACGGAGGGCGCAGCTGTGGTCGGCGCCGGCGGCGATCGCCACCACGTTGACGAGGCCCACCACGACGACCGGGCTGTGGCGATCGTTCGTGGTGCCGTCGCCGAGCTGGCCGTAGTGGTTGTGCCCCCAGCACCTGACCGTACCGTTGGCGCGGACGGCGCAGGTGTGCAGGCCGCCGGCGGAGATCGCCGCCGCGTTCGACAGGCCCGACACGGTCGCCGGGGTGTGGCGCTCGGTCGTCGTGCCGTCACCGAGCTGGCCGTAATAGTTGTGCCCCCAGCACCTGGCCGTGCCGCCCGGCAGGAGGGCGCACGCATGGTGGAAGCCGGTCGCGATCGCCACCGCACCGGAGAGGCCCGCGACAGCGACCGGGGCGTGGCGATCGGTCGTCGTGCCGTCGCCGAGCTGGCCGGAGTAGTTGGCGCCCCAGCACCTGATCGAGCCGTTGGCGCGGAGGGCGCAGGTGTGGCCGCCGCCGGCGGCCAGGCGGACGACGCTCGCGATCCCCTGCCCTTCGGCGGGGGAGACCGCGCTGCCCAGGACGGAGGTCGCCAGCAGCGCGTCGGCAAGGAGGGCGGCGAGCAGGGCGGCGACGAGGGAGGCGACGAGCGAAGCGCCCCGCGCTCGAGGCCGCCGATCCTCGGCCGGGCAGCCGATCGCAAGCATCGCTTGTCCCACCTCTGATACCCACCACATCGCGTGACGCCCGTCGGTGCCTGTCGCCCACGCGGCCCCGACGCCCGCAGTGAGCGCGCCCGCGAGTCCCCTGTCAACGGCCACTCGGACCATGGCCGTGGCCAAGCGCCCACCGGCATCCAGCCGTCGGTCGCATTTGACGAGCGCCCACAATCTGATCATGCGTCTCGGTCCGGTCGGGCCGCTGGCTCGTCGATGGCCTAGGTCAGGTGTCAGCCGACTACCGCCGCTGGCTCACGCTGCCGACCTCCGTGGCGGCCGCCCGACCGTGCGATGGGCTCCAGTCCGAGGCCGGCTCGCTCTTCGACGAGGATGTGACCGGGGCCTGGTGCGACGCCGACGGCCGGGGCCGAGCGATCGCCTCGCAGGAGCTCGTCCTGTTGACGCGGTATCCGTGCGACGAGGGACACGCTGCCGTGCTCACGATCGGCCGGCCGCTGGGGATGCCCATCGATCCGCTCCTGCGCTGGGAGTACGTCCGCGATCCGCAGGGGGAGTTCCTCGCCCACGGCTGGATCGCCGAGCCGTGGCGCGGCGAGACGACGGCGCCGAGCGACCTCCTCTACACGGGCTGGACCAATGGCAACGTCGAGCTCTGGATCAGCCCATCCGAACTCGACGCGGCGGTCTACCTCCGGCTCGGCGGGGCGCGCGAGCGATGGCCGCGGGCGGTGGACCCCTGGGGCGTCATCGACTGCGACTGAACCCGACGCACCGCCGCGCAGCGGGGCGCGGCGAGCGCGGATGACCACGGTTCCGCCCCCACGCCAGGCTCCGTCGCCCGAATCACGACGCCCCGGCGCATGGCGACGACCGGGGCGTTCTGGTGGTCGCGGCTGGCGGACCCGACCGGATTCGAACCGGCGATCTCCAGCGTGACAGGCTGGCATGTTGGGCCGCTACACCACGGGTCCGCGGGCCGCCGGACTATAGCACCTGGGGACCGCCGCCGCAGCCGCCGATCGGCCCAGCGTGGCCTATGGGGTCGCCGGCCTGCCTCCCCGGGCAGGCGATGCACCAATGCATCGATCCGGCGATGACTGAGCGCGGCCCCATGCTCGATTCGCCCATCTTCCCGCACCCCGCCGAGCGTGTTCATCACCGGAACGATGCACCGGCTGCATCAGCGGGCCGGCTTGCGCAGGTCGGCTCGTCCGCTGCGGACCCAAGCCGCTGCCTCCCCAGCGGCCGACCAGCGGCGGCTATACTCGGACGCCCGATGCCCAGCCCGACCGGACTGATCGACCTGCGCTCCGACACGGTCACCCACCCGACGCCCGAGATGCGCCGCGCCATGGCCGAGGCCGAGGTCGGCGACGACGTCTTCGGCGACGACCCGACGGTGATCCGCCTCGAGGAGCGCGCCGCCGAACTGCTGGGCAAGGAAGCCGCGCTCTTCGTCAGCTCGGGGACCCAGGGCAACCTCGTCTCGCTGATGGCGCACCTGGCGCGCGGCACGGAGATCATCGCCGAGACTGAGAGCCACACCGTGATGGACGAGGCGGCGGGGCACGCCGTCGTCGTGGGCGCGTCCGCCCGCACGATCCCGGCGCGGCCCGACGGGACGATGGACCCGGCCGCCATCGCCGCCGCCTTCCGCGACCCCTCCGACCCGCACGAACCGATCACCGGGCTCGTCGCCCTCGAGAACACCCACGCCCACTCGATGGGCCAGCCGCTCACCGCCACCTATACGGCGGAGGTGGCGGCGATCGCCCACGAGCGCGGCGTCCCACTCCACGTCGACGGCGCACGCCTCTTCAACGCGCAGGTCGCCCTCGGCGTCCCCGCCCGCGAGCTGGTCGAGGCGGCCGACTCGGTCACCTTCTGCCTGTCCAAGGGGCTCGCCTGCCCGGTCGGCTCGGTCGTCGTCGGGCGGCGCGACTTCATCTGGCGCGCCCGGCGCGCCCGCAAGCTGCTCGGCGGGGGGATGCGCCAGGTCGGCGTGCTGGCGGCGCCGGGCCTGATCGCCCTGCGCGACGGGCCGACCGGCATGATCGAGCGGCTCGCCGACGACCACGCCAATGCCCGCCGCCTGGCCGAGGCGCTGGCGGCCATGCCGGGGGTCTGGGGTCCGGAGCCGGGGATCCCCCTCGACCCCGCCCGCGCCCGCACGAACTTCGTCGTCTTCCGCGTCGCGCCCGGCCGGCGCGCCGCCTTCCTGGAGTCGCTCCGTGGCGAGGGGATCCTGATGGTCGAGTACCCGCACGAGACGATCCGCGCCGTCACCCACTACGGCATCGAGGCGGCCGATGTCGAGCGAACGATCGCCGCCGTCGGCCGGGCGGCGCCGTGAGCGAGCGAGAGACCCTGGCGGGCGACGCTCGCCTTGCCGCCCTGGCCGAGGAGCGCCTGCGGCGGATCGCGCGGACCCACCCGGTCACGGCCACCTGGTTCGGCATCCACACCCAGGACGATCGGCTGGACGCGGGGACGCGCGAGGCGGTCGAACAGGAGATCGCCGACGAGCGCGCTTCCTTCGCCGCCTTCGAGGCGGTCGACCCGGCGACCTGTTCGGCGGTCGGGCGGATCGAGCGCGACCTGGCGATCCAGACGGTCCGCCGGGCGCTCTTCGACCTCGAGGTCCACCGCGTCTGGGAGCGCCGCTCGACGGCCATGGACGTCATGGGCGACGGCCTCTTCCTGGTCCTCGCCCGCGAGTTCGCGCCGCTCGCCGCGCGGCTGACCTCGCTCACGAGCAGGCTCGAGGCGGTGCCGCGCCTCCTCGATGAGCACCGTACGCGCCTCGGTCCCCGTCCGGTCCGCCTCTGGAACGAGCTGGAGCTCCAGTCGGCCAGGGGGATGCCGGCCCTCCTCGGCGAGATCGTCGCTGCCGGCCGCGGCGTCCTCGACCAGAGGGCACAGCAGCGGCTCGAGCGGGCGGCCTGGCGGGCCGGCGCCGCCGTCGACGCGTTCACCGCCTGGCTCCGGGAGCAGCTCGGGCACGCGGTCGACGACTGGCCGCTCGGGCGCGAACGCTACGACGAGCTGCTCGGGCGGCGCGCCTTCGACGGGCTCGGAGCCGACGAGATCCTGGACATCGGGCACCAGCAGCTCGCCGAGCTGAAGGCGGCCCGCGTCGCTACTGCGCGCGAGATCGATCCCGACGCCTCCGAGGCGACGGTCCTCGACCGGATCAAGAGCGACGGGCCGCCGGACTTCGCGGCCGCGCTGGAGGCGTACCGGGAGACGATGTGGCGGGCTCGCCGGCACATCGTCGACCGCGACCTGGCGACGATCCCGCCCGACGAGCGGATCGAGGTCCGCGAGACGCCACACTTCCTGCGCAACGTGCTGCCGTTCGCCGCCTACATGGAGCCGCCCAGGTTCGACGAGCACCCCTCCGGCATCTACGTGGTGACCCCCTCGGTGGATGGCGACCCGCGGGCGATGCGCGAGCACAGCTACGCCTCGATCTCGAACACCAGCATCCACGAGGCCTACCCCGGACACCACCTCCAGCTCTCCTGCGCGAACCGCCACCCCTCGCTCGTTCGCTTCCTGGCCGACGCGCCCGAGTTCGTCGAGGGCTGGGGGATGTACAGCGAGCAGATGATGCGCGAGGAGGGCTTCGACGACGCCCCGCGCTTCCGCTTCAACATGTACACCGACGCGATCTGGCGGGCCTGCCGGATCGTGCTCGACGTGCGTCTCCATCGCGGCGAGATCGGCGTGGACGAGGCGACCGACTTCCTGGTCGGGCAGACCGGCTTCGAGGGACCGCAGGCGCGGGCCGAGGTCCACCGTTACACCTACACGCCCACCTACCAGCTGAGCTACCTGCTCGGCAAGGTGCTGATCCTGCGTCTCCGCGAGGAGGAGCGGCGGCGCCTGGGCCCGGCCTTCTCGTTGCGCCGGTTCCACGACCAGCTCCTCTACGCCGGGAGCCTGCCGATCAGCTTCCACCGGCGGCTGATGCGGGAGGCGCCCGCCGACGCGGTGGCGGTGTAGGTGCAGGTCATCCCGAGCATCGACCTCCAGGCCGGTCGCTCGCGGCTCGTCTTCTGGCCCGGCGCGGCGACCGGGGCCGGCGCCCCCACCGACCGGCCCGAACGGATCGCCCGCCACTTCGTCGACCGGGGGGCACCACTCGTCCACGTCGTCGACCTCGACGGGGCGAAGGCGGGCGGCCCGGTCAACCTCGAGGCGGTCGGGCGGATCGCCGCCGAGGTGGCGACGCCGCTCCAGCTCGCCGGCGGCATCGACGGCCCCGACCAGGTCCGGCTCGCCTTCGCCGCCGGCGCGACGCGGGTCGTCATGCCGCTGGCCGTCGCCGACCGACCGGAGGCGCTGCGCGAGTCGATCGCGGTCGCCGGCGACTGGCTGGCGGTCGGGCTCGACCCCCGGCCGGAGCGCCTCCGCGAGTTCCCCTGGCGGCGGCCCATGGCGCCCACGCTCGAGGGCCTCGTCGGCGAGCTGGTCACGGCCGGCGTCCGCCGCTTCGTCCTCTCCCACGGCGGCGCGGCGCCCGACACGACGCTCCTCGCCGGGCTGGCGCGCGGCTTCGACGCCGACTTCCTGGTCGCCGGCGGCATCAGCGAGGTGGCGGCGATCCCCCGCCTGCGCGACGCGGGGGTGACCGGGCTGATCCTGGGCGAGGCGCTCCTCGCGGGGGCGATCGACTTCGCCGCCGCGGTGAGGGCGGCGGCATGAATGCGGGGCGTCACCCGTGGGCGCTCCACCGTCCGGGCCGGTTCGCGGCTATGCTGGCCGCGTGCGGCGTCGTCCTCGCCGCCTGCGCGGGCGCCCCGTCGGTCTCGTCGGGCCCGCTGTCCACTCCGCCCCCGTCGGCCTCCCCGGCCGGCCCGACACCCGGAGCGCCTGACGTGACCCCGAACCCCGCGTCCCCGAGCGCGCCCGCCGGCGACGGCACCACCGCCACCGTGAGGACGGCGCTCGGCGCGTTCACTATCGAGCTCTACACCGATTCGGCGCCGGTCGCGACCGCCAACTTCGTCCAGCTCGCCCGCTCGGGCTACTACGACGGCGTGGTCTTCCACCGGATCGTGCCCGGCTTCGTCATCCAGGGCGGCGACCCGACCGGGGCCGGGCGCGGCGGTCCCGGCTACACGATCCAGGACGAGCCCGTGGTGGGCGACTACGTGCGAGGCGTGGTGGCCATGGCGCGCACGCCGGCCCCGAACTCGCAGGGGAGCCAGTTCTTCGTCTGCCTCGACGACCTGCGACGGACGCTGCCCAGGAGCGGCGGCTACGTCATCTTCGGGCGCGTCACGGCGGGGATGGAGGTCGTCGACGCGATCGCCGTCGGCCGCAACTCCGGCCCCCCGAACAACCAGGCGCTCGACCCGGTGGCGATGACGAGCGTCACCGTCGCGGCGCCGTAAGGTTGCGGAATATTAACTATCCGACCAGTCAGAACCCTTGAGATTCCCGACCTGGCGGGTTACCATTCGCTCGCTGCCAGTCAGCCGCTGCCCCAGCTGCAAGGACATGGGTAGGTTAGGGTAAGGGTAGTCGGTGCAGCCGGCGTGATAGATGACCTTGCAGCCATGGCAGAAGCGCGGCCCGGCTCGTCCGGACCGCGGACTTTAGCGGGACAGCACCGGATGGCCCCTCTTCGGAGGGGCCGTTCCGTTTCCTGACGTCACGATGAGGTGGATCACCCGCGAACGCGTCAGGGTGGACCGCGTGGCCTGTCCCTGGCTGATCCGTCGCTTCGTGGACCCCGACGCCGAGTTCATCTTCGTCCCGGCCGACCGGGTCGTCGAGGAGGCCGATCGG
>MGMJ01000031.1:27826-28492 GCA_001794945.1 Chloroflexi bacterium GWC2_73_18
CCTTCGACGTCGAGGGCGCCGAGCTGGGCCACCGGGACGGTCGCTGCAGCTTCGAGGCGATCCCGGAGAAGTACGGGCTCGCGGCGCGCGATCCCGCGCTGGCGCTGACGGGACGGATCGTCAACGGCGCCGACACCGACAACACACTCTACCGCCAGCCCGAGGGCCCCGGCCTCGAGGCGATCGCGGAAGGCTTCCGCCACCTCGGCTTCGTGGACGACCGGGAGACGGTGGCGGCCGAGTCGATCGTCTACGACGCGCTCCACGCCTATTGCCTGGAGATGGGGCGCCAGGACAGGCCCGGCGGCGCCTTCCGGTAGGAGACGACCGGGTCGTGCGGGGACGCTCGTGATATGGTCCGGAGCGCGCGCCCGTAGCTCAGCGGATAGAGCGTCTGCCTCCGGAGCAGAAGGCCGTGGGTTCGAGTCCCGCCGGGCGCGCCAGACCGACAATCCACGATCAGGACCCAGGACGCACGAGGTAGGCACGCTGACTCCCGGTCGTCTGGTTGAAGGTTCGGGTCCTTCGGGGCTCACCAAACGGCCGGCCCAGGCGGTGCGAGCGTCCCGGGCACGGTCTCGTCCGGGGACCTCCGCCGACGCCTTCCGGCCCGACCTGGAGGGCCTCCGCGGGGTGGCCATCCTGCTGGTCCTCGTCTTCCACGCG
>MGMJ01000032.1:0-130 GCA_001794945.1 Chloroflexi bacterium GWC2_73_18
GATCCCCGCCACGCCGAGCGCCACGCGGCCCAGGTTGAAGACGGCGTCGCGGTGGGGCACGTCGTGGGGGAGCGCCGCGCGCATCGCTGCGGTCTGGAGCTCCAGCCTCGGGATAAAGACGACGCAGCGC
>MGMJ01000032.1:141-6967 GCA_001794945.1 Chloroflexi bacterium GWC2_73_18
CGGGTCGAAGCGGATCGCCTCGGCGTGCCCATCGACGAGCGCAACGACGACGAAGCCGCCGAGGAGGGCCGCGGTGACATTGTCGGGATGGCCCTCGATCTCGATCGCCAGGGCGAGAAGGCGGCGCTGGTCGAGCGCGTCGCCGGCGAGCGCGTTGGCGGCGACCAGCCCGGCCACCGTGGCCGCGGCCGACGATCCCAACCCGCGCGCCAGGGGGATCCGGTTCCTCATGGCGATCCGCCAGCCGACGCCGGGCGGCAGCTCCCCGAGCGCCCAGCGGAGCCCGGTCTCGAGCGCGACCACGAAGCGGTTCTCGCGCCCCGCGGGAAGCGCTGCCGCCCCCTCCCCTTCCACGGTCAGCTCGACGCCCGGACGGTCGAGCGCCTCCAGCTCGACCCGGTTGACGAGGTCGAGTGCCAGCCCGAGCGTGTCGTACCCGGCGCCCAGGTTCGCCGTCGTCGCCGGGACGTCCACGACGACCCGTCGCTTCTGCAGCTCGCTCACCATCCCAGTGCCCTCCGGACGTCGTCGACCGTTGCCCCCGCGGCAACCACTCCCGGCGCCTGCTCGGCCGCGATCTCGGGGTCCTTGAGTCCGTGCCCCGTCAGGACCGCCACGATCGTGCCGCCCGGGTCGATCGCCCCCTCCGCGGCGAGCTTGCGCACCCCGGCCACGCTCGCCGCGCTCGCCGGCTCGCAGAAGACCCCCTCGTAGCGCGCCAGGTCGCGGTAGGCCTCCAGGATCTCCTCGTCGGTGACCGACTCGATCCGCCCGTCCGACTCGTCGCGCGCCCGCTCGGCCTGCCGCCAGGAGGCCGGGTTGCCGATGCGGATGGCGGTCGCCACCGTCTCGGGCTGTTCGACCGGGTGCCCGAGGACGATCGGTGCGGCGCCGGCCGCCTGGAAGCCGAGCATGATCGGGCGCGTCTCCACCAGGCCCGCGTCGCGGTAGTCGGTGAAGCCGGCCCAGTGGGCGGTGATGTTGCCGGCGTTGCCGACCGGGATCGCCAGGTAGTCGGGCGCGCCGCCCAGGTCATCGCAGATCTCGAAGGCGGCCGTCCGCTGGCCGGCGATCCGGTGCGGGTTGACGCTGTTGACGAGGGTGACCGGCCGCGCGCCGGCGGCGCCCTCCCCGGCGATCTCGCGGACGATCCGCAGCGCCTCGTCGAAGTTGCCGTCGATGGCGATCACCCTGGCCCCGGCGACGAGCGCCTGGACCAGCTTGCCGCGGGCGATCCGCCCCGCCGGCAGGACGACGACCGCGTCGAGCCCGGCCGCCGCGGCGTAGGCGGCGGCCGAGGCCGAGGTGTTGCCGGTCGAGGCGCAGATGATCGCCCTGGCCCCGTTCTCCAGCGCCTTGGCGACCGCCAGGACCATGCCGCGATCCTTGAACGAGCCGGTCGGGTTCATCCCCTCGAACTTGAGGTGGAGCTCCGGCACCCCGATCGCGCGCCCCAGCGTGCGGGCGTGCACGAGCGGCGTGTAGCCCTCGCCGAGCGAAAGGGGCGGCGTCTGGTCGCTGACCGGAAGGAAGGCGGCGTAACGATGGAGGAGGCGCGGCCGCGCCCCGCTCGTCGCCTGCTGCTGGCGCAGGTGGCGGAGCACGTCGGACATCCTCATCGGGCGGCTCCGCGGACGGAGGGCAGCGATGGCATCGCCGGGATTGTACGGGTCGGGCGGCGGCCCGGGCGACGGTCAGGCGATGGGCGGGCACTCTGGAGGACGCCCCGGGGCCCGGCACGACGATCCACCGCGTCGTGAAGAACACCACGACCGAACGATTCACGGTCCACCTGCCGGCCGACGCGCTGAACCCCGTCAAGATCGCCTGGTTCGTCATCGGGTAGGTCGACCGACCCGATCGCCGACCCCGAGGACCGCTCGACCTGGCGGGTCGATCAGGGCCTGTCGCCGGCGCCACCACCAGTGGCGAAACCGCAGCGGATCGTGTGCGCGTCGTCCGCGGAACGGTCGGTACGCGTCGAGTGTCACGCTCGACGGGAACGCGCCGTGCCACCGGGAGTGGCGACGACGCATGCGGCCCGCGGCCCCTCGAGCCGACACCTGCCGGCGGGCGACCGACAGCAGGCGTGTCGTGGATCGGCAATGCGCCGTGCCCCGCCGCGCCGCGCCGCGCCGCGCCGTGGAGAGGCCTACCCCTGACCCGCCGGGGGGAGGCCGGCCCAGGTCGAGCCTTCGCCGCGGGCGATCGCGAGGATGTCGGCCAGGATGGCACTCGAGGTCTCGGGACCGCCGGCGCCGGGGCCCGCGAAGACGACCGAGCCGACCGGCTCGCCGACCACCTCGACCAGGTTGCGGACGCCGCTGACGGCGGCGAGGGGCGCCGTCTCAGGCAGCGTCGTGGGCAGGACGCTCGCCGCGATCGTGCCGTCATCGCGCAACACCGCCCCCGCCACGAGACGGATGCGGCGGTGGTGGACCATCGCCCGCGCGATCTCGGCGGCGGTGACGCCGGTGATGCCGGGCCGGCCGGCGCCGGGAGGCGACGAGGGCACCCGCGCGACCGCGTCGGGGTCGATCCAGGCGCCGAAGGCGAGGCGCGCCAGGATCACCACCTTGTAGGCGGCATCCCAGCCCTCGACGTCGCTCGAGGGGTCGCTCTTCTCCGCGTAGCCCTTCTCCTGCGCCTCGGCGAGGGCGTCGGCGTAGTCGCGCCCCTCGGTCTCCATCTGGCTCAAGATGTAGTTCGTCGTCCCGTTGACGATGCCGCGGACGATGCGGATCCGGTTGGCCGCCAGGTCGGTGGCGATCGGCGAGAGGACGGGGATGCCGCCGCCGACCGACGCCTCGAAGCGGAGCGCGGCGCCGCTCGCCCGGGCCAGCGCCTCCAGCTCGGCGCCACGGCGGGCCAGGAGCGCCTTGTTGGCGGTCACCACGGGGCGACCGGCCCGGAGCGCCGCGGTGACCAGCTCGCCGGCCACGTCGAGGCCGCCGAGCAGCTCGACCAGGACGTCGTACTCGCCGCCGGCGACGAGCCCGGCCAGATCGTCGGTCCGCGCCACCTCCCCGGGGAGCGCCACGCCCCGGTCGCGTCCCGGGTCGCGCACGCCGACCGCCGCGAGCCGGATCTCCCGCCCGCCGGCGCCGCGCGCCAGCTCGGGCCCGCGCTCGACGAGCGCCCGCGCCACCTCGCGCCCGACCGTCCCGAGGCCGAGCAGGGCGACGCGCAGCGGGCGATCGGGGGAGACGGCCATCGCCCGATTGTAGTCGGCTACACTCGTCGCCCATGAGCCAGGAGACGACCCCACGGCAGCGCGCCTTCAGCGGGATCCAGCCGTCGGGCCTGCCGCATATCGGCAACTACCTGGGCGCGATCCGCAACTACGTGGCGCTCCAGGACTCCTACGACGCGATCTACTGCATCGTCGACTACCACGCTCTCACCAGTACCCACGACCCCGAGCTGATCCGACGCAACACCTTCGAGATGGCGGTCGGGCTGCTGGCGCTCGGGCTCGACCCCGAGCGCTGCACCCTGTTCGTCCAGTCGGACCGCCCCGAGCACACCGAGCTCGCCTGGCTCCTGTCGACGGTGACGCCGGTCAGCTGGGTCGAGCGGACGCCGTCGTTCAAGGAGAAGAAGCGGAGCCAGCCCGACGACGTCAACCACGCCCTGCTCACCTACCCGGTGCTGCAGACCGCCGACATCGTCATCTACAAGGCGACGGCGGTGCCGGTCGGCAAGGACCAGGCGGCGCACCTCGAGCTGGCGCGCGAGATCACCCGCGCCTTCAACGCCCGCTACGGCGACGTCTTCCCCGAGCCGGCCGCCGTCTTCACCGACTCGCCGATCATCCTGGGCACCGACGGCACGAACAAGATGTCGAAGTCACTGGGCAACACGATCGAGGTCTTCGGCGAGCCCGACGAGATCCGCCGCCAGGTCATGAGCATGGTGACCGACACGCGGCGGATCCTGCGCACGGACCCGGGCCGCCCGGAGATCTGCAACGTCTGCCAGATGCACCGCTTCTTCGGCGACGACTTCGAGACGATCTGGGAGGGCGAGCGGACGGCGCGGACCGGCTGCGTCGACACCAAGAAGCTCCTCGCCGAGCGGATCATCGACTCCTTCGCGGCGGCCCGCGAACGGCGCGACGAGCTGACGGCGCAGCCCGAGCGGGTCCGCCAGGTCCTCGGCGACGGCGCGGCGCGTCTCGCCCCGATCGCGCGAGGGACGCTCGCCGAGGTGCGCGCCCGGATGGGCCTCGACTGACGACCCCCTCGCGCCGCGGCCGCCGTCCTGCTAGGGTGCGCGCCATGAGGCCGAAGCGCCCGTGACGGACCTGGCCCCCACCGCGCGCGAACGGCGCTGGCTCGGCGTCCTGCTGATCCTGGGCACGATCGCGGTCGCCTTCGTCGTCCTCGACCAGGTCACCGGGCTCCTCACCTTCTTCTCCGACCTCCTCCTGACCTTCTTCCTGGCCTGGCTGCTCGCCTTCATCCTCTCCCCGATCGTCTCGTTCCTGGTCCGCCTGCTGCCGGCGCTTCCTCGCGTGGCGGCGGTCGGGATCGTCTACGGGGTGCTGCTGGCGGCGATCGTGGGCCTGACGCTCCTCGTGGCGGCGAGCCTGGCCGGCTCGATCACGAGTTTCATCACCGAGCTGCCGCGACTCCAGCAGCAGGTCCCCGACCTGCTCGCCTCCTGGCAGGAGCAGCTCACGCGGTGGGGCCTCCAGATCGACCTGGTCGGCCTCGCCAACCAGCTGCTGCAGAACCTGGGGTCCCTCGCCTCCACCCTGAAGGAGCCGCTCCAGGGGCTCGCCGTCGCCAGCCTGGGGATCTTCGGGAACGTGCTGATCATCATCGCCCTCAGCCTGTTCATGGTCGCCGACCGCGATCGGATCCAGGCCTTCTTCATCCGCCTGGTGCCGCCCGCCTACGCGGAGGAGGCGCGCCTCTTCGAGCGGACGGTCAGCCGCTCGTTCGGCGGCTTCCTGCGGGGCCAGGCGGTGATGGGCCTCGTCTACGGGATCGTCGCCCTGGCGACGCACGTCGTGCTCGGGCTCGACTTCGCGCCGGCGTCGGCGGCGGCCTCCGGTGCGCTGATGGCGATCCCCTTCTTCGGCCCCTTCGTCAGCTGGGCACCGCCGGTCCTGGTCGCCATCTTCCTCAAGCCCGACGCGCTCGTCCCGACGGTCGCGATCATGATCGCGGGCTGGCTGATCGTCATGAACGTGCTGGTGCCGAAGCTGATGAGCGACGCGGTCGGCATCCCGCCGCTGGTGGTACTCGCCTCGGTGATCGTCGGGTCGAAGATCGCCGGCATCCCCGGCGCCGTCTTCGGCATCCCGGTGGCGGCGGTCTTCAGCAGCTTCTTCTTCTACTACCTCAACCGCTCGCGGCTGGGACCGCGGACCGTGGCGGCGCGGGCGGCACGTCGCGTCGCCGAACGTGAGGGCCACCCGGTCCACGTGCCGACACCACCGTCGCTCACCGAGGTCCACGCCCTGGCCGACCTGCAGGGCGAGGCGGGCGGGCGGGCGGGCGGCGGCCGCGGGTCCGCGGGTTCCCCGGAACCGGGCACGTGACCGATCGGACGCGACCGCGCCGGGCCACCGACGAGGGGCTGCGGGAGGCGAGCCGGCTGGAGCGGCGGGCGGTCGACCAGGAGCGTGGCGAACCGCTCGCCGTCCGCGAGCCCGGCACCGTCCGGGCGACGCGTCGGCGCGCCCGCCCTCTCGGGAGGTGGCGGCGGCGGCCGCGCATCCTGATCACCAACGACGACGGGATCGAGTCGCGCGGCCTCCTCGCCCTCAAGCAGGCGCTCGACCCGATCGGCGAGACGTTCGTGGTGGCGCCCGACACCAACCAGTCGGCGGTCGGCCACACCAAGACGATGATGCGTCCGCTCCGGGTGCGCGAGCGGACGCTCGGCGACGGCTCGACCGGCTGGTCGGTCGACGGCTCACCGACCGACGCGGTCTCGCTCGCCTTCCTGGGCTACTTCGACTTCTCCTTCGACCTGGTCGCCTCGGGCATCAACTACGGGGCGAACCTGGGCGACGACATCACCTACTCCGGCACGGTGAGCGCGGCGATGGAGGCGGTCATCAACGGCTGCCCCGCCTTCGCCGTCTCGCAGGAGTACTACCAGCACCCCGACTTCACGCTCGCGGCGCGGGCCGCGGCGGTGGTGGCGACGAACATCCTGGAGCACGGCCTCGCCCCCGGGGAGCTGCTCAACGTCAACGTGCCGGCGGTGCCCGCCGAGGAGGTCGAGGCCTTCGAGGTGACGCGCCTCGGCAAGCGGATCTACCAGGACCAGCTGATCGAGCGGGTGGACCCGCGCGGCATCCCCTACTACTGGATCGGCGGGCCGCCGCCGTCGGGCCTGGCCGTCCCCGGCACCGACTTCCACGCCGTCGTCAACCGGCGCATCGCGGTCACCCCGATCCAGCTCGACCTGACCGCGGGGCGGCTCTTGAAACGTCTCCGGGCGTGGCGCTGGGAGCTGGAGGACGACGCGGGGGGCGGGTGAGCGACGGCGGGGCCGGCGCGGGGACATCGCCGCGGCGTGGCGCGAGGGCCGCGGCGGGTCGGAGCGGCGGCCCGGAGGAGCAGATCGGCGGGTCGGCCGTGCCAGGGCGGCTGGTCCTAGCAGCGCCACGGCGGGGGCCGGGGCGGGTCGGAGCGGGGGCCCGGAGGAGCGACCGCATCTCCCTCGACCGGTAGCAGCTCCATGGTTACCGCGAAGCAAAGCGGGTGGACAAGGCGCCAGGCAGCGGGGGCTAACCCGAAGTTCCAGCCCTGATCGCGGCTGATCTCCCCGGTTCCACGTTCAGATTGGCCTCGTGTGAGACCGT
>MGMJ01000033.1 GCA_001794945.1 Chloroflexi bacterium GWC2_73_18
ATCGCGTAGCGGGTGTGGAAGGCATCGGCGCCGCCCAGCAGCATGCCGAAGATCGCCCCCAGGGCGAAGGGGGCGATGACGGCCAGGATGATCGCCGAGCGGTCGCGGATCCGCTGGCGGAGGTCCTTGGCGGCGATGAGCAGGGCGGCGCGCAGCATCGTCGGCTCCGTGGCGTCGCCGCTCAGTCCCGCAGCGCCTTGCCGGTCAGGTGGAGGAAGA
The DNA here is from genome assembly GCA_001794945.1 of Chloroflexi bacterium GWC2_73_18. GTDB lineage: Bacteria > Chloroflexota > Limnocylindria > Limnocylindrales > CSP1-4 > GWC2-73-18. The sequence continues at coordinate 220 of MGMJ01000033.1, forward strand.
CCGCCTCGAGGTCCGGCTCGACCACCTCGACCGACTTGACGAGGACGCCCGCCTCGGCGACCGTCTCCAGCAGGCGCGGCAACAGGCTGCGCGCCTCGGTCACGATCAGGTCGATCGCCCCGTCGCGGGCGCTCGCCTCGGCGACGCCGTCGAGGCGAGCAGCGGCCGCGGCCGCGGCACCCAGGTTGCCGCTCGCCGTCAACCGGACGCGGTCGCGCTGGCCGACCAGGGCGACGAGCTCGCGGCGCGTCCCCTCGGCCCGGATCCGGCCCTCGTCGATGATCCCGACGCGGTCGCAGAGCCGCTCCGCCTCCTCCATGTAGTGGGTCGTGTAGAGGATCGCCATCCCCTCGCCGGAGAGCTGCTCGACGCTCGCCAGGATCGCGTTGCGGCTCTGCGGATCGACCCCCACGGTCGGCTCGTCGAGAACGAGCAGGCGCGGGCGGTGCAGGAGGCCGATGCCGATGTTGAGCCGCCGCTTCATGCCGCCCGAGAACTGCTCGGTCCGCTCGCCGGCCCGGTCGGAAAGGCCGATCACCTCGAGGACCTCGCCGATCCGGGTAGCCAGCTCGTGGCCGCCGAGCCCGTAGAGCCGCCCGAAGAAGCGGAGGTTCTCGCGGGCGGTCAGGTCGGGGTAGATGGCCAGGTCCTGGGGCACGTAGCCGATCGCCGCCTTCGCGGCAGCGGCTCCCACGTCGATCCCGCGGCCGTCGACGATCACCTCGCCCTCGTCGCGACGGAGCAGGCCGCAGACCATCGAGATCGTCGTCGTCTTCCCCGCCCCGTTGGGGCCGAGAAGCCCGTACGTCTCGCCGGAGGCGATGGTGAAGCCGACACCGTCGACGGCCAGCCGCTCGCCGAAGCGCTTGCGCAGCCCTGCGCATCGCAGGATCACGGTCTCCTCGGCCACGCCCACTCCTCTCCGGACGCCCGGTCCGCGCCACGCCACCCGCGGGCCGCACATCGGCGGCCACGGCGGGGCGACCCTCCGCTCACCGGTGGCCAGTCTCCGGATCGGGGACCTGATCGGGGAGGGCCTAAGGTCCCGCTCTTCTCGGGTACCCGCGGCCTGTCCCGACGCGCCGGATCCCTGCACGCCCGCGCAAGGAAGCGGTCCGGCCTTGCTCGCGTCGGACGGGCGGCGGAACGTCAGGCGTCATCGGTCGCCTCGCCCGGCACCCCATCGGCCTCCGGCCCGCTTCATCGGGCTCCTCGAACGCCTCGACTTCGAAGATCCTGAGCCGCGCGTCCGGGTCGCGCCAGGCGTCGGGGGGCAGGCCCGCCTTGAGGCAGGCGGCCGCCAGGGTCGTCGCGGTGTCCCAGCCCCGCTCCTGCGCCACCTTGGGCAGGAGGAGTGCGCGGCGCCAGCCCTTCTCCACGATGATGCCGTGGACCGTCGGGTCGAAGCGGGCCGGGTCGGGTAGCTCGACCGGCCGCTCGAGGACCGAGACCTCCAGGCGGACCGCCGGCAGCTCTTCCTCGGTGATCGGCGGGAAGCGCGGGTCGCGGAGGGCCGTCGAGATCGCGGCGTCGACCAGGTTCTCCAGGAGCGGACGATCGAAGTCGATGCTCCCCATGCAGCCGCGCAGCTCGCCGCCGGCCGTGATCGTGACGAAGACCCCGCGCTCGAGGCGGACCGCGCCGGCCGGCTCGGTCGGGTCGATCGCCAGCCGCCGGCCGTGGCTGAGCGCCTCCTCGATCGCCTGGCGGGCCCAGCGGAGCAGCCTGCGCCGCTCCTCCCCGGTCAGCTCCATGCTGCGGGCCAGTGTGGCCGCTCGGCCGCCGTCCGCGCAACCCGCGAAGCGCGCGACGGCCCGCGCACAGGGCCGAACGGCCCGACCCGGTCACCCGGTCGACGGGCGCCAGGGAAGTGTCCCGCGGAAAGCCGCCACGGACAGGCGGGTCGGCACTGTCCCGACGCGGCGCCTCTCGGCATAGTGAACCACGGACCCACGTTCGCCCTCCGGTCATGCCGAACGAGAGGCAGGCAAGACCAGATGCCCGTGCTGACCGAGTCATCACACGCACACCATGCGCGACTGATCCCCCACGTCGACCAGCTCGTCGTCACCGCCGAGATGGTCGGCCAGGTCCCCGCCGCGGTCCTGATGGACAGGCTCGACGAGGACCACCGGTTCATCGTCGGGCAGCTGGTGCCGCACATGGAGGCGGCCGAGGCGGGCCTCTACCCGGCCCTCGAGCGCCTGCTGCAGGACACCCGGTCGATGAAGCCGATGCGGGACGAGCACGCCCGGCTGCGCCGCCTGATCCGGGAGCTGGGTCGGCTTCACGGAAAGCTCCACGCCGGCGACTTCGGCCGCGGCGAGGAGTTCGCGCTCCGGCGGATCCTCTACCGCATGTACGCAATCCTGAAGGTCCACCTCGCCGAAGAGGAGCACTACCTGCCGGTCCTCGAGCACAACCTCTCCGACGAGGAGACGGCCGCGCTGGCCCGGGCGCTCGAGCACGCCACCACCGAGCCGCTGTAGGGCATGGACCCCCGTCGGGGGGCCGCGGACCGACCGTATCCTGTCGGCGTGGACGCGCTGCCGACGATCGAGACCGCCTCGGACGAGCTGCGACGACGGGCGCTCGATCCGCCGATGCGCTTCGGCGAGGGGATCCTGGACGAGGTCCTGGCCGCCGAGGAACCGTACGTCCTCGTCACTCAGCCCCAGCCGCTCGCCCTCCTCGACCCGGGCCTGCGCGAGCGTCCGCTCGCCACCCGGATCGTCGACTCCCTCGAACACGCGGCGCTCGACCGGCTGGTGGCGGGGCTACCGGACGGGGAGACCGTCGTGGGACTGGGCGGCGGGATGGCGCTCGACGCGGCGAAGTACGTCGCCTGGGTGCGGGGGACGCGCCTCGTCCTGGTGCCGGGGATCGTCTCCGTCGACGCCTGCGTCACCAACACGATCGCCGTCCGCGAGTGGGGCCGCGTCGTCTACCGCGGCTGGGTCGTGCCCGATCTCGTCGCCGTGGACTTCGCCATCGTGCGGGCGGCCCCGCCGCGGCTCAACCGCGCTGGCCTGGGCGACGTCCTCTCGATCCACACCGCGCTCTGGGACTGGCGCCGCGGCGGCGAGGCCGGGAAGGCGCGCTTCGTGCCGGCGATCGCGCGCCGCTCCCGCGCGGCGCTCGAGGGGGTGATGGCGCTCGCCCCGGCGATCGGCGAGGTGGCTGACGCGGCGCTCGAGGCGATCGTGCGGACCTACGCCCTCGTCAACGGGCTCTGCGTAGAGGTGCGCCACAGCCAGCCCCAGGAAGGCTCGGAGCACTACGTCGCCTACCGCCTCGAGGCGCTCACCGGCCGCGGCTTCGTCCACGGGGAGGTGCTCGGGCTCGGCGGCGTGCTCATGGCCACGCTCCAGCGCAACGATCCGGGGCGCGTGGCGGCGACGCTCGACGCGGCGCGGGTCGGCTGGCGGCCGGCCGACCTGGAGATCGACCGCTCGACCCTCGAGCGCGCGCTGGTCGGCCTCCCCGCCTTCATCCGCGAGAGCGGGCTCCCCTACTCCGTCATCGACGAGGCCGACCTGTCCCCGGTCGGCGTCGAGCGCCTGCTGGCGACATCGCCGGGCCTCTGGTCCTGAGGCCGTACGGCCCTGTCCCGGGAGGTCCCGGAGGGGCGAGACTGGCATGAGGAGACGTTCGAGGGATGGCCGGCCGGATCGCGCTTCTCGCCCACCAGATGGCCGAGGCGTACGGCCTGCTCCGCGGTAGGGTCGAGGGCCTCGACGAGGACGAGTTCTACTGGGAGCCGGTCCCCGGCTGCTGGACGGTGCATTTCGACGCCGGCGGGCGCTGGGTCGCCGATTACGAGCTTCCGGAACCCGAGCCCGCGCCGTTCACGACGATCGCCTGGCGGCTGGTCCACGTCGCCACCTGCAAGGTGATGTACCACGAGTACGCCTTCGGTCCCCGCGCGCTCACCTGGGACAGCATCGAGATTCCGCATACCGTCGCGGACGCGGTGGCCATGCTGGAGCACGGCCAGGCGCTGCTCACCGACGACCTTCGGAAGCTCGAGGAGCCGGAGCTCGACCGACCGCGCCTGACCAACTGGGGCGACCGGTGGCCGACCTGGCAGATCTTCTGGACCATGGTCGGGCACGACCTCCACCACGGCGCCGAGATCGGGGTGCTGCGCGACCTCTACCGCCAGAGGTCTTGACGCATCGACCGGCACTGTGCGCCTCGTGCTCGACACCACGGTCGACACAGGCGCTGGCAGGGACCGGAGCCGGGCTGTGGCAGCGCAGCGGGTCGGGGCGGTCCGACGTCCGTTCCGGTGTGAAGCCTTGAGTTCGCAATCCGGCCCGGTGCCATGCTCTCGCGCCTTGGATGATCCCGGGCCAGATCTTCCACGGCGAACCCCCCGACGCGGCAGGGCGTTCCAACACCAGCACATCCGTGATCGAGTGACATTCCCGCACCCTCGCGCACGCCAGCATCCCATCTCATGCCTCTTTGGCGCGTTCGAAGCGCGCCAGGGCCTACGCGACCAGCCCGCACGCTCGCGCATGACGGTCGCCCGTCATCGCGTGCGGCGCGGCGCGACGCGTCAACGAGTGCGCCCGACGCGGAGCGCCGGTCGCCGTTCGAGCGTGCGCTGTCCGGCGAGGGCGCGCCGAAAGCGACGGACCGCCCGGCAACCGACGACGAACGCCCTGCCGCCACCCGGTCGCCCCGGTCGACCCCGAAGGCGAGCGCGGAGGCGAAGGCCATGCCCCGGATCGTCGGCGTCAGGCGAGGCGGACCCTGAGCGCGTCGATCGCCTCACGGAGACGATCCTTGGGCACGTCGCGCAGCCGCTCGGGGAGAAGCTCCGGCCAGTCGCAGTGCAGCGCGGCGAGGAGGATCTGGGACTCGCGCTCACGGGCGAGCGAGACCGAGCTGGGCGTCCAGCCGTCGAGGAAGCGTGCGAGGGTCACCGAGCGGTCGAAGGCCCGCTCGTCGGCGAAGTCGTCGGCGAACTCACGGTAGTCCCCGGCAGAGAAGCCGGCCGTCCGGGCCGTCAGCAGGCCGCGCTCCGCAGCCGTCAGACGGATCCCCGCCTTCGCCAGGCGGCGGACGACGAAGGCGGCGAACTCGCGGGCGTCGTCGCCCTCGGGGTCGAAGACCGGCACGAAGAGTGAGCAGCGGCCCGCGCGCACGAAGTCGGGGTCGAGCAGGTCCGGGCGCGTGGTGATCAGCGCCCAGACGATCCGCGAGCGGTACGAAAGGTCGTCGATCATCTGGATCATGTGGCGCGTCAGGCGCGCCTCGGTTTCGTGCGTGTCGCGGGAATGGATCGAGCCGAACGCCACGTGCGCCTCGTCGACCAGGATCAGGATCCGCCCGAAGGCGGCGACCCCGGCCTCGAACATCTCGGCAAAGACATCGGTCTTCCCGTACCACTCGCTGCGGATCTGGCTCAGGGTGATGACCGTCCGGTCGGTGTCGCGGGCGAAGGCCTCGAGCATGAACGTCTTGCCCGAGCCGTTCGGCCCGACCACGGTGATGCCGGCCGGCGCCCGGTCCGGGTCGTCGAAACGGCGCCGGAGCGCGGCGAGGCGCGCCTTGAGCCGGCGGAAGCCGACGACCTCCTCCATCCCGTGGTCGGGGTCGACCAGTTTGATGATCGGCCCTAGCCGCTCCTGGAGGATCGTGTTCACCGCCTCCACGATCGCGGCGCGGTCGATCGAGAAGGCGGACGGGTCGCGCCGGGCCGCCGTCAGCAGGTCGTCGAGCGCCCGCACCGTCAGGCCCCGTGCGTCGGTGACGAAGCGCTCGAGCGCGTAGCCGGGAGCTAGTTCGACGAACGGGGCGCCGAGGCCGGCGAGCCGGCTCCTCACGAAGGCGACCCGTGTCGCCTCGTCGGGGAGCGGCACCGTCACGTGGACGGTCTTGGGGAGCGGCGCGATCTTGCGGTTCAGCTCGGCGGCCGTCGCGGTCAGCAGGACGATGACGTCAGGGTAGACGTCGGCCGTCTCCGCCTCGGCCCAGATCCCGTCGTCGCGGAGCAGGTCGGAGAAGACCTTGACCGCTTCGCGATCGAGCGGCGCCAGGTGCGGCGCGTCGCCGGCCGGCAGGAGTGACTCCGCCTGGTCGACGACGACGACGAGCGGACGGACCGGCACGCCCCGGGCGCGGACCCGGCTGACCAGGCGGAGCAGCTCGGCGACGAGGGTGAGCGTGACGAGCGACGAGGCCCGCTCGGTGGCCACCTCCTTGAGGATCGTGGCGAGGTCGGCGGCCAGGTCGGGCTGCGCGGGCCGCAGCGCGTCGGCGAGGCCGGCGAGCGTAGCTCGGTCGCGCTCCGAGGCGAAGGCGATCCCGTCGCTCCGCAGGCTCGCCACGATGAAGCGAACCTCCGCCCCGGTCGTCGGGTAGCGAGCGTGCCAGAAGGCGTGGCGCAGGAGCGCGTCGAGGGCGACGAACCGGACCGCGTCGCCATCGGGGAGCGGGAAGAGGTCGTTGATGTTCCCCGACAGGATGATGCAGCGCGCCAGCCGCGCGTGGTGGGCGCGCGAGAGCTCGTCCAGGAAGGCGGGCCGCGCCGAGCCGGGCCGCGGGCCAACGCCCGTCGCGGCGCCACGGCGCGGGCGCGCCGCCGGAGGCGTCCGCGCGGGGCGAGCCGCCCGCCCGACCGCACCCATCGCTCGAGGGCGGGCCGCGTCAGATCCGCGGTCGCTCGGGCGGCTCGCTCGTCACCGCCTCGTGGACCGGCACCTCGGTCGCTGCCGCCTCGCCCGGCGCCGCCTCGCGCTGCGCCCGGCGGGCGCGGAGAACCGCCTCGAGCGAATCGGCGCCCTCCATCTCCCGGCCGAGCTCGGCGTACTGGCGATCCTGGAGGTGGACATCCGTGCCGGCCAGCTTCTCCGTGATCCGCGCCTGCGCCGACAGGGTCCGTACCTGCTCCCGAACGAGGCTGGCCGGGCCCTCGCGCAGGCTGTCCTGGGCGTGCATCAACCGGTTGTTCAGCTCGACGATCTGCCTGGCCGAGACGAACTCGGCGACCGTCTCCGCCTCTTCCTGTGGCAGCCGCTCCAGGCGATGCTGCATCTCGGTAAGGCGCCCCATGTGGGTCGAGATGCTCTTCTCGGTCTGCGTGATCTGGGCGTCGAGGGTGGTCTGCGTCTCGTCGATCTCGGTGAGTCGCGCCCTGTAGCGACCGTACGCGGCCTTTGCCTTCTCGTACTCGGCGCTGTCCCCGCTCGCCTGGGTCGCCTCGGCGGCGCGGATCGCCCCGTTAAGCTGGAGCTGGAGCTGCTTCTCCTCCTGGTCGAGCCGCTCCAGGCGGATCCGCTTGTCCTCGGCGACGGTGAGAACCTGGGCGACCGCCTCCTGGAGCCCCCGGAACTCGCTGGCGAGGCGGTCGCGGTCGATCGCATAGGCGGCCTGGATCCCCTCCACGGAGCCGGCGAACTGGCGGTCCGCGGCCCGGCGAACCTCTTCGCTGCGGCGGAGGAAGAAGAAGCTGAAGAAGCGCCGCACGGCGGCCAGGAAACGGCCCATCACGTCACCTCGGTGCTCTCGCTCGCCTGTCCCTAGTAGTGCGCCGCGATGTCTCGGTAAACCGCGACGATCTGCGTCTCGTTCTCCGTCTTCCAGTACCTCCCGTGCGCCGCCGCTGCGATCTTCTTGAGGACCTGTTCGTCGGCATCGTCGCCGATCGCGATGGTGTGGATCTGGATCCCCGTCGGGTCCTTCTCGCTCGGCTGGAGCGCCGCCTCCAGGAT
>MGMJ01000034.1:0-147 GCA_001794945.1 Chloroflexi bacterium GWC2_73_18
CCAGGTTCATCTGCGGAGCCGCGATCTGGTACGGCCCCACGAGCGGGCCGCCGCCGGGGGCACCCTCGGGAACGACGGCATCGGTCGAGGTGTCCGCCAGGGCGCGGGCCAGATTGAGCCGGCCGCTGCCGGTCTGATCGGACGTGC
>MGMJ01000034.1:160-1203 GCA_001794945.1 Chloroflexi bacterium GWC2_73_18
ATACGCGTCGCCGACGGCCGTCGCCGCGATGCCGACGCCGGGGGCCGCCAGGAACACATCTGCGCCGTAGTTCGAGCCGGCCCACAGGAGATCGCTCTGGTTGGTAGCCGAGACGCCGATGACGCCGCGGTCGCCGGCGGGGTAGGTCGGCGAGGACGATCCATCGTTCCCGACCGCCGCCACGAGGACGGCGCCGCTCGACCAGGCGTAGTCGATGGCGGCCTGCAGCGAGGCCGAGTAGCCGGGGTTGGAGAAGCCCATGAGGATGACGTCGGCGCCGTGGTCGGCCGCCCAGACGACGCCCTCGATGATGTCGCTGTCGAGGCCGGTGCCGTCGGCGCCGAGGACGGTGACCGGCATGACGCGGACGCCGTCGTAGGCGACACCGGCGATCCCTTCGCCGTTGCCGGTCGTGGCGGCGACGATGCCGGCGAGCCACGTCCCGTGGCCGGTGGGGTCGGTCAGGCCGCGCGAGGAGTCGAACTGCGAGGAGCCCGGCACGACCTGCCCGGCGAGGTCGGGGTGCGCGGCGTCGACGCCGGTGTCGAGGATCGCGACGGTGGCGCTGCCGGACGGCACGACACTGCCGTAGGCCTGGTCCCAGCCGATCTGCGGCAGCGACCACTGCGAGCCGTAGGCAGCGTCGTTCGGGGTCGCCTCGGCCGAGCGGCTTCGGTCGGCCTCGACGCGCACGACGGCCGGGTCGGCGCGGAGGACGGCGACCGCGTCAGCGGCCGTGCTGGCCGGGAGCGTGATCGCGTGCATCCGGAGGACGGGGATAGCGTCGACGTCGGTCGCGCCGACGGCGGCCAGCGAGGCGGCCTGTTCGTCCGCGCTCGTCCCGGCCGCGAAGGTCACGATGTAAGGGAGGGTCGGTACGGGCGTGGGTGTCGGAGTCGGCTCGGGCGTCGGCTCCGGGGTCGGCTCGGCGGTGGGTTCGGGGGTCGGTTCGACCGTCGCCTCGGGGGTGGGCTCGGGAGTGGGCTCGCCTGTGGGTGCAGGAGTGGGCTCGGGCGTCGGAGTGGGATCGGGGGCGGGGGCAG
>MGMJ01000034.1:1252-8031 GCA_001794945.1 Chloroflexi bacterium GWC2_73_18
CGGGGGTGGGAGCCGGATCAGGTGCGGCAGTGGCGGTCGGATCGGGCGAAGGGGTCGGTTCGACCGTGGGATCGGGCGTGGGCGCCGGAGTGGGATCGGGCGTGGGGTCGGCAGACGCCGTCGGCTGCGGGGATGGATCGGCCGTCGGATCGGTCGCGAACGCCGCGCTGGGCACGAAGAGGTACGAGAGGAAGACGGCGATCTGGACGATCGCCAGGAATCGGACGAGCCGTTGCGACGACGAACGGGCGACAGAGGAACCGGGCACGGTGGACCTCGTTTCGCGCGTGACGCCCGTGCCTCGCGGTGTCAGCGAGGAGTCCGCCCGGCGAGACGGTGCGGACGATGCCGCAGATGAGTGCTCAGGGGGCCCGCGAGGACGACTCGCGGCTGGTCACGTCGCCGAACCGACTCCGATCGCTTCCCCGCATAGCACGGGCCGAGCTATTCGGTTGGAAGTACCACGGTACTACCCCAAATGGACTGTGCAAGCCCGAATCGACTGGATGTGCCGGGCAGCAGCCTGAATCGGGCACGAAGGTGGTGCTGCCTGTCACCGCTCGGGCGCCGGCCGGACCTCCAGCGTCGTCGGCAGCGTCTCCGGGCGGAGCATCAGCGGCAGCGAATCGTCGCCCCCGTACTTCGACATGAAGGCCCGACTGACAGCGGTGATCACCGAGGGGTCGGTCACCGGGACCGCCTCCCCCGTGAACCGCGCCTCCCCCGCCCGGATGGCGACGCGCCGGCCCTCGAGCGCCTCCTGGTACCAGACGCCGCGCGGACCGCGTACCGAGCGCACGTAGACGCGCCCGAGGCACCCCACGATCCAGATGATCGTCCGGCGCACCTCGGCCGACCCGGGGCGGACGGTCTCGATCTCCACCTCCCCGGGGCCGACGAGGCGGCGGTACGTGGCGTCCTCGAAACGGGCGAGGGTCGCCCGCGTCGTCTCCATGCCCGCACCGTAGGTCGGCGCTACGATTCGCGACATGGCCGAACGGCACGTTCCCGACCAGCGACGCTACGACTCGCGGGTCGCCCTCGTGGTGGTCGACCTCCAGAACGACTTCGCTGACCCGACCGGCTCGCTCTACGTCCGGGGCGGCGAGTCGGTCGTGTCGGTGATCAACGCCGAGATCGAGGCGGCCCGGGCGGCGGGTGCCCTCGTCGTCTACACGCAGGACTGGCACCCCGCGTCGACCCCCCACTTCGCCAGGGATGGCGGCATCTGGCCGGTCCACTGCGTGCAGGGGACCTGGGGCGCCGGCTTCCACCCGGACCTGGTTCTTCTCCCTGAGGCGCCGGTGGTGCGCAAGGGGTCGGGCGGGGAGGATGGCTACTCGGGCTTCAGCGTCCGAGACCCGCGTTCCGGCGAGGCGGGCCCGACCGAGCTGGCCGACCTGCTCCGCGCACGAGGGGTCGAGCGCGTCGTGGTCGTCGGCCTGGCGACCGATTACTGCGTCAAGGAGACCGGCCTCGACGGGGTCCGGCTCGGCTTCGCGGTTACGGTGCGGACGTCGGCGATCCGGGCGGTCGACCTCCAGCCGGGCGACGGCGAGCGGGCGCTCGAGGCCCTGGCGGAGGCGGGAGCCGAGCTCGCGGCGTAGGGGGCGCGGGGGCGAGCGCGCCGGCAGCCCTCCGGACGCGCCAGGTGTCTCTCCCGCCGTCGTGCTTGGCCCGCCGACCCGTCACGTTGACGTTGTGCCTACGATCGGCGACACGGCAGGGTGGCACGCGTCCCGCCAGGGTGCGGCGTCGGCAGGTCTCGGAAGGATGGGGCACGTGAGGATCGAGGTCTCGCAGGTTGACCGGCCACCGGCCGACGTGTTCCGCTTCGTGGCCGTCGAGCACGTCCGGAACCATCCCCGCCGGGACCCGAAGATGGAGCTCGAACAGCTCTCCGACGCTGCGATCGGGTCGGGACGATCGTCCGCCGGAGCCATACGCGCGCCGGTGACCCGGTGCACGGGATGATGGAGTGCGTGGAGTTCGAGCCGGCTCGGGCGATCGGGTGGTTGATCCACGATGGCCCGGTCGAGATGCATGGACGGATGACGGTCGAGCCGGAGGGTCAGGACGGCAGCGCGCTCACCATCAGCGTCGACATCCCGGGGATGGTCAACCCGTTGGATCCGCTGGTGGTGGCGGAGAGCCTCCGCCGGATCAAGGAGCTGATCGAGTCCGAGCGGTAGAGGCGGCCGTGTCGGGCGGCCCAGGTCGGCCTCGAACGTGGTCTCGCCGTGATGCAGCGTCGCGGCATCGCCCGGGTCATGACCTTCGACCGGGCGTTCGACGACGTGCCGGGGATCACGCGCCTGGTCGGCTGAAGCTACGCCACCCAGATCGTTCGCCGCGTCGCCCGGACCACCTCCGCCACGAGCCAGGGGGCGACCGCGATCGCCGCCACGAGCGGCCAGTCCCCGGCGTGGAGCGGCGAGGCGCGGAAGGCGTCGGCCAGCAGCGGCACGAAGGGGATCGCCACCTGGATCGCGATCACCGCCGCGGTGGTCAGCAGGAGGAAGCCATTGGGACGCAGGGCGAGCACGGGGCTCGACAGGCTCCGGTTGGCGTTGGCGCGCACGACCTGCGCCACGACGAGCGCGGTGTAGGCGACCCAGCGGGCGTGGTCCACGCCGCCCCCGACCCAGGACATCAGCCCGAGCGCCGCGAGCGCCGAGAAGCCACCCGCCAGCACCACGCCTCCCAGGATCCGGCGCGTCAGCAGCGGCGTCCCGCGCGGGCGTGGCGGTCGCCGCATCAGGTCGGGCTCCGGCGGTTCGCGTTCGAACGCGACCGACGCGGAGAGGTCGATGAAGAACTCGAGCCAGAGGATCTGGATCGGCAGCAATGGCTGGGAGTAGCCGGCGAGCGTCGCCACCAGGATGAAGCCGAGGAGGGCCACGTGGGTCGAGGTGAGGAAGACGAGCCCCTTCAACACGTTGTCGACGATCCGCCGCCCCTCGCGCAGGCCGAACATCAGCGTGGCGAACGAGTCGTCGCCGAGGACGAGGTCCGCCGCCTCCTTGGCGACCGCGGCGCCCGAGCCCATCGCCACGGCCACGTCCGAGGCGTGCAGTGCGGGCGCGTCGTTGACGCCGTCGCCGGTCGAGGCCACCGTCCGCTGCATCCGCCGCGCCGCCTGCACGAGCCGCATCTTCTGTTCGGGGCGGGCGCGGGCCACGACACGAAGGTCGCGGAGCCCCTCGTCCAGCTCGCCGTCGCTCCAGCGGTCGAGCTCCTCCCCGGTCGCCGTCCGGCCGGGCGCGAGCCCGACCGCCCGTCCGATGGCGGCCGCCGTCTCGGGGTGGTCCCCCGTCACCATCAGGACCTGGATCCCGGCGCCATGGGCGAGCGCCAGCGCCTCGGCGACGTCGGCCCGGAGGGCGTCGGCGAAGCCGATGAGGGCAAGGGTCCTCCAGCGCTCCCCGACCCGGTCCGCAAGCGCCAGGACCCGCTCGCCCGCCGCAGCGCCGGCCACGGCCAGCGCATCCCACGCCTCTGCCGCCGGCCCCTCGCCGGGATCGATGACCGCCTCCGGCGCGCCGAGCCGGAGCTCCCGATCCCCGTCCGTCCCGCTACGCACGCGCACGCGACTGAGGAGCGCCCCCTGGCTGAACGGGGTGGCGTCGAGCAGCTCGTTCGTGGCGCGCAGCCAGCCGGCCTGGTCGGCCCCCAGCTCGTCGAGGAGGGCGCGCGAGAACGAGCCGAGCCGGTGGCCCTCGGTGCGCCAGAGCGCCTCGTCGGTCATCAGCGCGTCACCGACCAGCCGTTCGCGCTCGGGCCCGGGCGCCACCTCGCCCGCCAGGGTGCGCACCGTGCGAACAGCCAGGCGGTTGGCGGTGAGCGTGCCGGTCTTGTCGGTCACGATCAGGTCGACCGCACCGAGCGTCTCCTCGGCGTTGAGCCGGCGGACCAGGACGCCCCGCCGGAGCAGTCGATAGGCGCCCAGCCCGAGGACGACCCCGAGGAGGACCGGTGGCTCCTCCGGGATCGCCGCGATCGCGGCCGAGATCCCCGCCAGCAGCGTGGCGCCGAGCGTCCCGCCCCGGGCGAAGCCGAGCACGGTCACGATCGCGATCAGGCCGATCGCCACGGCGAGGAGGATCCGCACCAGGCGGTCGAGCTCGCGCTGGAGCGGCGAGCGGCGCCGCCGCGGGTCGCCGAGCGAGCCGGCGATCCGGCCCAGCTCGGTGGCGCGGCCGGTGGCCACGACCAGCCCCTCGCCCCAGCCGCCCAGGATGTTCGTCCCCTGGTAGGCGATCGTGCGCCGGCCGGTGAGCGGCTCGTCGGCGGCGAGGATGGTGTCCGGGTCGCCCGGCTCGGGGACCGACTCGCCGGTGAGGACGCTCCGGTCGACGAGCAGGCCGCGGGCGACGCTGAGGCGCAGGTCGGCCGGCACGACGTCGCCGGAGCGCAGCAGGACGACGTCGCCCGGGACGAGCTCCGCGGCGGGGACGTCGTGCGCGGCGCCATCGCGGCGGACACGGGCATGGGGCGCGGAGGCGACGCGGAGCGCCTCCAGGGCGCGCTCGCCGCGGTGCTCGGTGACGACGGCGGCACCCACGATCGGCAGCAGGCCGACCAGCACCAGCAGCCCGTCGCGCACCTCGCTCAGGAGGATCGCCAGCAGCCCCGCAGCGAGGAGGAGCAGGACGAACGGCTCGGTCGCCGCCTCCCAGAGGAGCTCCGGCAGCGTCGAGCGCTTGGGCGGCTCGAGCTGGTTGGGCCCGATCCTGGCCAGCCGGGCGGCCGACTCATCCGCGCGGAGGCCGGCGGCCGGGTCGGTGCCCAGGCGTTCGGCGACCTCCGTAGCGGCGAGAGCGTGCCAGGCGGGCGGCTCGAGAGGAGACGGGGTCACTCGCGCAAGCGTAGCGCCGCCGGATGCGCCAGCATGGGTCGGCCGTGAAGGTGCACCTCCTCGACGCGACCTGGGAGCTCTTCCGCGCGCACTTCGGGCGGCCGGAGGAGCGGGACCCCGACGGCAGGCTCGTCTCGGCGACGATCGGGCTCGTCGAGTCGACGCTCGCGCTCCTGCGGGAGCCCGGAGTGACCCACCTGGGCGCTGCGACCGACCACGTCATCCGCTCCTTCCGCAACGACCTCTACGCCGGCTACAAGACCGAGGCCGGCATGCCGCCCGAGCTGCTGGCACAGTTCGAGCTGGCCGAGCGGGCGCTCGAGGCGCTCGGCGTCGTCGTCTGGCCGATGGTCGAGTTCGAGGCCGACGACGCGCTCGCCACCGCCGCCGCCGGCTGGGCTAACGAGCCCGGCGTCGAGCAGGTCGTCATCTGCTCGCCCGATAAGGACCTGGCGCAGTGCGTCGACGGCCGGCGGGTCGTCCAGCTCGACCGGCTGCGCGGGACGGTGACCGACGGGGACGGCGTATGGACGCGCTTCGGGGTGACGCCGGCCTCGATCCCCGACTACCTCGCCCTCGTCGGCGACAGCGCCGACGGCTACCCTGGCCTGCCGGGTTGGGGGAAGACGTCGACGGCCGCGGCGGTGGGACGGTACGGAACGCTCGAGGCGATCCCCGCGCGCGCCTCGGCCTGGGACGTGCCGGTGCGTGGCGCCGTCCGCCTCGCCGCCACGCTACGGGAATGCTGGCAGGAGGCGCTCCTCTACCGCGAGCTGGCGCGCCTGTGCCGGGACGTACCGCTTGCCGGGGCGCTCGACGATCTGCGCTGGCGCGGGGCGCGGCGGGGGGAGTACCTGGCGCTCTGCGACGAGCTCGGGGCGGCACGGCTACGCGACCGACCGCACCTCTGGCAGTAGCGGGCGGGGCCGCGAAACCACCGCCCGATCTTCGTGCATCACCTCGGCCACGAACGCGCTCAGCCCGGTGCGTGATCGGGGCGAATCGCGCAGCGCGCCACGCCTACTCGTGGCGCCCGTGATGCACGGGTGACTCACCGCTCCCGCCCGCCAGCCAGCGGCAGCCGAGGCTCAGCGGCAGGTCGCTTCGACGAGGGGCGCCGTCCCGCCTCCCGGCCCGCCTGCGCCGGGCATCGGCGGGATCGAGCGCCGGACCTCGACCGTCGCCCCGGCCGCGATCGTCGGGCCGATGAAGACGTAGCCGGCGTCCGTGGAGGAGCGATGGACGGTGCAGGTCGGGTGCGCCTCGCGATCCCCGCCGTTGGTGATGGCGAAGACGACGTCGAGCGAGCCGTCGGCGAGGGCGGCCTGGCCCTGCACGGCGATGGCGAAGGGGACGCCGCCGCCGACCAGGAAGCGCGCCGCCAGGGCCACGACCAGGAAGGCGATCCCGAGCCCGGCCACGATCGTGCCGTGGACCTGGGTCGGCGTCGGACCGGCGATGTCGGCCGGGTTGCACTCGTCGCAGAGACCGCGCCCCTCGGCGGTCGGCCGGCCGCAGCGCAGGCAGCGGTCGACCCGCTCGCCGGGGGCAGGGGACGCGGTCTCCGGCACGGGCTCCATCGCGCGGCGAGCGTACCGCGTCCCGCCCGAACCGTCCGGCGGCTGCTACGCCCGGGCGAGCGCCTCCAGCAGCGGATCGACCTGTGCCGCCCGACGCGGTGCCAGGATGACGTGGTCGGCGCCGCCCTCCCGCCAGCGGGCCAGCTCGGCCAGCGGGTCGTCGAGCCAGGGATCGCGCCCCGAGCCGGGTGACTCGAGCCGGATCGCCGCGTACGTCTCGACCTCCACTCTCGCGCGCCCGTCAGCCACCAGCGCCTCCTCGAAGATCGGCAGGTCGCGCTCGAACGTCTCGAAGGCGGTCCAGCCGTCGCCGATCCGGGCGGCCATCCGGGCGCCCGCCC
>MGMJ01000035.1 GCA_001794945.1 Chloroflexi bacterium GWC2_73_18
CCGGCTGATCCGAACGCGAACTTTCGGGTACAGGCCCTTAGTCGTCGCTCCGGCCGCTCTGGACTCACGGCAGCCCCATGTGTTACCATGTGACACATGCAGCAGGTCGGGATGCGCGAACTCCGTCATCACCTCCGCCACTACCTGGCCAGGGTTGACGCGGGTGAGCGATTCGAAGTGACCCTGTTCGGTCGGCCGGTCGCGCACCTCGGGCCGCTGCCGTCCCCGCGCCCGAGCCTCGATCGGCTGGTGGCCGAGGGCAAGGTCACGCCCGCGATGGACGGCGACACGTCGCGCCTGCCGACGCCACACCCGATCACGACCGGGACGTCGGCCACCGATGCCCTGCTCGCCGAACGCCGGAGCGAGGGGCGCTGAGCATCTTCTATCTCGACGCGTCGGCGCTCACCAAGCTCGTCGTGGAGGAGCCGGAAACGCGAGCGCTCCACGACCTGGTGCGCGGCCGCCAGCTGGCTTCGAGCCGGGTCGCGGTCGTCGAGGTGGTGAAGGCGGTGGCACGGTCGAACCCCCAGGCCGACCCGCAGGCGGTCTTCGCGCTGCTGTCGTTCGTGGAGCTCGATGCCGACCTCGCGCGGATCGCCGGTTCCACGGGAGGGGCCGAGCTGCGGGCGCTCGATGCGATCCACGTGGCGTCAGCCCTCCGCCTCGGATCGGAGGTCGACGCGTTCGTGACGTACGACTCCCGGCAGGCCGCTGCGGCGCGGGCCGCCGGGCTCCGAGTGGACGCCCCCGGAGACGGTGCCTCTGCGTAGGTCCGGGTGCGGCGGGGGAGCGTGGCTGCAGTGGCGCTTGCGCAGGGGTGACACGACGCATGCGTGCGCCATGCGCCCCCGCTATGGGGCTCGCGTGGAGTGGAAATGCGACATAACTACCATTATCGGAAGTAGTTGCGACCGTGATTGCCGTTTCAGGCCGGATCGAGTGCACCCGTGTCGAAACCGCGGCGCTCAAGGCTCTGGCGGACATCCTCGACGATGGACGATGCCGAGGCGATCAGCTCGTGGACTTCCGCCCGGTCGAGTGGCGGCTCGAACGGCGCCGGGTAGCGCGAACTCGCGTGGGCGTCGGTGAGGTGTCGAAGATCGTCGACGCGGGCCTGGATGGCGGCGGCGCCGGTCAGCCACGCCGCCAGCGCGACGAGATCGTGCGTTCGCGGCGGCTCGTCGCCATCGAGCGCAAAGGCGGCCTTGAGGGCCTTCTCGGCGGCCTGCTGCGCCATCGAGGCCGCGAGTCTCGGAGGCACGGTGTCATCCGCGGCCAGCGCCCGCGCGCCGTCCAGGTCACCAAGGGCGAGGCGCCACCAATGAGCCGTCGGCCGCGCATCCTCAGGCACGCTCGTACACCACTCGGCCTTCGGCCAGCGCCCAGTGCAGCGCGCCCCAGGGCCGTCGGTGACGACCGGCGGCTTCGTCTGCCGTCGCGACGATGACGTCCTTGGCGATTGGCAGATCATCGAGAGCACCGCGGATGCGGATGCGCATCGCTCTGCGATGTTCGACCTCGTCCAGGATCACGAGGATGTCGTAGTCGCTGTCGTCACGGGCGTCTCCGCGCGCTCGGGATCCGAACAGGATGATCCGCACCGGGTCGACCAGCCGGACGATCCGTCCGACGATCGCCGGCAGCCAGGCGTCCTCCACCCCACCCGCGTCCGGGCGTGCGGCGACGCCCGAGAGGTGGGGTGCGACAGCCTCCGAGAGGCGCGCCGCTCGCTCGACCCTCGACCACCGGACGACGGACGTCCAGTCCACCATGGGGGCACCTCCAGCGGTCGAGCTCGGTCGGCGAGTGATACCCTCGAGAACCAGCGCCAGATCATCCTCGTCGATGACGTGTTGGGTCCCGATCCGGGTGGCGGGCAGCTTCCCCGCGCGGATCCAGCGGCGGATCGTCTCGGGGTTCTTCCCTACCCTTCTGGCGGCTTCGGGGACGGTGAGCATGGTGGACCTTCCCGATGCGGCGAGCGATCGCGTAGCACGATACTACAACATATGGCAGATCAGCTTGTCGTCAGCCCGGGATGGCAGCGCTCACCTGTCGGCGGCTGAGGCCCTCGGCGAACGTGCTCCGCACTCGACGGCTCCGGGCGCGGGTCGCTCGTTTCCCGGGCGACGTCATCGGCGGCAACCCGGTGGCGACACCGGGTGAGAATTGAAACAGTGGGGCGCAGCTCCGCTAAGCGAGGGCGAGGGTTCGCGCATCATCCAGACGACGTACTGCGGACGCCGGTCCTCCGCCGTCCGGGCGGTCACGTCGCCCGGCGGCCGTCCCTCGCGGATCCTCTCCACCCCGCGGCGACGGCGGTCAGCTCACCCGCCAGCGCCGGGTCGAGTCGCCCGCGCACGCGCACGTCGCGGCCGCGGTAGGAGAGCTCCACGTTGCCCCGTTCGCGGACGCGGGCGAGCAGCTCACCGGCCGAGTACGGGATGGCGACGTCCACCTCGTCCCACAGCTCGGCGAGCGTGGCGGCGAGACGGGCGCGGAGCGTGTCGAGCCCGTAGCCGGTCAGCGCCGAGACGAGGACGGCGTCGCCGAGGGCCGGTGCGGGCAGCTCTCCGTCGCGGGCAGCCGCCTCGACCAGGTCGGCCTTGTTGTAGGCGACGACCCGCGGTTTGGCGCCGGCACCCAGCTCGTCGAGGACCGTCTGGACGGTGGCACGATGTTCGGCGAAGTGCGGGTCGAAGGCGTCGACCACCTCGAGCAGGGTGTCGGCGCGCGTCACCTCCTCGAGCGTCGCCCGAAAGGCGTCGATCAGCTGGTGCGGGAGCTTGTGGATGAAGCCGACGGTGTCGGTCACGATGGCAGCCTGGCCCTCGCCGAGGCGAACCTGTCGGCTCGTCGGGTCGAGCGTGGCGAAGAGCTGATCGGCGACGTAGGCGGCGTCCGCGCCGGCGAGCGCGTTGAGCATGGTCGACTTGCCGGCATTGGTGTAGCCGACGATGGCGACGGTCGGCAAGAAGCGACGATCGCGGGCGCGAGCGGCGATCTCGCGGTGCTGGCGGATCCCCTCGACGCGCTCCTTCATCTTCTTGATCCGCTCGCGGATGACTCGCCGGTCGGTCTCCAGCTGCGTCTCGCCGGGGCCCCGTGTCCCGATCCCGCCGCCGGTCCGCGAAAGGTGCGTCCAGAGCCGGGTCAGGCGCGGCAGCTGGTACTCGAGCTGGGCCAGCTCGACCTGGAGACGCCCCTCGTGGGTGTGGGCGTGCAGGGCGAAGATGTCCAGGATGAGGCGCGAGCGGTCGATCACCTTGACGTTGAGGACCGTCTCCAGCGCCTTCTGCTGGTTGGGCGAGAGCTCGTCGTCGGCGATCAGCAGGGTGAAGCCGGTCTCGCCCTTGGCCTCGCGGAGCTCCTCGGCCCGGCCCTTGCCGAAGTACCAGTTGGGGTCGACCTGGCGGCGGTTCTGCCACTCGGCGCCGACCACCTCGGCGCCGGCGGTGGCGGCCAGGGCGCCGAGCTCGATGAGCGACTCCTCAGCGCTCCAGCCGGGGTCGGCCGCGGTGTCGACGGCGATGAGGAACGCCTTCTCGACCGGCGAGGCGAGCTCGATCAGGCGCGTGGTGCGGGGCATGACCAGAGCCTAACGGAGGAACTCCCGCGCCATCGCCAGCGCGGCCGGCAGCGGATCGCTCGCGGCGTCGATCCAGTGGACGCCGGGCTCGGCGCGGAACCAGGTGAGCTGGCGCCGGGCGTAGGCGCGCGTGCGGCCGATCGTCTGCTCGAGCGCCTCGTCCTGGCTCTGCCTGCGGTCGAGGACGGCGAACGCCTCCCCGTAGCCGAAGGCGGTGAAGGCGGGCAGCTCGGGCGGGTAGCGCTTCTTCAGCCGGGCGGCCTCGACGAGCAGCCCGCCGGAGAACTGCTGGGCGGCCCGGTTGGCGATCCGCGTGCGGTGGGTCTCGGGCGGCAGGCGGAGGCCGACCCAGAGGACCGGCGCCGGGTACCCGCGCGGCGGTGGCGGCAGCCGATCGCCGGCAAGGGTGGCGATCTCGAGGGCGCGGACGACGCGGCGAGGGTTCGCCAGGTCGGTGCGGGCGGCGAGGTTGGGGGCCCGGTCGCGCAGCCGGGCGGCGAGCGCGGGGAGGCCGTGTTCGGTGAGGTCCGCCTCGAGCGCGGCCCGGAGGCCCGGGTCGGAGGGCCCGTCCTGGAGGTCGAGGCCGCGGGCCACGGCGCGCAGGTAGAGCCCCGTCCCGCCCACCAGGAAGGCGTGACGGCGGCGGCCGCGGATCGCCGTCAGGGCGGCGAGGGCGTGGCGCTGGTAGGCGGAGACGCTGAACGGCTCGTCGGGGACGACGAGGTCGAGGCCGTGGTGCGGGACGGCGTTGCGCTCGGCGCGGGTCGCCTTGGCCGTCCCGATGTCCATCCCGCGGTAGACCTGCCGCGAGTCGGCCGAGACGATCTCCGTCTCTCCCATGGCCAGCGCCAGGCGGATCGAGAGCGCGGTCTTGCCGGTTGCCGTCGCCCCGCAGATGACGACGAGCGGCGGAAGAGGCCGGTCGCGGCGCGTCGGGTCCACGACGGCATCGTGACAGACCGGCGCGGCCTCGCGCAGGGTCGTTCGCAAACGCCCGATCGCGGACGTCCGCGCGGGCGCCTTTCGCGGGGTGCCTGCACGATTCGGGCGCCGCGGTTCGCGCCCCGCGGTCGGTGGCCGGGTCACGTCAGGGCCGTCGCCACCAGCGAATAGGGGCCGGCGTGGTCGACGCGGGCGTGCACGATGGTACCGACGCGCTCGGGCCCGCCGTCGAGATGGACGAGCTTGTTCTCACGTGTCCGCCCGGCCAACGGACGCGCGGCGCCCGGGCGGATGGGCGGGCCACCGCCGTCGTGCGAGTGGCCGCCCGGCGGCGACCAGCCGTCCACGAGCACCTCGACCTCGCGCCCGACCCAGGAGCGATTGCGCTCCCGGCCGATCTCCTCCTGGAGCGCCAGGAGCGCGTTGAGGCGCCGGCGCTTCTCCTCCGGCGGCACGTCGTCGGGGAGGCGCGCCGCCGGCGTGCCGGGGCGCACCGAATAGGCGGCGGCGAAGACCTGGTCGTAGCGGACCGCGCGCAGGAGCGCCAGGGTCGCCTCGTACTGCGCCTCGGTCTCGCCGCAGAACCCGACGATGACGTCGGTGGAGAGCGCGATGCCCGGCACCGCCGCGCGCAGCCGCTCCACGAGGCCCAGGTAGCCCTCCACGGCATACTGCCGTCCCATCCGGCGCAGGACGGCGTCGTCGCCCGACTGGACCGGCAGGTGGAGGTGCCCGCAGACGGACGGACACCCGGCGATCGCCTCGATCAGTCGGTCGGTCAGGTCCCAGGGGTGCGAGGTGAGGAAGCGGAGGCGCGGGATGGCTGGCTGCGCGTCGCCGCGGCGCAGGCCGTCGACCGCGCGCAGGAGGGCGGCGAAGTCGGGCCGTCCGGCCAGGTCGAGTCGGCGGCCGAGCGGACGCTGCGCCGCGATCGCGGCGAAGCGCTCCTCGCGCGGCAGGTCGTGGCCGTAGGAGTTGACGTTCTGGCCGAGGAGCGTCACCTCGAGCGCGCCAGCCTCGCCGAGCCGCCGGCACTCCTCCACGACGCCGTCGAAGGGCCGCGAGCGCTCCGGGCCGCGGCTGAAGGGGACGATGCAGTAGCTGCAGGTCTTGTCGCAGCCGTAGATGACCGGCACCCAGGCGGCCCAGGGCTGCCCGCGGCGGATCGTCCCGGCGGCGACGGCGCTCGCGCGGGCGGCCAGCATCGGCGACGCGTCGGGCCGGTCCGGGGCGGCCACCCCGGCGCCGAGCATCGCCGGCGCCGTCGGGCCCGCCAGACCCAGGCGCGCCACCAGCTCGGGCTCCTGGTCGGGCCGCAGGAAGAGGTCGACCGCCGGGTAGCGCCGCCGCAGCGCCGCCGGGCCCTGGTCGCGCACCGCGCAGCCGGTCAGCACGACCCGCGTCCCCGGGCGCTCCGCCTTGAGCGCGGCGAGCTGGCCCATCCGCCCGATCACCTTGCGTTCCGAGACCTCGCGCACGGCGCAGCTGTTGATGACGACGAGATCGGCCGACTCGATCGCGATCGCCTCGGCGCAGCCGGCCGCCAGCAGGGCGCCCGCCATCTCCTCCGAGTCGGAGCGGTTCATCTGGCAGCCGAGCGTCCAGACGAAGAAGCGCGGCAGCGCCTCGGGACCGATGGCGTACTCGTCGAAGGCCGCCGCCGGTCGGGCCGGGCTGCGCGGGTCTCCCCCACTCCGTCGCGGCGGGGCGGGAAGGTCGAGCACGGGGAGCGGGCGGGTCGTCATCGGCGGTCTCGGGCGGGCACACCGGCGAGCGTTGCGAGGAACCGTACGCCGACCGCGTCCGGCACGCAGGTGAGCTGCTCGGCCTCGGCGTACGTCAGCGTGTCGCCATGGTAGTCGCTCCCCCCGGTGGCGACGAGCCCGAGCCGGTCGGCAAAGGCGCTCATCGCCTCGACCGTCGCCGGATCGAAGCCGCGGTAGTGGACCTCCAGCCCGCGAAGGCCGCAGCCCATCAACTCGCGGATCAGTCCCTCGCGCTCCGGTGCCGCCGGGAAATGGGCG
Source organism: Chloroflexi bacterium GWC2_73_18 (assembly GCA_001794945.1). Classification (GTDB taxonomy): domain Bacteria; phylum Chloroflexota; class Limnocylindria; order Limnocylindrales; family CSP1-4; genus GWC2-73-18. The sequence continues at coordinate 6,559 of MGMJ01000035.1, forward strand.
AGCGCGGCAAGCCCTCCGGCCCGGCCGATCGCCTCGATCGCCTCGCGCGGCCCCAGCCCGGCACGCGGCTCGTAGGCGGGCGCGCCGCGGGCGAGGACCCGTTGCATCGCGTCGTCGACCGAGCTGGCATGACCGGCGAGGACGAGGGCCCGCGCGAGGTGCGGCCGCCCGGCCGAGCTGACGTCGGTCGGGAGCGCCTCGTGGAGCGCGTCGTCGACCGGCATCCCGAGCGTCCGTAGTCGGTCGGCGATCCGGCTGAAGCGCTCGCGGCGCAGCGTGCGCTGCCGCTCGAGCGTCGCCTCGAACGCCTCGTCGTCCGGGTCGACGCCGAAGCCGAGGATGTGCAGCTCGCCCTCCCAGAGGTCCGGGATCTCCGGCGCGGCGGCGTTGATCTCGACCCCGGGGACCAGCTCCGGTCCCGCGGCCGATGGCCGAGCCCCGAGCCCGGCCGACCGCAGCTCGCGGTAGCCCGCCAGCGTGTCGTGGTCGGTGATGGCGACGAGGCGCATCCCGTAGCCGCGCGCCGCGGCGTAGAGCTCGGCCGGGGCGAGGACCCCGTCGGAGCGCGTGGTGTGGCAGTGCAGGTCGACGCGGTTGCGCCGGGGGGTCGTCACACCTCGACCGTGCGAGTGAGCCGGGAGATGGCCGTCGTCCGCCCGCTCGATCGGTCGATCTCGAGCTCGATGCCGGTGAGGACGGTCGTCCCATCGCCGACCTCGAAGCGCGTCGGCAGGCCGTTGAGGAAGCGCGGCAGCACCGTCGCCGGGTCGAAGCCGATGATGCTGTGGATCGGCCCGGTCATGCCCACGTCGCTGACATAGCCGGTCCCCCGTGGCAGGATCCGCTCGTCGGCGGTGGGCACGTGGGTGTGCGTCCCGCAGACGGCGCTGACGCGGCCGTCGAGGTAGACGCCGAAGGCGTTCTTCTCGCTGGTGATCTCGCAGTGGAAGTCGACCACGCGGACCGGCGGGAGTGGCTCGGACGCCTCCTCGAGGAGCCGGTCGAGGGCGATGAAGGGGTTGTCGATCGGCTGCATGTAGGTCCGGCCCTGGGCATTGACGACGGCCAGCTCGGTCCCGTCGGCCGCCTGGTAGATCCCCCAGCCGCGGCCGGGGACGCCGGCCTCGCCGTAGTTGAGCGGTCGCAGTATCCGCTCGTTCCGCTCCAGCTCGGGGTAGATCTCCTTCTTGTCCCAGATATGGTTGCCGCTGGTGACGACGTCGACGCCGGCGTCGAAGAGCGCCTGCGCGGTCCGCACGGTGAGGCCCATCCCCCCGGCGAGGTTCTCGCCGTTCGCGGTGACGAAGTCGAGGCGACGCTCCGCGCGCAGCCCGGGCAGCAGGCGCTCCACGGCGAGCCGGCCCGGCTTGCCGATGACGTCGCCGATGACGAGGACCCGCAGGGCGTCTACTTGGCGTACTCCACGGCCCGCGTTTCGCGGATCACCGTGACCTTGATCTGGCCGGGGTAGGTGAGCGAGTTCTCGATCTTGCGCACGATGTCGCGGGCGAGGCGCATCGAGGCGAGGTCGTCGATCTCGTTGGGGCGGACCAGGATGCGCACCTCCCGGCCGGCCTGGACGGCGAACGACTTCTCCACCCCGGCGAAGCTGTTGGCGATCGCCTGGAGGTCCTCGAGGCGCTTGACGTAGGTCTCGGCCGACTCGCCCCGGGCGCCCGGGCGGGAGGCGCTGATGGCGTCGGCGATCTGGACGATCGGCCCTTCGACGCAGCTGTACTCGATCTCCTGGTGGTGGGCCGCGATGGCGTTGACGACCCTGGCCGCCAGCCCGTGGCGGGTCGCCAGTTGGCCGCCGATGGCGGCGTGCGGCCCCTCCACCTCGTGGTCGACCGCCTTGCCCAGGTCGTGCAGCAGGCCGCCCATCTTGGCGACCCCGACGTCGGCCCCGACCTCCGCCGCGATGATGGCGGCGAGCCGGCTCGTCTCGACGGCGTGCTGGAGCACGTTCTGCCCGTAGCTGGTGCGGTACTTGAGGCGGCCGAGCAACCGGATGATCTCCGACGGCAGGCCCGGCACCCCGGCGTCGTAGGCGGCCGCCTCGCCGGCCTGACGCATCACCACGTCGATCTCGGCGCGCGTCTTGGCGACGACCTCCTCGATCCGCCCGGGGTGGATGCGGCCGTCCTGGATCAGCTTGGTGAGAGCGACCCGTGCCACCTCGCGACGGACCGGGTCGAAGCCGGAGAGGACGACCGATTCGGGCGTGTCGTCGATGATCAGGTCGACGCCCGTCGCCTGCTCGAGGGCACGGATGTTGCGGCCCTCGCGGCCGATGATCCGCCCCTTCATCTCATCGTTGGGGAGCGGCACGACCGTGACCGTCATCTCGGCGGTGTGGTCGGCCATGATGCGCTGGATGGCGGTCACCACGATGTCGCGCGCCTTCTCCTCGGCCTCCTCCCGGGCCCGGCGCTCGATCGCCTTGGCGATGCGGACGGCGTCGCGGTCGGCCTCCTCGCGTACCTGCTCGAGGAGCACGCCCTTGGCCTGCTCGGCGGTCATGCCCGAGACGCGCTCGAGGGCGCTGACCTGCTCCTGTTTCGCGCGGGCCAGTTCCTCCCGCTGCGCCTCCAGCTCGCGCTCGCGATCGAGGAGCTTGCGGTCGCGCGATTCGAGCATCTCGGAGCGGTGGTCGAGCTGCTCGTCGCGCTCGATGAGACGGCGCTCCAGGACGCCCAGCTCACCACGCTTGGCGCGCGCCTCCCCCTCGCCCTCGCGCTGGAGCCGGAGCGTCTCCTCCTTGGCCTCGAGGATCAGCTCCTTCTGGCGGGCCCGGGCCTCGGCCTCGATCCGCCGCGCCGTCTCCTGGGCGGCGCGCACGGTCTGATTGGCCCACATGCCGCGGGCGAGGAAGCCG
>MGMJ01000036.1:0-5949 GCA_001794945.1 Chloroflexi bacterium GWC2_73_18
TGTCCTCGGGCGCATCTCCGCCTCCCATTCGGCCATCAGGCGCTCGATGGCGCCGAGCTGGCCCGCGCGCGGGCGGATCCGGGCGATCGTGCCGTACATGGAGGTCTCTCCCTGGGTGAGTGGGTTGAGTAGGGCGATGGTACCGCCCGGGACGATGTCCCGCTCCCGGAGCGCTCACGGTGAGCGCAGATCCTGCGCGGCGAGCCGCTCCTCGGCGAGCGACGCTGGCGGCCGCGCCCCGACCGCTGCGGGCCCCCCACCTCCGCCGGGAGCCCCTCGACGACCGGCAGCGAATCACCCGTGGAGGCGCTACCCTGCCGCTCGACAGCGGTGACAGGATCGCTGGCCGCCTGGCGGTCAGGGTCGCCGTCCTCGACTTCCCCCAGGGAGGGCCCATGTCGCCGGTCGCGCGCGCGACGGTCGCCTACATCGCCTACTTCACCGCGGTCGGCGCCTACTGGCCGTACATCCCGGTCTACTACCGGGGGCTCGGCCTCGATCTCGGCACGATCGGGCTCCTCGCCGCGCTGGCGGCCGCCACGCAGCTCGTCGCCTCTCCGGCCTGGGGCGCGATCACCGACCGGTTTCCCCGTTCGAGCCTGATCCTGCCGGCTGCCGTCTTCCTCGCGGCGAGTGCGGCGACCGGTCTGGCGATTGCCCGCGACCTACCGCTCATCGCAGCATGCGTGCTGCTGCTGGCGATCGGTCTCTCGGGCGTCAGCCCGATGCTCGACGCCAGGACGCTCGACCTCCTCGGCGCCGACCGGATCCGTTACGGCCAGGTGCGCGCCTGGGGGTCGGTCGCCTTCATCGTGACCGCCGGGCTGGTCGGCCTCCTCATCGACCGGCAGGGGAACGGCATCCTCTTCGCCATCTATGTGCCCGGGCTCGTGCTTACCGCGCTCGTCTCGCTCACCTTCCCGCGCGGTCGACGGACCCGCTCGATCAGCCCGCTGCGCGGCGCGTGGGACCTCTTCCGCCAGCGGACCATGGGCCTCTTCCTCCTCGGCGCGCTCCTGACCTGGATGATGCTCACGGCGGTGAACGCCTTCTTCTCGATCCACCTGATCGCACTCGGGGCACCGGCGCAGACGGTCGGGCTCGCCTGGATCGTTGGAGCGGCGGTCGAGGTACCGCTGATGTGGGCGTTCCCGATGCTGGCGAAGCGGTTCGGGATGGAGCGTCTGCTCGTCGCGGCGACGGTCGCCTTCGTCCTGCGGGCGACGAGCTACGCCGTCGTGACCGACCCGACCGCCCTCGTCGCGCTCACCGCCCTCGAAGGCTTCGGGTTCGGTCTCTTCTACGTGGGTGGCGTCACGTTTGTGTCGCAGCGCGCGCCCGCCGGCCTGGCGGCGACCGCCCAGGGCGTCTTCACCGGCGTCTCGGCCGGGCTGGGCACGATCCTCGGCTCCGGACTGGGCGGGCTGGTCGCCAGCGAGCTGACGATCCCGGGACTCTTCGCCGTCTGCGCCGGGGGCAGCACGGTGGCCGCCGCCGTCGTCGCCTACGCGGTCCTGCCCACCCGGCGGCCGGTACCGTCATGATCACCACTACCTCGCGCCGGTGACGCGGCGCACCCGGCGCGCGGAACCGCCGTCGGGCACGTGCCGTCGGGGCGGCATGAAGACCTCGATCGTTGCTCGCCCCATCGTCGCGGCGGCGCTGGCCGCCCTCCTCGTCTCGGCCTGCTCGCTCCTCGGCAGCGGCCCAACCCCGACGCCGGGACCGAAGATCTCCACGCCCGAGGAGGCGGTCGGCCTGGTCCTCGCACAGGACGCTCGCTTCGCCGGCATCGGGCGGCGCGATCCGAACCTGATCGGCCAGGCGAACTGGTACGAGGTCGGCTTCATGGACGACGGCTGGAAGGTGACCGTCCGGATCGGCTGGGGCGACTGCCCCGCCGGCTGCATCAGCGAGCACGTCTGGGTCTACGGCGTGCTGCGCGACGGGAACGTCCAGCTCCTCTCCGAGACCGGCGACCCGCTGCCGCAGTCGCGGAGCGGCGTGACCGGCCAGGCGCTCTCGGGCCCGACCTGCCCGGTCGTGCAGGATCCGCCCGACCCCGCGTGCGCGGACAGGCCGGTCTCCGGGGCCGTGCTCGTCGTCCTCGACGGCGGCGGCTCCGAGGTGGCGCGCGCCACCACCGACGTGCAGGGCGGCTTCACCATCGACCTCGAGCCCGGCACGTACACGCTCGTCCCGCAGCCGGTCGAGGGGCTGATGGGGACGCCCGCCCCGATCCCCTTCACCGTCACCGCCGGCGAGCCGCTCGCCAGCCTCACCGTCTCCTACGACACCGGCATCCGCTGAGGCTCGCCCGCGGCACCGCGCGGCCGCGGGGGGCATACTCTCACGACTTGCCCGTGCCCCCCGGAGGCCGCCGACCGATGTCCTTCCTCCGCTTCCTCCGACCGAACGCCGCGCCGCGCAACGAGGCGGCCGAGACGGCGACGATCCGGCGCATCGCCGGCGAACTGGACGCCATGGAGCCCGAGCGGGCCGCCTACCTGGCCGCCTTCGCCTACGTGTTGAGCCGGGTCGCCTACGCCGACCTGCAGATCAGCCACGACGAGACGCGGGCAATGGAACGGATCGTGGCCGAGTGGGGGCATCTCCCCGAGCCGCAGGCGGTCCTCGCCGTGGAGATCGCCAAGAGCCAGTCGCGCCTGGAGGGCGGGACCGAGGACTACCTGGTGACGCGACGCTTCCGCGAGCTCGCCACCGATGAGCAGCGGACCGATCTCCTCCACTGCCTCTTCGCCGTCGCCTCGGCGGCGGAGGACACGATCTCGGCCGAGGAGAACGCCGAAATCCGCCAGGTCGCCCACGAGCTCGGCTTCACGCTCTCCGAGTTGAACGCGGTCCGCTCGCGGTACGCCGGCCGGCTGTCCGCGCTCCAGAAGGAGCCCTGAGGGAGCGGTCGCGGGAAACGAAAGGCCCGACCTCCTGGGGAGGTCGGGCCGTATCGATCGGCTGGGGGGACCACCCGCGTCGGGCGGGTCGTCCGGTCCGCTAGCGGCGGCGGCTGCTGAAGCAGTCGTCGCAGTAGACGGGCTTACCGCTGGTGGGACGGAAGGGGACCTGGGCCTCGCGGCCGCAGCTCGAGCACGTCGCCGCGAACATCTCGCGCGGACCGCGGCTCGCGCCGCGATTGCCGCCGAAGCCACCGCCAGCGTAGCCACCGCCCGCTCCCGCGCCGTCGCCGCGGGCCGTCTTGCGGCTGGCACGGCACGAGCGGCAGCGGCGGGGCTCACTGAAGCCGCGCTCCGCGTAGAACTCCTGCTCGGACGCGGAGAACATGAAGTCCAGCCCGCAGTCCACACAGGACATCGTCTTGTCCGTGAACATGGGAAACGAAAACTCCTTTCACGTAAGCGTCGCGATCGCCCTCGCGACTTGAACGTGAGAGGAGTTGATCGGAGGCGCTACGTCGATATGCGGCCCGCGTCCATCGCGGGCGTTGCCCACAGCGTAGCGGTCAATCGCGCGCTTGGGAAGAGGGATTCTACACGGGCGGCCCGGAGCACCCGTGGCCTCGGTTCAGCGTCCGGTCATGGCATCATGCAACCGCTCGGTCGCCAGGCCCAGCGCGCCCCAGAGCGGGGCGTAGTCAAGGCGGATCAGCCCCTCGACCGAGAGTCCCGCCTCGCCGTAGTCCCAGGGGACGCGGCCGGTCAGCCGGCGGAAGAGCCAGCCGCTGGCGGCCTCGACGGCCAGGATCCCTCCCGCGTAGACGAGCCCGCGCTGCCAGGCCGGCCGGCCGCGGACCCGCTCGTGGACCGGCTCGAAGAGCGGCATCGCCAGCCCGTAGATCGGCATCATCCAGGGCGTCGAGGGGCCGTGCGGCTCCGGCCGGCGGGCGCCGAAGGACGCCACGGAGCTGGTGAAGAGCGCCTCTGCCAGCGAGCCGGCGAGGCCGTAGACGAGCGGACGCAGGAGCGGGGGGACCGGGGCCACGGATCGCATCGTACCGCCGCCACCGCCTGCTGCTACCGTAACGCGCCATGGCCGCCCGTACCACCCGCGATCGCTGGGACCCGCGCGCCTCGGGGCCGCGCCTCCCCGGGTTGCTGGTCGGGCTCGTCCTCTTCGGGCTCGGCATCGCCCTGATGGCCCAGGCCGGGCTCGGCCGTGGGCCGTGGGAGGCGTTCCACCAGGGGATCGGCCGCCAGACCGGCATCGAGCTGGGCACGAACGTCTTCGCCTTCGGCATCGGGCCGGTCGTGCAGTGGGCGCTCGGCATCTTCGACCGCGAGGGCGCCGTCCTTCGCCGTCGTCGGGAACTGGCGACGCAGGAGGCCGAGCCGCTGACGCTCGTCTCGGTCGAGTCGGCCGAGTGATCCCGCTGGCGCGGCGCGGCTGATGCGGCTCTCCTTCCTCGGCGCCGTCGGCGGCGTGACCGGTTCGCAGTTCCTCCTGGAGACCTCGCGGGCGCGGGTCCTCGTCGACTGCGGCATGTTCCAGGGGAGCCCGTCGGAGCTGGTCCACAACCGCGTCGCCTTCGCCTTCGAGCCCGCCTCGCTCGACGCGGCCCTGCTGACGCACGCCCACCTCGACCACTGCGGCCTGCTGCCGCTCCTCGCACGGGAAGGCTTCCGCGGCCCGATCCACGCCACCGGAGGGACGGTCGAGCTGGCGGGCCTCGTCCTCCTCGACAGCGGCAAGCTCCAGGAGGAGTTCGTCCTCGACCAGGAGCGCTGGCGGGCCCGCCACCCGGAACGAGCGGTGACCGAGGCGCGCGAGAGGGAGCGGCTGGAAGGCGAGCTGCTGGGGGACGTCGAGGAGACGATCCGCGGCCAGCCGCCCGAGATCGTGATCGGGCACGACGAGCCCCTCTACACCGCCGACGACGCGTCGGCGACGCTGCCGCTCTTCCGCGGCCTCGACTACGACCGGCCGCTCGAGGTCGCGCCCGGTGTCAGCGCCCGCTTCCTCGACGCGGGGCACATCCTGGGCTCGGCGATCATCCGGCTCGAGGTCCGCGAGCGCGACGGCGACGAGCCGGTCGTCCTCGTCGTTTCCGGGGACCTGGGGCGCAGCGGCACGCCGATCCTGCGCGACCCGACCGCCGTCGCCGGCGCCGACTGGGTCGTCTGCGAGTCTACCTATGGCGGGCGGGTCCACGAGCCGCGTGACGAGTCGTTGCGCCTGCTCGCCGAGGCGGTCCGGCTGACCGCCGGATCGGCGGGCGCGCTCCTCATCCCGGCCTTCGCCATCGGCCGCACCCAGGAGGTCGTCTGGGAGCTCGACCGCCTTGTCGCCGACGGACGAATCCCGCGCCTGCCGCTCTACCTGGACAGCCCGATGGCGACCCGCGCCACCGACATCTACCGGCGCCATCCCGGCGACTACGACGACGAGACGGCGCGGCTCCTGGCCGAGGGAGAGTCACCGCTCGACTACCCCGGCGAGATCGTCACCACGAGCGCCGCGGCGTCGCGCCGGATCGGCGAGGCGGAACGGCCCTGCATGATCGTCGCCTCGAACGGGATGCTGACCGGCGGGCGGGTCGTCCACCACCTGCGCGACCTGGTCGACGACCCGCGAGCGGTCCTCCTCTTCGTCGGCTACCAGGGCCAGGGGACGCTCGGGGCGCACCTCCAGGCCGGGGCGGAGGCGGTCCGCATCGACGGGGCCGAGCGACGGGTCCGCTGCCGGGTCCGCTCCATCGGCGGCTTCTCGGCCCACGCCGACGAGCCGGGGATCCTCGCCTGGCTCGACGGCTTCGCCCGGAGCGCGCGGCGGCCACGCGGCGTCTTCCTGGTCCACGGCGACCCCGCCGCTCGGGCGGCGCTGGCGGCACGGATCACCGACGAGCTGGCGCTCCCGGTGCGCCTGCCGCGCTGGCGTGAGGCGGTCGAGCTGGCATGATTGGTGGCGTGGACGCGGCAGGTGGCGCGCGCGGCGCGGGCGGGCGGCTCCCGGGCAGGGTCGCCATCGTGACCGGCG
>MGMJ01000036.1:5957-15480 GCA_001794945.1 Chloroflexi bacterium GWC2_73_18
GGTATCGGCGCGGCGATCGCGCGGCGCTTCGCCGCCGAGGGCGCCGCGGTGGCCATCCTCGACCGCGACGAGACGGGCGCGCGGGCGGTCGCGGAGGGGATCGAGTCGGCCGGCGGACGGGCTTTGGCGGTGCCGGTGGATCTGACGCTTCCCGGGGAGGCGGAGCGGGCGATCGGGATCGCCGCGGCGGCGCTCGGCGTGCCGGACGTCCTGGTCACCGCCGCCGGGATCATCCGCCGTCAGGCCGCGACCGACACGACCGACGCCGAGTGGGACCAGGTCCTCGCGATCAACCTGACCGCCGTCTTCCGCTGCTGCCGCGCGGTCATCCCGCTGATGGCCGGGCGCGGCGGCGGCGCGATCGTCACCATCGGGAGCGGCTGGGGGCTCGTCGGCGGGCCGCGCGCCGTCTCCTACGCCGCGACCAAGGCGGCGGTGGTCAACATGACGCGGGCGCTGGCGATCGACCACGGCCCCGAGGGGATCCGCATCAACTGCCTCTGCCCCGGCGACGTCGACACGCCGCTCTTCCGTGACGAGGCGCGCCAGCTGGGGGCCGACCCCGAGACGATCGTGGGCGAGTCCGCGGCGGGGCGCCCGCTCCAGCGCGTCGGCACGCCCGAGGAGATCGCCGCGGCCGCCCTCTTCCTCGCCTCGGACGAGTCGAGCTACCTGACCGGGAGCGTCCTCGTCGCCGACGGAGGGGGCCTGGCGGGCGGTTAGGGCGGCAGCCTCGGCCCGTTTGCGTGGGATGACGGTAGCGGCACCGTCCGCGGGGCGGCCGCCGGTGAAGCCGCCGGTGCAAGGGACCGGCGAGCGGGGCGGCGGGTGGGCGATGGGCGGCCCGCGGGAGATCCTGCCCCTCGGAGTCCTACCTGGCAGATCAGCGCGGTTCGTCTCGCCTGATCGTTCCCAGGCGATCGAGCGAGCGATCGAACGAGGCGACGACCCCCACGCCCGTGGCCTCCGCACACGCGACCAGGTAAGCGTCGGCGAAATCGATCCGATGGGCGTCGTAGATCTCCACCGCTCGCAGCAACAGCGGCTCATCGAGGACGCGGACCGCCGGGAACGCGAGGATCGCTCGCAGCGCGCGCGCCACCTCCGCGCGCGGCACCTCGTAGAACGACTCCAGCACGTAGGCGACTTCCGCGAAGATGAGATCGGGCAAGAGCAGTTCGTCCGCGCTGGCCAGGTAGCGCGTCGCACGGGCCGCGTGCTCGGGCGGATCACCGGTGAGGTGACGGACGAGGACGTTCGTGTCGACGAAGGCCGTCACCGGCGGACGGTCGCCCGCGCGCGACGAGTGTGGCGCAGCACGTCCGACCACGGTGTGCCCCGCTTCGATGCCGGCACGTTGATCGATCCGGCGAGCTCCAGGAGATCCGGGCTCCGGGCCAGAACCGCTCGGTCACCTTCGACACGAAAGACGACCCGGTCGCCCTCCTCGAGCGAGAGTGCATCGCGGACGGCCTTCGGGATGGTGACCTGGCCCTTGGAGCTTAGGCGGGTGGACACTTCCATGCGTTCTTCTCCTTACCTTCTTCGTCAAGTAAGGATAGCGCATCAGCGGACTCGGGCGTCGGCCGCGTAGTCCTCAGGTCCGTGGCGACAACGTGGCCACCCCGAGCAGGCGTGCGGCGTCGAGCATCCGGCTGTCGTAGCTCACGACCGCAGCGAGGTCGTCGCCAAGTGCGAGGGCGGTGGCCAGGTGGATCGCGTCCAGGGTACGGAGGCTTCGCGGTTCGAGCAGCCCGGCGAGGTCGAGGATCTGGTCATCGACCGCGACGAGGTCGACCCGCCGGATGCCCTCGCGAACGGCGGCAAGCGCCTCCGCTCCGAGGTGACGCACCGCGCGGATCGCCTCGGCCCGAAGAAGGGCGGAGGCGACGCGGCGCGCGGGGCCACTGGCGAGGAGAGCCCGGAGGGCAGCCGACTCTGGCTCCTCCACGGCGATCTTGACGAAGGCCGAGCTGTCGAGATACAGCGCCTTCACTCGATTCGCCCCTCGATCACCAGCCGCGAGGGGGCGGGTGCGCCCGGTGGCAGCGGGGCCGCGCGCAGCTCGAGGAGGTCGCCCTCCGCGCGTCGAAGCCGGCCTTCTCGTTCGACGCTGGCCAGGCCAGTGCCCACCAGCCTGGTCAGGACGGCTACGGGCCGCCCCCGGTCCGTCACCTCGATCCGCTCTCCCGCCGCGACTCGACGGAGGATGGCGCTTGCCTGGCGGCGCAGCTCTCGCACACCCACTCGGTTCATGTGCGACATGGTAGCACATCGTCCCCGAGGGCAAGGACCACGCGCGCTCCCCTACCCGCGGACCACGCGCCCGAGGGGCCGCGCGCGGAGCTCGGTCCAGACGCCGGTCCGCAGGTAGACGTCGTCGGCGAAGAGGGCGAGGGCGGCGTCCGCGTCCGGGGCGCGCACCAGCATGAGCGCGGTCGAGAAGTCGAGGTAGCCGCCGGCCTCGAGGACGATCCCCTCGTCGCGCAGGCGGGCGATCCGGGCCAGGTGCTCGGCGCGGACCGGCCTCCGACGCTCGGCCGCATCGGGGCCGTAGGTCGCCTCGACGACGAAGATCGTCTCGATCGCCACGCCCGGCGGCAGCTCGTCGGTCATCGATGCGGCTCAGGGCCTGTGGACGAAATCCCTGAGCACGAGGACCGTGTGATGGAATCGGCGACCGAGAATGGCCGACCGCCTCGGTCCCCACGATCACGCTCAAACATTCGTCCACAGGCCCTCAGTGTAGGGTGCGACGGCTCTGGCCGGCGTCTGCCGGCGACGCCGCAGCCCGCCGATCACCACCGAGGGGTTGCGGCGAAGTGCGCATACGCATCCGCCCAGCTCCCGCCCTCGCCCGGCTCGAATCTTCGGCGCGCGAACGATCGGGAGACCAGCTCGCGGGCCTCGGAGATCGAACCGATCGAGCCGGTGGCGAGAAGCTGAACGAGGATGTTGCCGATCGCCGTCGCCTCAGCCGGCCCGGCGATCACCGTGCGCCCGGTGGCGTCGGCGGCCAGCTGACAGAGGAGCGCGTTCCGCGCCCCGCCGCCGACCACGTGGAGGGTCCGGATCCGCCGACGGGTCAGTCGTTCGAGGCCTTCGATGACCCACCGATAGCGGAGAGCTAGGCTTTCCAGGACGACCCGGACGAACTCGCCCGGCTCGGACGGCACCGGCTGCCCGCTCGTCCAGCAAGCAGCTCGAACCGCCTCCGCCATATCCGCCGGATGAAGCAGGGCCGGATCGTCGGGGTCGATCCAAGCTCGGGCCGGTCCGGCGCGTTCAGCCGCCTGGACGAGCTCGTCGTACGTGTAAGCGAAGCCGTGACGGACGAGGCTCTCCCGCAGACCCTGCACAAGCCACAGGCCCATGACGTTCCGAAGAAGACGATACGTGCCGCCGACGCCGCCCTCGTTCGTAACGTTGAGGGCCTCGGCCTCCGCCGTGATCACCGGTGTCGGCACCTCGACCCCGACAAGCGACCATGTCCCGGAGCTGACGTAGGCGTCGCCGAAACCCTCGAGCGGGACGGCGACGACCGCCGACGCGGTGTCGTGGCTTGCCGATGCGACGACCGCTACGGCGGATCCGTGGTCATCGTCCCGGCCCGGGATCCGCAGGGGTCCAACGACGGTCCCCGCCTCGACGATCTCCGGGAAGATGCGCACCGGCAAGTCGAGCCGCTCCAGCAGATCGGTCGCCCACGCCCTCATCGTGGCATCGATGCACCCGGTCGTGGTGGCATTGGTCCACTCGGCGCCACGGACGCCCGTCAGCCAGTAGGTGATGAGATCGGGCACCAGCAGGAGGTGGCGCGCGCTGGGCAGGATCGCCTGCCTGCTCCGGCGGAGCGCCACGAGCTGGTAGAGCGTGTTCATCTGCATCGCCTGGATGCCGGTCCGCCGGTAGAGCTCCGCTCGCGGAACGAGGGCGTCAACCGCCTCCATCAGCCCATCGGTCCGAGGGTCGCGGTAGTGGACGGGAATGCCCAGCAGCTCGCCGGCTTCATCGAGCAGCCCAAAGTCGACCCCCCAACCGTCGATCCCGAGCGAAGCGAGCGAGCCAGCGGCGAGCGCCGCATCGATACCCTCGACGACCCCCGCGTAGAGGGCGAGGATGTCCCAGTGCAGGGCGCTGGCGAGCCGGACCGGGCGGTTCGCGAAACGATGGACCTCGTCGATGGCGAGTCGGTCGCCCTTGAACGCGCCGACGACTGCCCGCCCCGACTCGGCGCCGAGATCGATCGCCAGGGCCCGCCGGCCGCCGAGCTCCGCCATCGAGGGTCAGCGCGGATAGGCGGCGGCGACCCCGCCGTCGACGTTGAGGATGTTTCCGGTCGACTTCGCCGAACGGTCGGATGCGAAGAACAGGACTGCTTCCGCCACGTCTTCGGGCTCGACGTTCACCTTGAGCGTCGTCCGTTCGCGATAGAACGCCTCGAGCTCGGACGGATCGATCCCGTACGTCTTCGCCCGATCGTCGCGCCAGGCCGTATCCCAGATGCCGGAATCACGAAGCACGGCATCGGGGTTCACGGTATTCACGCGGATCCCCGCCTCACCACCCTCTTCGGCAAGGCAGCGAGCGAGGTGGATCTCGGCGGCCTTGGCCGCCGAGTACGCCGCCGCGTTCTTGCCGGCCACGAGGGCGTTCTTCGAAGCCACGAAGACGACGCTACCGCCACGGGCCTGCCGACGCAGAACCCGGAAGGCCTCCCGAGCCACGAGGAAGTAGCCGGTTGCCAGAACGGCGTGCTGGCGATTCCAGTCCGCGGAGGTCGTGCTCTCGATCGGCGCAGAGCTCGAGATCCCGGCATTGGAGACGACGACGTCCATTCCGCCGTATCTGAGCACGGCTTCAGCAAACCCACTCGCGACACTCGCTTCGTCGGTGACATCCATCCTGACCGCGTGGCCGCGGCCAGGCCCGTGGGCTGCCACGATCTCGGCCGCCACCTGGTCGGCGCCCTCTGCGTTCCGGTCCCCGATCACGACGTGGGCACCGCAGGCCGCGAGCCTCCGGGCGATCGCGCGCCCGATCCCCGACGCCGCGCCGGTAACAATGGCGACCCGTCCAGCCAGCGCGCCGCTCCGTGGCACCCGGGAAAGCTTGTACAACTCGAGCGGCCAGTACTCGATCGCGTACGTCTCGGCCTCGGTCAGCGGATCGAACCCACCCAGCAGATCGGCGACGCTGAGGACGGCGATGGCTCGCTGATAGAGCGCCGCGGCCAGCGACGCCCCGGTTGAGTCGGGCCCGGTCGCAACGATCCCCACGTCCGGGATGAGCACGATCCGGGGCGCCGGATCGTGCTCCGGGTCCGTCGACGAGGCGTTTCGAGTCCAGTAACCACGATAGCGTTCCTCGTACGCGGCGACGCCATCCCGGAAAGCTGCGGCGAGCGAGTCGGTGCCGGCCCGAACGGCGGCCGCTGGAATGACCATCGGCCATGGCTTCGTGTGGACCAGGTGGTCTGGGCAGGCAGGGCCCACCTGTGCGAGCGCGGCGACGTCCGGTCGGCTGGCGAAGGACCTGCTGTGCCCGTCGGCATCGAGGTGGAGCACCATCGGACGACGAGCCGAAACGGCGCCTCGCAGCGCGGGCAGGGCAGCCATCACCGGCTCCAGCCGCGCGCCGGCGGGTGCGCCGAGCGCAAAGGACCGCCGCCGACCGGCGCGCTCCGCCAGCGCGACCGCCGCCTGGCCGATCGTCTGGATGGTCGCCTTGTACGCGGCCTCGGAGTCGGCTCCCCACGTCACGAGCCCATGCTTGGCCAGCAGGACGCAGACCGTCCCCGGTCGTTCCTTGACCGCGCTGGCGATCCTCTTGCCGAGGGCGAAACCGGGGCGTTCGTACGGGATCCAGATGGCCCGCTCGCCCCACACGCGTCGCGCCAGGTCTCGGCCCTCCGGTGCGGCGCACAGGGTGATGATCGCGTCCGGGTGGGTGTGGTCGATGTCAGTGAAGTCGAGCATGCTGTGGAGCGGCGTCTCGATCGAGGCGCGTGGCTGGCCGGGTCGAAGCGCGGCGTGCTCGTAGAAGCGGACGAGCTCGTCGTCGGCCATCGCCTCACGGATCGCGAGGAGCCCGACGTCGTCGAGTCGGAGCGCCGTGAACTGGTCGGCCCGGATCGTCGCGAGATCCGAGCCCGAGCCCTTCACGTAGAGCGCTCGGGTATCCACGCCGCGGAAGTCCGGCTCGCGGACCTTGACCGACGTGTTGCCGCCGCCCCAATTGGCGACCGAGCGATCTGCGCCCAGGAGATTCGAACGGTAGGCGAGGGCTTCCAGCGCGGAGAGGCCCGCCGCGCTGGCCGGGTCCCAGCGGTCCTCGGGCGGCAGTATCGGGAAGCCAGCCTCGCCGGGTTTAACGGGGTGCGAGGCCGTCTCAGGGGTGCTCACGCCCAGCCCGCTCCCTGTCCGCCGACCCGCTCTGCCGCCCGTCGTTCCTCGATCCCGCTCTGCAGGTACGCCCGGTACGGATCCGCCGGCAGCCCCGCGGCGCTCCGCGCTTCGGCGAGAGCCGGCCGCACGTCCGCGTCGAAGGCATCGCGGAGTATCCGGTTCGCTTCGAGGACGTCGCCGCCGAGCTGGGCATCTGCGAGGGCCGCCTGGTCCACGAGGAGCGCCTTGGCAAAGGTCTCCTGAAGGGCCATGACCGAGCGGATGAGGGCCGGGATCTTCGGCTCGATGTTGTGGCTCTGGTCGAGCATGTAGACGACGTCGCCCGCGCAGGCGGCGGCGATCGGGTCGTCTCCATCCTCGCGGCCCTTGACGAGCTCGTGGCAGATCCGGAACAGCTGGTACGGGTCGATGCTGCCGACCATCAGATCGTCGTCGCCGTACTTCTTGTCGTTGAGGTCGAAGCCGCCGAGTCTGCCTTCCGCCAGGAGGACCGCCACGATCTGCTCGATGTTCACCCCCATCGCGTGATGGCCGATGTCGACGCAGACCTGGGCTCGCTCGCCCACGTGCTCGCAGACGGAGAGCGCCTGGCCCCAATCCTGCACATCCGTCTGGTAGAACGCGGGCTCGTAGTACTTGTACTCGAGCAAGAGGCGCGTCGCTTCGGGCAACGCAGCGTGGATCTGGCGCAGCCCGTCGATGAGCCGGCGGCGGCGCGCACGGAAGTCATCCTGACCCGGGTAATTCGTCCCGTCACCCAGCCAGACCTTGACTACCCCGGATCCCATGACCCCGGCGATCTCGCAGCACTCGAGGATCGCGTCGATCGCCCGATGTTGGATCCGAGCATCCGGATGGCACAGCGAGCCGAGCTTGTAGTCGTCGTCCTGAAACGTGTTGGAGTTGATCCCACCGATCGTCAAGCCGCGTTCCGCCGCGTAGGCCGCTAGGGCTGCGAAATCCTCAACGCGGTCCCAGGGAATGTGGAGTGAGATTCGTCGGGCCGCTCCTGTGAACCTAGCGACCGTCGCCGCGTCGTCGACCTTCTCATACGGCGTTCGCGGGACGCCGGCCTGCGGGAAGACCCGGAAGCGCGTACCCGAGTTCGCGAATCCCCAGGACGGCAGCTCAACGCTCAGGCCGCTGACGGCCCAGCCGACCCTGCTCTGGTGGTCCATGGATACGGCCCTTACCCTGCCTCCGGCTGGTGCGGATGTGTCATGGCGGCGCTCGGCTCGACCGGACGTTCATGTTGCCGAACCCGGCTCATTATGCGCCAGCTGCTCAGGTCGGTCCATCACGGTTGGACCCTGACCAGCTCAACCCCCAGGAGGTCGGCCGTGGCGCGAAGCTCTTCGTACAGGTGGCCGACGCCGATCGCCCAGTGATGGGCCGGGCGGGCGGCGGCCCAGGCATCCGCGAAGAGGCCGGGGTCGCAGCCGAAGTCGATCCGGCTCGTCGTGTTGCCGATGTTGGGGTGCGGGCCGCCGACGACCTCGCCCTCCGCGACGACCATGCGGAAGGCTCCATCGCGGCGCTGGGTCAGGCTGAGCAGGGTGACCGGGCCGTGCCGGACGTCGAACTCGACCGAGACGCCCCAGCCCCGCTTCCCGTGGAACCGGTCCAGCCCGCGGAGGATCGGCCTCGCGTCACTGATGGCCAGATGCGACGGTCCATCGTGGCCCATCTCGACGACGCCGTCACTGAAGTTCAGCGCCTGGAACTCGGCGAAGGCCCCGCCCGCCCCGAGCCGCTCGAGGATCAGCATGGCCAGCGAAGTCCGCAGTTCGTACTCCCCGCAGGCGGGCACGCCGGCGGCCGTCAGCAGCGACGCGCCCAGGATCATCCCCGCTCCCAGTCGCTCGTGGACCTCGCCACGCAGACCGCGATGGTAGTAGGCGAGGCTGTCGAGGCGGAAGTCCCGCGCGAGCCTGTCGAGGCCGACGGCGACGCGGGCCGCCCAGCCGAGATCCTCCTGGCTGACGGACGCATCGAGCTCGAACATCCGGTGCACGTCGTCGAGGACGCGGTCGACCTGGGCCCCGTCGGCATCCTCCACCCGCACGCGCAGATCATCGAACTCCAACACCTCGACGTGGCCGCCGAAGTGAGCGTGGACGAGGGTAAGGTCGGTCGACGTGTCGAGCATGCCCGGGTAGAGGTGACCCATGAGCCCGTGCCGTCCGTTCCGGAGGGCCGAGCGGACGCGGGCGGCCTTCACCCATGTCTCGACCCTGGCCCAGGCGCCCTCGTCCTCGAGCCATCCCGAGATCGATCGGAACGGGACGTCGCACCGCTCAAAGGCATTCGCCACCTCGGGGAGGGGGCAAACCCCGCAGTAGGCGAGCCAGCGACCGGTATCCGTGTTCGGATGGTCCATGGAGGGCGTGGGGGCCAGGTCGAGCAGCAGCGCCGGCGCGCCAGAGCGCTGGGCGATCGGAACGACCATCGTCGAGGTCATGTAGGTCGCGAGGAAGATCACCACGAGGTCCACGTCGCTGCGCCGCAGCTCGTCCCCGGCCGCGATCCCCTCCTCGGGCGTGGAGACGAAGTGGCTGCTGACGACCTCGGCGCCCGCACTCTCGAGCCGTTGCCTTACCCGCTCGTTCGAGACCTCGAGCATGGGCCGCAGCTCGGGAAACTGCGGCCAGTAGGCCGCCAGGCCCCCCGAGACGAGACCCACGCGGCTCGCGCGCCGTCGATCGAAGCTCCGCTCCCTCATCTCGTCCGACTCAACAGCTGTCACCTGATTCCTCCATGCCGGTCCGGGCGCCCCGGCGGTGGGCCCGGGAGCGCCTCCGGCGCTTGCCCTAGCCTCTCAGCGACCCCTCGGTGAGACCCTCGACCAGGCGCCGCTGGGCTGCGGCGTACACGACGATGAGCGGGAGACTGACCAGTACGAGATGGGCGAACACCAGGTGCCAGGGAGTCTGCTTGATCGACGAGCCCGGCAGCCGGAAGAGGCTCAGCGGGAGCGTGGCGCGCTCCTCCCCCTGGAGAAGGAAGAACGCGCCGAAGAAGTCGTTCCAGTTGATCACGAGCAGGATGATGCCGGCCGTCACGAGGATCGGCGCGAGGAGAGGCAGGACGATGTGGTAGAAGGCCCGAAGCTGGCC
>MGMJ01000037.1 GCA_001794945.1 Chloroflexi bacterium GWC2_73_18
TCGAGACCGTTGCTGTCCCGGTAGTGGAACGGCTGGCCATCGAGGGTCTGGGTGTAGACGCGCAGGTCACGCACGACGAGCGACTCGAAGAGGAAGCCCATCCAGTTGATCTCCCGCAGCACACGCGCTGGGTTCGCGTTCAGCGCGGCGGTCGCAAGCGACGGATCGGCGAGGTGCCGGACCGCGGTCGCGCGGAGCCGGGCCTTGCTCCGCAGTTCGGGCTTCCAGGCAGGGAGGTCCTCCGTGACCATCAGGCGGGCGAGCGCGTCGAGGTAGGCACTGATCGGCCCTGTCGTCAAGGCCCAACCCGGCATTCGCAGCGGTTCCAGGCCGGAGAATGCAGCCCGTCCAACCGGTTGTGTGCAGCGTCCGGAACCGGGAGATCGCAGTGAGGCCAGACAGGAACTACGACCGGCGCCGAAGACTGCACCCGACATGTTCACGGCGCGGGTCCAAGGCATCTGCCGGCATTCGCCAACCGGCTATCGCGCACCAGCGATTGGCAGCCGTTTGGCACCTGGACGGACCCGCGGCGTCGCCCCGCCTCACCCCTCACACCCGATGCCGTCGTGGTCGCCGTCGAAGCGGTGCGGGTCGGGCGCGAGGACGGTGAAGCGCCGGTAGGGGATGTCGGCGCAGTCGAGGTCGGGCGGGGGCGGCGGGATGCAGACGCCGGGGTAGGCGGGATCGCAGCCGGCCGGCTCGGTCGACCCGGCGGTCGGCCCCGACGTCGCCCCGCCGCTCGGCGAGGGCGTGGCGCCCCACAGGCCGCGCCCGGCTTCGCGCGCCTCCCGCTCGGCCGCCAGGAAGAGGTCGGCGTACTTCACGTCGGGCGGGTAGGTGTAGACCTGGGCGTAGCCGAGCCGCACCAGCTCGAGCCCGGCCAGGAGCCAGCCGTTGTCCTCGCGCAGCCAGACGTGGCGCAGGAGCCGGCCGTAGCGGTCGGTCTCCGAGACGTCCTTCTCGAGGACGACCTCGCGGCTCTCGACCAGCCTGACGTTGGCGGCCGACGCCTCGGGGCCCATCCACTCGACCGGCGAGCCCGGCTTCACCGTCTCGGGCGTGTCCATGCCGATGTAGCGGACGGTGTAGACCTGCCCGGCGAGCTCGACCTTGATCGTGTCGCCGTCGACGACGTCGACGACGGTGGCGGGCTGGGTCGGCCCGGTCGGGCCGGCGAGAAGCTCCGGGGTGAGGGAGGGCGACGGGGTGGCCGACCCCGATGGCGTCGGCGTGGCGGTCGCGGTCGGGCTGGCGCCGACGCTGGCGCCCGGGCTTGGGGAGGCGCCTGCCAGGTTGGGGTCGTAGACGAGGACGAGGCGGACGTCGGTCGAGCGGTCGTTGTCGATCCGAAAGACGAGCTCGTTCTCGCCCGGCACCAGGTTGACCGCCAGCTCCCAGCTCCCGTCGGCTCGGGCGGTCGTCCGCACGTCGGTGGCGAGCGGGATGTCGCGCGTGACCTCGGCACCCGCGGGCGCGCGGCCCCGCACGATCAGCGCCGAGGAGGCGACGGTCGCCCCGGCGGGCGGTTCGAGGATCGTGAGCGGTCCACCCGACGGCGGGCCTGGCGGCGGGCTCGGCGAGACGCCGGCCGCGCAGGCGGCGACGGCGAGGAGCGCGGCAGCCAGGAAGGCGAGGCGGCGCACGCGCGTCGCGCCGAAGGCCCGGCCGGAGCGTTCCCCCATGGCACAAGGATGCCAGAAGGGGACGGCCGCCTCCATGCGGGCCGGTGCGGGGCCCTGTTCACCGCAGACGCGTCCGGGCCGACGCTGACGACAACGCGGTCGCGTAGAAACAGCGAAACCGCCCTTGCGGGCGGTCGCAACGGGATCGGCGGCGATGCCGCCTGGGTCAGCCGGCGACAGGGGTCAAGACGGGACGGTCGGCCGGGTATGCGCGGAGCGTGTCCTGCGTGTTCCAGTCGGCCTCGCCGACCCAGCCGCGGCGCTCGTCCTCGACGATCCGGCCTTCGACGAACTCGCCGCCATCCACGAACAGGATACGGTCCGCGGACTGCGCGATTTCTGCGAACGGCGTCGCCTCGTGGATCGCGAGATCGGCCAGGAGCAGTCGCCCCTCGCCGTCCAGATGGTTGAAGTCAGCTTCGATCGCGATCATCGGTTCTTGCCTCGCCAGCGATTTGTACGCCGCTACCGGGTTTGGCTCCTCTGGTCCCAAGATGGCGACGAAGGCGGCCGGCGTCAAGCCGAACAGTCCCAATGGAAGGGCGGGGCATCATCGCTTCGAGTCGGAACGAGCCGTCCACCCGCCACGAGTACTCGCTGCACCGAGGTCCGCCGAAGCGTTGTGTTGCGGATGCTTGCGGCCAGCACCTGGAACGCGACGCCAGGTTCCGAGATGACAGACCACGAGCCGTCCCTGGTCATCACGTTGGCCAGGTGTCCGACGTTCCGCGTGCCGCCACGAATGACGATCGTCGCGTTCGGCCAGGTTCTCGGGTCGTTCGGGTCGTGAGCCACTCACGCCTCCCCTTCATCCGGCTTCTCCCCGACGGTTCGGCCGATCAGCCTACAGGCTCGGACCGCGCCGTGACAGCTCGCCTGTCGCGGCCAGGGATTGACACGTGGTGGCAGAATGGTGGCGTTATGACACCCGAGATGAGCCCCCCGCGGCGGCCGAGGGTCTCCGTCGACCTGCCGGGAGAGAACGAGGCCGCCTTCCGTCACCTTGCGAGCCGCTACTTCCGTTCGACCCCTTCGGACGCCATCCGTGTCTCGGTCGCGCTGCTCCTCTGGCTCGTCCGCTCCCGAGAGGCCGGGAAGCGCGTGATCGCCGTGCCCGGAGACGCACTGCCCGAACGCTTCGAGGAGCCGGTCGTCCCTGGCCTCGAAGAGGTCCTCGCGCCCGAGTGGGCCTGGCTGGTGAGCCGCCCCCATCCCTGGCGCCGCCAGCTCTGGATCAAGGGTCGGAGGCTGACGGCGGGCGACCTGGCGCGCACGATGGAGATCGAAGACTGGAGCCCCGAACGGGCGGCCGCGGAGTTCGACCTGCCCGTCGACGCGATCGTCGAAGCCCAACGCTACGCCGCGGCCAACCGGGACCTGGTCGAGGCCGAGGAGCGCGAGGACCGCCTTGCCGCCGAGGCCGGCATGCCGAGGGCGAGCGGTACCGAGTGAGGATCCTCGTCGACGAGGACCTGGCGAGCCACGACCTCCTCGAGCTTCTGCTCTCACGCCTGGGCGCCGAACGGGTGGTGGAGCCCGATCGGGGCACCTCGGACGCGACGACCTGGGCTCGCGCGCAGGACGGCGGCCTGACGATCCTCACCGGCAACGCCAGGGACTTTCTGGATCTCGCTCGCTCGACCGACGGCCACGCCGGCCTGCTGCTCGTGGTTCGCTTCAACGACCCGACGAGGGACCTTCGCGCGGTCGACATCGCCGCCAGGGTGGCTCGCATCGACGCCCTCTACCCCGAAGGCGTTCGGAACCTCGTGCTCATCGTCAACGGCTTCGAGCCCATCGAGTCAGGCGGACGGTAGCGCCAGGGCCGCTACTCGCCGCGCGCGATGCGCTCCTCGTACGCCTCGAGCAGGGTGAATAGGTCGTCGGCGGCGTACTGCTTGTCATAGCCGCCCTCGCTGACCTGGCGAATGACGCCCGCGTCAGCCAGGATCTTGAGCCCCTCGAGCGCGCGCTGGTGGCGGGCGTTGAGGGCGGCCCGGATCGTGGCGGCCGAGGTGATCGGCTGGGCGGGGAGGAGCGGGATGATCCTGGCCGCGGTGGAGTGTCGACGCGGCCGGCCAGCCCGCTCGTACCACTCGTCCCGGAGGCGCGCGACCTGGACGGCAAGGTCGATCGAGAGCCAGGCGGCACGCCGGGCTGCCCCGGCGAACGAGGCGCACCACGCTCCGATCCGGCCCTCCCGGAAGCCGACCAGGCCCTCGACGTACGAGGTGGGATGGGCGGCGAGCACGATCGAGACCGGCGGCACGAACCGCGGCGCGACGCCGCGCCGGCGGAGCACGACGTGGATGAGGCAACGGCCGACGCGCCCGTTCCCGTCGAGGAAGGGGTGGATCGTCTCGAACTGGGCATGGGCGATAGCCGCCTGGGCGACCGCCGGCAGGTCGTCGCGGTTCACGAAGGCGACGAGGTCGTCGACGAGCCGGGCAACCTCGGTCTCGGGCGGCGGGACGTAGCGCGCATCGAGCGGAGAGTCGAGGCGGCCGCCGATCCAGTTCTGTTCACGGCGGAACGATCCCGGAGTGACGCGCTCCGGCTCATCCGCCATGAGCGTGCGGTGGATCGTCAGGAGGTCGTCAGGCGTGAGCGGGCGAACCTCCTCGCCGAGCGCGACCGCCTGCTCCATCGCCACGACGTTGGCCGCGACCACCCTCGCGGTTCCTCTCGCCGCACGCGGGTCGAGCAACGCGCGGGCGAGGTTCCGCTGGCTCAGCTCGTAGCCCTCGATGCGGCTCGACGCGATCGCTTCGGAGCGCAGGAGCAGGGGCCCGATCGCCTCGAGCCCGGCGACGCGGTCGTCCGTGTTGAGGGAGTTGATCGTGGCCTCGGCGGCGGCGATCAGGCCGGCCGTCTCGAAGGTGACCACTGGCTCGTTGGGCGCGACCGGATCGGGGACGAACGCCCGGTAGGTGAAGGACCTCCGAGCGGTCCGGCCTCCGTACGCTCCCGGATCGCCCTTCCAGCCACGCTCGACGAACCGGCCCACTCCGTCACTCCGTGCCTAGGCTTTGACGCGTTACCGCAAGCATCGGTCCCGAACCCGTCAAAGTCAAGCAGCCTCTGACGGATCTTGACATCTCCCGGCCGATCTTCGCACCAGATTCCAGCCCCAACTGGCGTTAGGCACGATCGCACCACTCTGACGCCGGGCCGGCGGGGCCCCGGTCCGCGGAGCGCCCCGTCGCTGAGCGTGGCGCCGAGCGCGGCGACGGCGCAGAGCGGCCGCTCCGGGCGCCAGGACCGGCCCGCTCCGACGTAGCGCCCGCCTGGCTGGAATCTGGTGCGACCGGCGCGGTCCATGGCGGTTTACGCCCGCCTGGCTGGAATCTGGTGCGATCGGCGCGGTTGGCGGCGGTGCGGACGCGCGGCCAACCCCTGGCGCGCCCCTCGGTCCGCGCAGACGGCTGCGTGACGGCCCGGCGTACGGCGGCCTGACGGGCGCGGGACGGCTCGGCGTACGGGCGCCTGACGGGCGCGGCCCACGATCGACCGGTCAGGCTCGCCTCATGAACGGCGCCTGACGGCAAGAAGGAGGTATGCGGATGCGCAGGTTCATCGTCACCACCGCCGCTGCGGCACTCCTGGCGACCGCGCTGGCGCCGACCGCGCTGGCCGGCCAGACCGTCTACAACAGCTCGGGTTCGTGGACCGAGGCCGACGCCTGGTTCGACGACGGGAGCTACGTGGTGGCCTACACGCTCCAGGATGGCGGCGCCGCGGTCGACTTCGGTCGGTGGGGCTGGGAAGAGGTCATCTGCGGCTACGCCGGCCACGGCAACAACGCCGTGCCCATCTACGGCTGGATCGAGACGGGCCGCTTCGGCTACGGGCCGGCCGACTTCGTCTTCGACGGCAAGCTGGCCGGCGCCCACGTCGCGGCCACGATCGAGACGTGGGGCTACACCTACGAGAGCTGCACCGACACGTTCACCGACCTCGGGCCGGCGACGGCGGTCATCGACCTCGACTTCACCGCCACGGGCCCGCTCGTCAAGGAGAGCGGCACCTACAAGTTCCACATCCCCAGCGAGTACAACGCCCACTCCCGCTTCTCCGTCGCCTACCGCGACCAGGCCGTGAGCGGCACGATCGACGGCGCGGCGGTCACCGGCGGGGGCGTCCTGGGCAAGATCAAGTACGCCGACCACGCGAACGGTTGAGCTCCGATCCGGACGGATCGGCTCGAGCCCGACCGAAACCGATCGCAGCGAGGCCCCGGCCGGCCGCCGGGGCCTCGCCGTTCCCCGGCCGTGCCGACGCTGCCCCGGGCCGGCGCCCGTCAGATCGGGACGTGGGCCTCGAGGTGCACGAGAGTCAGCGAAGGGGCGGCCGCTTCGATCGCCACCCTCCAGCGGTCGTCGTTCGCCACCACGAGCTCGATGCCGCTGACCACGGCGGTCGCCAGGATCAGCGCGTCGGGCGTGCGCAGGCCGGTCGCGGCCCGGATCCGGGCCGCCTCGCGGGCGACCTCGTAGGTGACAACGGCGATGGCGAGGTTCGGGAAGTGGCCGAGGAATGACTCGGCCAGGCTGACCTGCGGCGATCCCGACCGGAACGGCCGGACGAGCGCCTCGGTCACCGTGATCGAGGAGATCGTGGCCGGGTTCCTGCCGCCTCTGACGTGGCCGTCGATGACGAGCGCGGCGGCCGGACTCGCTCGCTCGTTGCCGTTGAGGTAGGCCAGTACGGCCGACGTGTCGAGGACGATCGTCCGACCCGGGACGAGCGCCGCCTCGAGGGAGTGGCGGCTCATGGCCGCCTACCCCCAGGATCCGCGCTCTTCGTCGAGGTACTTCCCGGCGTCGTCGCCCCAGAGTCCGCGCAGCGCGCCCGCGTAGCTGGTTCGCAGGCGGTGCAGTCGGATCGTCTCCGGCTCATCGGGCGCGAGCTCGACAACGAACGTCTCGCCCGGCTCGATCCCGCCCGCCTCGGCTATCGCATCCGGGATCGTCAGCTGGTTGCGCGCCCGGAGTCGCGCCTCGGCGCTTACGGTCTTCACAGGGCGTGCTCCCACCTGTGTTGCGATGCGGTGAGAGGATAGCCGACTGTCCTACAGTTGTCAATCTCGTCTGAGCAGGGAGCCATGGCTCAGACAAGTGCGTGGGAATGCGAAAGGTCCCTCTCTGGCCCGCGAGGCGCCGACGTGACGCCGGCGGTGGCGGCTCCCTCCTCTGCCGGCCAGCTCAGGATGGGGGCGGCGGGAGGCCGGCGTTAGCGCGGAACAGCCTCGTGCCGGTCCGCGTCATCAGAGACGGATGGGTGACGCGCCGGCGCAAGACTCAGGGTGACGGATGGCGCGGCTCACCCAGGGGGAGACGAGATGGCGACGGCGGCAGGCTACCACCACTTCGAGACGGTCCCGCCACGGGAGGAGGAGGGCACCCTCGATCTCCTGCCCGTCCTCCGTGCCGTCGCTCTCGGTGGGCTCTTCATACTCGCGGTCGCCCTCGGCGCGAAGATCAGGATCGACCCGGCCAGTTGCTGCGGCGGCCTCGTCAGCGGCTGGGCCGTCTGGCTGATCCAGGTCGGCGGCTTCGCCATGACGGTGGGGTTGGCCAGCGCCGCCGCCTACCACGTCAGCGGGATGCGCGTCACCCGGCTCCTCTCCGATGCCGGCTCGTCCCTCCTCGCCGGCGCACTGGTGGGGGCGCTCGTCCTCCCGTCCCTGCCCGCCGCCGCGCAGCTCGGTTGCCTTCTCGACGCCCGCTGCCGGCTCCCGGAGGGCTGGAGCCTCGTGGCGCTCCCGCCGGCGGAGCACCCCGGGCGCGTGACGCTCACGGTCCAGGGGCCGTGGCGGCTCACCGCGGTCGACGCACCGGCGACCTGCTCGACCGCGTGGGGCAGCCGCACCGTCCGTCTCGTGGAAGCCGAGGCGGAGTCCGCGGCGAGGGAGAGCGTCTCGCTGGCGCTCCGGCCCGCGCCCGACGGGCGCGTCACCTCCTTCGAACTGACCGTGGAGGCGCCCGACGGCGGCCAGGCCTACTGGACGCTCCCGGCCGGCACCGCGCCGTTCGCGAGCGAGCCCGGCTCGGCCCCGGACCGGGGCGCCGCCGGCTTCAGCGGGCTCCCGGTGGACGGCTACCCGGACCCGGTGCCAGACGGCGCGGCGACGATCCGCGGCGTGGTCTCCTGGGAGTGCCGCGCGAGGTAGCCTCGGGCCGCCCGCGCGCCGCGTCCCCGGCGACCGGCTACCCGACGATGTGGTAGATGAAGTCGAAGGCGGTCCCGCCCGCATTGCGTGCGTGCAGGGTCATCTGGCCGCGCGCGTTGAGGTAGGCGCCGGTGCCGCCGGTGATCGCCAGCGGGGAGTCGCGCAGATCGTCGTAGAAGGGTCCCTCGACGGTGATGCTGCCGCGAGCCAGGATGACGGTCCAGTTGCACTCCCAGGCCTCGCCCACGTTGGTGCGGACGCAGTAGCCCTGGTCGCGACCGATCTCGTGGTCGTCGGCGGCATCGAAGATCGGGTTGCCGAAGGCGAGGACGTCGCCCAGGCTGTCGCCGCTCGGCGCGAGATCGACGACCGAGTCGGAGACGGCGTGCTCCACCACCCGGAGCGTCTTTCCGGCGGCCTGGTCACCGGCCGCCAACGCGGTCGCCGAGACCGCCACGGCGACGAGCGCGACGACCGCGCCCACGACGAAGAGACGGCGAAGCATCGATCGGTACCTCCTCCTCACTGGTCGGATCGGACGCCCGGGGGTTCACGAGCGCGGACCAGCCCCGCCAGTCTGTCGCGGGTCGCGCGGGGATGCGACCTCCGGCCGGCTCGTGGTGGTGCGCCGCCGCACCAGCCCCGCGCGCTGTCGTGCCCGCCGCGCCGGAGGGACCGCCCCGCGCCGTGGGCGCGGCCCGCGCGGCGCGGTCAGCCGCCGATGTAGGACATCTCCACCTTCGGCAGCCCCGCGGTGCCGGCCGAGCGGAGCTCCGAGTAGCGGTCGTCGCGGACCCGCCAGAGCGCCCCGATCCGGGCCGCGATTTCCTCGTCGGTTGCGCCGTCGCGAAGCAGGGCCCGCAGGTCGTGGCCCCGCGCGGCGAAGAGGCAGGTGTATAGCTGGCCCTCGGCGGAGAGGCGCGCCCGGGTGCAGTCTCGGCAGAACGGCTGGGTCACCGAGGCGATGATGCCGATCTCCCCGGCGCCGTCGCGGTAGCGGTAGCGGCCGGCGACCTCGCCGCGGTAGTTCGGCTCGAGCGGTTCGAGCGGGAACTCGGCCTCGATCCGCGCGA
>MGMJ01000038.1:101-5004 GCA_001794945.1 Chloroflexi bacterium GWC2_73_18
CCGCGGGATCACCCCCTCGGCGAAGAGGCGCGTCGAGCGTCGCATCACCTCGCGGTCCATCCCCGGGTAGTAGAGCCGTGCCACGAAATGGAAGCGCGGGCCGGCGATCGCGGCCAGCTCGCGGATCCCCATCGCCACCTCGTCCGGCCGTCCGCAGATCAGGTGGGCGCGGGCGCCCGATCCGGGCGGGGCGTCGGGCCGGCTGATCGGCTCATCGGGCAGAAGCGGCGGCGGCGAGGAGAGCGGGCCGAGGCGGCCACGCGCCAGCTCCGAGTCGTCGTACTTCCAGAGCATGTACCGGAGGTGCGGGCGGACCCGCTCGAAGGCGTCCGAGCCGTCCCAGGCGAAGACCGGCCAGTGCCCCGCGACCTCGACCGCGGCCGGATCGCGGCCCGCGGCGCCCAGCTCGGCTCTCAGCCAGCCGACCTGCTCTCGGAAGGCGTCGCGGTCGGGCGCGTTCGCCATCCAGCCGTCGGCCAGGCGAGCGGCGCGCCGGACGGCCGGCTCGGCCTCCGCGCCGAGCCAGATCGGTGGACCGCCGGGACGCGCCGGCTTGGGCGTCACGGCCACGCCCGTGCCCTCCACCAGGCCGGGCCCCCACGCCTGCCGGCAGACCCGGATCGCCTCGATGGTGCGGTGCACGCGCTCGGCGAAGGGGATGGCGAACGCGTCGAACTGCCAGGGCAGCCAGCCCAGCCCCAGGCCGAGCGCCAGCCGCCCACCCGAGAGGAGGTCGACGGTCGCCGCGTCCTCGGCCAGGCGGAGCGGCGGGTAGAGCGGCGCCAGGAGGACGCCGCTGCCGATCTCGACCCGCGCGGTCCGCGCCGCGATCGCCGCCATGAGGACGAGCAGCGACGGCATGTAGGCGTCGTCGCCGAAGTGGTGCTCGCTCGTCCAGACGGAATCGAAGCCGAGGCGTTCGGCCTCCTCCGCCAGCGCGATCGCCTCGGCGTAGAGCTCCCGGTCCGGTCGAGCATCGTCGGGGTGACGCTGGCAGGTGATCAGCCCGTATCCGAACTTCACGACTTCGACTCCCGCTGGCGACCCGGTCCGGCCCCGGGTGACGGCGCCAGTATCGCCCGTTCTATGATCGTGCCGGGCCGGTGGATGGGCCGCCGCCGGGGATGCGGTCGGAGGAGGCGAAGTGATCTCGATGAAGACCCGGGTCGGGTCGCGTGTCCTGGCCGGGGTCGCGGCTGCGCTTCTCGTGGCGGGATGCACGAACGTTCTCGACGAGGCGAAGGCCGAGTCCACGATCCGGGACGACCTGGCGAAGCAGCTCGGCGCGTCGGTGGCCAGCGTCGACTGCCCGGCCGACCGGGCGGTGAAGGCCGGCGACGTCTTCGAGTGCACGGCGAAGACCCAGGACGGCCAGGACCTCGCCGTCCAGGTGACCCAGGAGGACGACCAGGGCAACATCGAGTGGGAGCTGACCACCGAGCTGCTCAACGTCGACGACCTGCTATCGGTTCTCGGCGAGTGGCTGCCACAGCAGGGCGTCACCCCGAAGGCGATCGATTGCCCGAAGGCGCGCGTCCTCAAGGCAGCGGATACCTTCGACTGCACGGTCACCGCCGACGACGGTCGGACGCTCACCGTGACGGTGATCCAGGACGACGACCAGGGCAACGTCAGCTGGGAGCTGAGCGGCTCGTAGGGCTGCGGACGGTCCGCGTCCGCGCGGCGGCGCGCGGCCGCACCACTCCAGGTACCGGCGGCGTCGGACCAAAGTACGGCTTGTTGTGGTGCGGTCCGGACACGTACGCTCCCAACGGCAACCGGGCGGAGTGCAGCACTCCGACCCGCAGGCCGGCAGACCTGTCCTGACAGGCGTACCGCAGGGTGAGGCGAACCACCGACATGTCCTCGATGGCAGTCAACGACCTCGGACCGATGCTGACCGCCAGCGAAGTCGCCCAGATGCTCCACCTCCACGTGAACACGGTGAAGCGGCTCGGCGATCGCGGCGAGCTCC
Organism: Chloroflexi bacterium GWC2_73_18; assembly: GCA_001794945.1. Taxonomy (GTDB): domain Bacteria; phylum Chloroflexota; class Limnocylindria; order Limnocylindrales; family CSP1-4; genus GWC2-73-18. Next base: position 2,077 of record MGMJ01000038.1, read on the forward strand.
CGTTCTACCGGGTGTGCAAGCGCGGCGACCGCCGGTTCCGACTCGATGACATCATGAGCTTCCTGGCCCGCAACAGGTAGCTCGGCGCCGCCGGGCAGCGCGCCCGGCACGCTCGCAACGAAGACAGCGACTGGGGTGGGGTTCGCCGTCTCGCCATGTCTCGGGGCAGCGGGAATCGCCTGGCCGCCCGCGTGATCCGGAACACGACCAGGAGGGAGACTCCCGGCGCGGCGCCGCGCTCGACCAAGGCGCAGGGGGCTCCGAGACGCGCCGCGCCGCGCGCCCGCGCCTCGATGGCTCCGCCCGCCGCCTCCCGTCGCCCCGCGGCTGCCCCGCCGCCCGCGTGATCCACGGGTGCACCGATCCGGGCACGAACACGCGTGGCCCCGTGTCGGATCGGGCCGGTTCGGACCTGCCGTCGACGAGCGTGTTCGTGTGGCAGGTGATGCACCTCAGCATCGGGACGGAAGCCCTGCCGGCGGCGCCCTCCGCCGCGCGGCCGGGCCCCGCAGACGGTCCGCCAGCAGCCCCGGTGCCGGCGACAACGCGTCGGGCAGGGCCGTCGGGCGCCGGGCCGCGGGCGTCGGGCGTTGGGTGGTCGTCGACCTGGGCGGCGGCCGCCTTCAGACGGTCTGGAGCGCCGCCTCGAAGATCCCCAGCGCCTCGGCGATCTCGGCCGAGGTGACGTCGAGCGGCGCGATCCAGCGAATCACCTGGTGCTCCACGCCGCAGGTGAGGACGAGGAGGCCCAGGTCGGCGCAGCGGGCGATCAACGCCTCCGCCAGGTCGCCGTCCGGCGCTCGCGCGGCGCGGTCCTTGACGAACTCGACCCCGATCATCAGGCCAGGGCCGCGCACGTCGCCGATCCGCGGCTCGGCGGCGGCGATCCGCCGCAACCCGGCGGTCAGCTCCTCTCCACACGCCGCGGCGTTGGCGACGAGGTCCTGCTCGCGGATGGTGCGCAGGACCGCGAGGCCGGCGGCGCAGGCGACCGGGTTGCCGCCGAAGGTCGTGCCGTGCGCTCCCACCCCCCAGCGCTCCTGGAGCTCGCGGCGCGTCACGATCGCCGAGAGGGGCAGCCCGTTGGCGATCGCCTTGGCGACGCAGACGACGTCGGGGACGATGCCGGCGCGCTGGAAACCCCACATCAGCCCGGTCCGCCCATAGCCGGACTGGACCTCGTCGGCGACGAGGAGGATGCCGTGCTCGTCGCAGAAGGCGCGCAGCTCCCGCAGGAACGCGGCCGGCGCCGGGTTGTAGCCGCCCTCGCCCTGTACCGACTCGATCAGGATCGCCGCCACGCTCGTCGGCGGCACGACCGTGGCGGTCAGGCGGCGCAGCGCTGCCATCGCCTCGCCTGTCGCGCGCTCCTCGTCGCCGCCGAAATCGCGGTAGACGTTGGGGAACGGCGCCAGGTAGACGGCGGGGAGGAGCGGCTCGTAGCCGGTCCGGTAGTTGAGGCTCGAGCTGGTGACCGACGTCGCCCCCAGCGTCCGCCCGTGGAAGGCATCCCGAAAGGCGATGATCCCCGGCCGGCCGGTGACCCGGCGGGCGAGCTTGAGGGCGGCCTCGATCGTCTCGGAGCCCGAGTTGAGGAAGAAGATCGTATCGAGCGGCTCGGGGAAGGTCGCCGCCAGCTCGGTCGCCAGGCGGACGACCGGCTCGCCGTAGCCCATGGCGGCGGTGGGGCCGATGAGCCGCTCGACCTGCTCGTGGATCGCCGCGGTGACGGCGGGGTGGCGATGCCCGAGGACGGTGACGGCGATCCCGTTGGCGAAGTCGAGGTACCCCTTCCCGGCCGTGTCGTAGAGGCGGTGCCCCTCGCCGTGGCTCCAGCTCCTTTCGAAGTAGCGACCCAGCGTGGGAGTGAGGTTCGACTTCGCGAGCGCGGCGAGATCGGTGGCGGTGGTCGAGTCCATGGGGTCCTCGGCAGAGCGGGGATGCGGCGGTCGGCGCGCCCGAGTATAGGGGCGGCGTCGCGGGCGGCGCAGCGCAGACCCAGGACCGGAAGCCGGGCGGCCGTACCCTGTCGGGCCATGGGGAGCTGGTTCGACGCGGCAGGCGGCCCGACGGCCGCCGTCGGGTCAGCCGCCCGAGCCGGACTTGAGGGTCGCGAGGCGGGCCTCCACCTCGAGCTCGTCCTCGTCACTGTCGAGCGCGGCGAACTGCTCGTCGAGCGACGAGGCGGTGACCTCCTCCAGCCCGCGGGCCATCGCCTCCTGGCGGCGGATCCGTTCCTCGAAGCGGGCGAGCTCGCTCGTCGGGTCCATGACCGACACGTTCCTGAGCGTCTGCTGGACCTGCGCCTGAGCCTGGGCCATCTTCGCCCGACTGACGAGCTCGTCGCGCTTCTGAACGAGCTCCTCGCGCTTCACGCGGAGCTTGTTCAGTCCATCCTTGAGCTTGTTCACGAGCTCGGTCTGCTGGGCGATCTGCGTATCGAACGTGGCGACCTGCTGCTCGAAGCTGATCTGCCGTCGGAGAGCGAGCTTGGCGAGCTCGTCGAACCGACCGGCCTCGGCGGCGCTGCCGGCTGCCCGCAGCTCCTCCGCCTTGTGCGACGCGGCGGCGGCCTTGCTGCCCCATTCGGCCGTGGCCTCGCGGGCTTCCTTCGCATCGTCCTCGAGAAGCCGGAGATTGCCGATCGTCTGGGCGGCGGCCTCCTCGGCCTCGGCCATGTTGTTCGTGAAGTCCCGGATCAGCTGGTCCAGCATCTTGTCCGGGTCCTCCGCGCTGTCGAGCAGCGCGTTGACGTTCGCCCGGACGAGCTGGCCGATGCGCCCAAGGATCGAGGTCTGTGCCATGTCGTCGTTCTCCTCTGCCGTCTCTCGCTACCGGTCCTGCCGACGGGCGACGGGACACCGGTCCCTCGCCCACGCTTGATCACCAGCGGCCGCCACCACCGTGTCCCCCCCCGCCACCACCGTG
>MGMJ01000038.1:5012-11277 GCA_001794945.1 Chloroflexi bacterium GWC2_73_18
GCCGCCGCCTCCGCCCCCGCCGCGACCGCCGCCACCCCATCCGGCACCACCCCATCCGGCACCACCGCCGCCGAGGATCGCCCCGGCCAGGTTGCGGGCGCCACGGCGACGACCTGGCCGCAGGTCGAAGCGTTCGAAGTCCTCGCTCGCGAGCCGGTACGCCTCGTCCGCGAGCCGCTCCGCCGTGTTCGCCTCCCTGGCCGCTGCTGCACCGTCGGTCGCCTCGAGCGCGCGGGCGGCCTCGAGGTGGCGCTCGGCTTCGGCCAGGCGCGTGCGTGCCACGCGACCGACGCCGCGCCGCCGCGCGGCGATGAAGTCGGCGGCCCGGGTGACGCTCACCTCGGCGGACCGGAGCGCGGCGGTGAGGACGGCGGCCTCGCGCGCGCGTCGCTCCTCGGTTTCGCGCACGTTTGCGAGGACCTCGTCGGCGGTGGCGTTCACCTGGAGGGCCTGCTTGAGCGCGACGAGGACGTCGGGCGTCGCGGACGCCGCCTCGGCACGCGCCACGGCGAGGAGCCGCTCCGCTTCGAGGAGCTTCTCCCGGGCGGCGGGATCCACACGGCCCGCGACTGCGGTCCGGGCCCGTTCGACGTCCGCGGCGGCGGCTTCGATCTCCGCCGTGAGCCGGCCCCGGGCCTCGTCGAGCGAGGTCGCCAGCCGTTCGATCGCGTCCAGGAGGGTTCCCGCCTGGGCGAGGGCATCCCGAGCGGCGCGGACACTGCCGGCCGCAGCCGGGCGGTCGGAGGCCGGGACGGCAGACCCGCGCTCGACCTCCGTGCGGGCGTAGGCGATCCGCTTGCGCGCCTCCTCGAGGTTCCCCTTCACCGGCTGCCAGCTTGCCGGCGCGTAGCCGGTCAGCCGGCCGAACGTCGTCTCGACGGCCGGCAGGCGGGCCTCGAGCGCATCGATCGCGGCGGGCAGCTGGCCCAGCAGCTCGGGCGCGCGCTCCTGGAGCTCGCGGAGATCCTTGATCCGACGGCCCTGCTCGTCGATGAGCCCGAGCGCGCGTCGCGACCGTTCGACGATCTCGCCGAGCATCCGCTCGCGGGTCGCGGGGTCCTCGGGGACGTCGTCGTCGAGCTGCTGCCGGACCGCGAACGAGGCCTGCAGCTCGGTGCGGGCCGCGGCGATCGCATCGCGGAAGGGAGCGACGTCGGCTTCGCCGAACTGCGCTTCGGCGAAGCCGAGTTCCTGGTCGGCCTCGCGGATCGCGTCGTCGGCCTGGATGAGCAGCGTGTTCGCTTCGCCGGCCAGCTGCCCGGTCCGACGGTCGCTCTCCTCGGCCGTCCGGCGGTCGAGCCGGCCTTGGCGGATCCGGCCGACGACGAACAGGAGGCCGACGATGACGAGGACCATCGCGACGACGATCCCGAGGGCGCCGACGATGGTGCCGCCGCCGGATTGCCCACCGGGTTGCTCGGTGGGCTGCTCGGTGGGCTGCTCGGTGGGCTGCTCGGTGGGCTGCTCGGTGGGCTGCTCGGTGGGCTGCTCGGTGGGCACGAGTCCCGGTCGCTTCGCCTCGCCGAGCGCTTCTGTCAGCGCGATCGCCGCGCCGACGTAGTCACTGTCGCGGAGACGCGGCTCCGCGATCTCCGCGGTCGCACGGTTGATCTCGTCGCTGGTGATGTCCGCGTCCTCGGTCCAGACGAAATCGGTCCGCTCCGTGAGGGCGACGACGAAAAGCGCGTCGTTGCCGCCGAGCGAATTCGTCTCGAAGACCTGCCGTGCGAACTCCTCGGCCGTCAGCCCGTCATTCGTGTCGACGAAGAGGACCCACACCTCGACGCCATCCGCATCGCGGACGCGACCGATCGCCGACTCGATCTCGGACTCGCGACCGGCGAGCACGCCGGTCAGGTCGGTCACGGGGCCGCCGAGCCGCGGGATCACCTGGGCCAGCACCGTGGCGGGCAGGATGATCAGGGCTGTTGCGGCGGCGAGAAGGCTGAGTCGTTTCATCGAGTCTGGGTGGCTCCTCGGGGCGCGACACCCATCGTAGCCGGTCCGGGCCCCGAGGTCTGGCGGGAAGGGCAACGGGCGGGCGTGTGGCGCAGGACGCTCGAGGCTGCCTGCTGCCCGGGACCCGGATGGTAGAGTCTTGATCGTTCAGCCGGGACCGACCGTGGCTCCGTGCCGCCGGACGGGCAGGCGCCGCCCCGCGGGGACCAGCCCGCCGCCCGGAAGACCGGATCCCTCGCCCCATCGTGACATGAGCACGGACAGGACCAGATGATCGACTTCACGCTGACCGAGGAGAACCGGCTCGTCAAGCAGACAGCCCGCGACTTCTGCGCGGCCGAGATCGAGCCGCACATCCGCGAGTGGGACGCGAAGGGCGAGGTCCACCGCGAGGTCTTCGCCAGGATGGGCGAGCTGGGCTTCCTGGGCGCGCCGATCCACGAGCGCTGGGGCGGTCTCGGGATGGACTACGTCAGCTTCGCCGTCCTCTGCGAGGAACTGGAGCACGCCGACACCGCCTTCCGGGTCGTGCAGAGCGTCCACGTTGCCCTCAACTCGCTGACGTTGATGCAGTGGGGGACCGACGAGCAGAAGGAGCGCTGGCTCGAGCCTCAGGCGCGCGGCGAGAAGCTGGCGACCTTCGCCCTCACCGAGCCGGGCGCCGGCACCGACGCGGCGGCGATCCAGACGACGGCGCGGCGCGAGGGCGACGAGTACGTCCTCAACGGCTCGAAACAGTGGATCAGCCTGGCCGACCTCGCCGACCACTTCCTCCTCTTCGCCACCGTCGACCGCGAGAAGCGCCATCGCGGGATCACCGCCTTCCTCATCGAACGCGACATGCCGGGCCTCACCACCGGCACCATCCACGGCAAGCTGGGGATCCGCGCCGGCAACACCGGCACCATCTTCCTCGACGACGTCCGCGTCCCGGCCGAGAACCGCCTCGGCGAGGAAGGCGAGGGCTTCACCATCGCCATGAGTGCCATCGACCAGGGCCGCTACACGGTGGCGGCCGGGGCGGTCGGGCTGGCGCAGGCGTGTCTTGACGCCAGCGTGAAGTACGCCCGGGAGCGACACACCTTCGGCGAGGAGATCGGTCGCCACCAGCTGGTCAAGCAGCTCCTCGCCAACATGGCCAAGGGGATCGAGGCCAGCCGGCTCCTCGTCTGGCGCGCCGGCTGGCTCAAGAACCGCGGTCTCCGCAACACCCGCGAGACGAGCCTGGCCAAGTGGTTCGCCACCGACCACTCGGTGCAGTGTGCCCTCGACGCGATCCAGGTCCACGGCGCCAACGGCTACTCCAACGACTTCCCCGTCGAGCGCTACCTGCGCAACTCGAAGGCGGCCGTCATCTACGAGGGGACGAGCCAGCTCCACACCCTGATCCAGGCCGACTACCTGCTCGGCTACCGGGAGGACCGTCCCCTCCGCTGCCCGCCGCTCCCGGCCCAGGGGTTCGCCGCGGGATGACGATCCGCTACCTCGTCGCCGGGCTGGACGCGATGCGCGCCGCTGGCGACGGCGAGTTCCGGGCCCGCTTCCGGGTCCCGGCCGGCGTCGGGGAACGGCTGGCGGTCCGTTTCGAGGCGGCAGGTGCCGGGGAACCGCGCTTCGCCCCGCTCGCGTTCGAGCTGCTCGACTGGGAGGGGCGCGTCTGGGAGATGACCGATCTGTACCTCTCGCTCCAGCGCCACTCTGGTGTCGTCCAGGCGTACCTGGCCTGGGACGAAGAGGGCGCCGAGCGCGATCCGAACGGGCTGGCCGAGTACCGGATCCAACCGTTCATCCTGCCCGGCTCGCCGGTCGTCATCCCCGAGGGTGGCGGTCTCTTCGAGCGGGGCTTCGCCTGGTCCGACGCCGCCACCCCCGCCTGGATCCGGATGGCCGCCCTCTGCCGGAACGGGGACCCGTTCGTCTTCCGCACCTATCACGCCGGCTTCAACGAAGTCGGTTACGCCTACTGCGACCGCTGCTCCCGGGCCGCCATCTGGGCGTTCTCGGACGAGACGCTGGGTCCGCTCGCCGCGTCGCTCCCCGGCCCGGACTTCGACATGCCGGGCCGGGACGACGCCGCCGAGGTGGCCTACCGCGCCGCCGTCGCCGAGCTCGACCGCGCCCTCGCCGAGCACCCATGCCGCTGCGGTGGCACCTTCCGCTACCACAACCCGTTCCGCTGCCCGGTCGACGGCGCCGCCTATGTCGACCTCTCCGACGCGCGCCGCCGGGCCGGCGAGTACTACTGGCTGGAATCGCCCGACCGGCCGGCGATCGAGCTGACCGCCTGAGGCGGTCGTCGGTCAGCGGGCTGGCGTCCGCCCGTATCATCGCTGCGATGGCGCGCAAGCGACGCAAGCCCGCAGCCGAAGCCGCCCCGGAGCCGGTCCGCGTCCCGATTCTCGCGCGCCCCACGCCGCAGGGACCGCCGCCCGGCTGGCGCGCCTCGGACCTCGAGGTTCTCGCCGCCGTTGCCGAGACGTTCTCGCCGGGCGGGGCGATCCGGCGCGCGGCCCTGATCAGCCACGCCCTCGCGGACGTGACCGACCCGGCCGACCAGCGCCTCCTCCGCCTCGCCCTGCGCACCTTCGACTCGCGATCGGCCAACCTGCTCCTCGGGGCTGGGCCCGTCCGCTTCCGCGATCTCGGGCAGGAGCGCCGCGAGCGGCACCTGCTCGGCTGGGCCACGAGCCGGATCGGCGGGCGCCGGACCGCCTTCCAGGTCCTGAAGCGCCTCAGCCTCTTCTTCGCCTACGCCGACGACGGGCCGGACGGCTCCGGCAGCCCGAACTGGCGCCGGATCGGCTACGCGCCGAGCGAGGAGCCGGTCTCCCCCGAGCCGTCGCCGATCGCGCCGCTCGCGGTCGGCGAGGCGACGACGCTCGAGGCGGACGTCGCGATCGTCGGCTCCGGGGCCGGCGGCGGCGTCGTGGCGCAGGAGCTTGCCCGGGCGGGCCGCTCGGTCATCGTCATCGAGGCCGGGCCGTACGTGCGCGAGTCGGAGATGACGCAACACGAGATGGACGGCTTCGACCGCCTCTACCTCGACCACGGGCTCCTCGCCACCGACGACGCGGGCGTCGTCGTCCTGGCGGGCGGCGGGCTGGGCGGCGGCACCACCGTCAACTGGGCGAGCTGCTTCCCGCCACCCGACTGGCTGCGCGCCGAGTGGGCCGGCGAGCACGGCCTGGACGGTTTCGACGACGAGGAGGCGGACGCGGACCTGGCCGCGCTGGCCCATGAGCTCGGCTACGATGATCCGCCATCGATCCCGCCCAAGGATGCGGCGATCCTGCGCGGGGCACGGGCGCTCGGCTGGGAGGCGAGCCCGATGGTCCGCAACGCCGGCGGCTGCGGCGACTGCGGAGCATGCGGTTTCGGCTGCCGCCGCGGGGCGAAGCGCTCCGGGCCGCGGCTCCACCTCGCCGAGGCGGCTCGCCGCGGTGCACGGTTCCTGGTCGAGGCGCCGGTGACGCGCATCCTCCTCGAGGGCGGGCGGGCGACCGGGGTCGAGGGCCGCACGCGCGGCGGCCACCCCTTCGCCGTCCGTGCGCGCCAGGTCGTCGTCGCCGCGGGGGCTCTGCGCACGCCGGTGATCCTGGAGCGGAGCGGGCTTCGCCACCCGGCGCTGGGACGGTACCTGCGCCTCCATCCGGTCGCCGCGGTGATCGGCCGCTACGTCGAGCCGATCGAGATGTGGCGGGGCACGACCCAGGCGGCCCGCTCCGCCGAGTTCGCCGGTCCGAACGGCTTCATCATCGAATCGGTGCCGGCGCACCCCGGCCTCGCCGCGCTCGCCTTCCCCTGGGCCGGTCTGGCGGAGAGCCAGGCGATCTTCGACCGGCTGCGCCACTTCGCGCCGCTGGTCGGGGTCTGCCGAGACCACGACGGCGGGAGCCTCACGCTCCGGCGGAGCGGCTCGGTGCGGATCTCGTACCGGGTCTCGCCGCGCGACACCGCGACGCTCCGGCGCTCCCTGGTAGCGACGGCGCGCCTCCACCGCGCGGCGCGAGCGGTCGAGGTCGCCGCCCTGGGGACGCCGGCCGCCTGGTTCGGCCACGCGGGGTTCGTGGCGGGGAGCGACATCGAGGCGCAGTTCGAGGGTTACCTCGACCGTCTCGGCCGCTTCGACTTCTCGCCCAACCGCGGCCTCCTCGGGTCGGCGCACCAGATGGGGACGGCGCGCATGGGCGCTGGCCCGCGCGACCACGCCTGCGACCCGCGCGGCCGGGTCCGCGCCGACGCGCGCGACCGGATGGTCGGCGCCCTGTACGTCGCCGACGCCTCGCTCTTCCCCAGCGCCTCCGGC
>MGMJ01000039.1:0-6262 GCA_001794945.1 Chloroflexi bacterium GWC2_73_18
AGCAGCGAGCGGAGCGACCATGCCACGGTACGTTTCGGCCGCGACGCTGGGACGATGGGGGCAGCCGGACGGCCGGCTTCGGGCGAGGGGCGGGCGAGTCGGCTACCCTTGCGCCCGATGATCCGACCCGGGCCGACGCGCGCCGCGGTGCGCCTCGCGCGCGACGAGTTGAGCTACCTGGCGTGGGAGCCGCGCGGCGTCCCGAACGGCCGGACCGCCCTCCTCCTCCACGGCCTCCAGAGCAACGCCGTGACGATGACGACGATCGCCGAGGCGCTCGCCGCGCGCGGATGGCGCGCCATCGCGCCCGACCTGCCCGGCCACGGCCACACCTACGCTCTCGACGGCTCCGACCGTGAGCGGCCGGGCCCCTTCGACACGTCGCGCCTGGCCCTCGTGCGCCTGCGCGCCGACCGCCGTTTCCGGATCGCCTCGACGGCGAGGGTCGTCGCCGACCTGGGCCGGCGGATCGGCCTCGAGCGCCCTGCCGTCGTCGGCCACTCCTGGGGGGCGTCGGTCGCCTCGCTCGTCCCGCTCGAGGGGCTCGCCTGCGAGCGTCTCGTCCTCTTCGATCCGCCCTACCTCACCGAGGAGGAGGCGCGGGCGATGGGCGCCGAGGTCGTCGCCGAGACGACCCGCTCGCGGCAGGAGGCGCGCAGCACGCTCGAGTCGGACCACTCCGACTGGGGCGAGGCCGACCTGGAGGGCAAGTCCGAGGCGCTCACCCAGGTGTCGAACCGCGTCATGATCGGGATCGTGGCGGCGAACGTGCCGTTCGACCCGACGCCGGCGCTCCTGGCGCTGCGGAAGAAGAGGCCGGGGCTGCCGGTGAGCGCCATCGTCGGTGAACCGGCCTTCGGCTCGATGGTCCCCGACGAGGCACGCGGCCGGCTGATCGATCTGCTCGGCGAGGCGAACGTGCAGCTGCTGCGCGGCGCGGGCCACAGCTTCCACCGCACCCACTTCGAAGCGTTCCTCGCCATGCTGGTGCGGGCGCTCGCGGACACCGATCGGGCGCCCGGCTAGACTGGTCGCAGAAAGAGCGGGTGGACACCCAGGCCGATGATCGGCGCCACCCGGCCATTCGCGGGAGGCTCACCCATGGCCGTCGACACCACGACCCCGCGGTCGCGCCGAGCGCTCCTCGCCGCCGCCGCCGGCGGACTTGCCGCCCTGGCCGCGCAGACGCTCGGGCGGCCGGCGGCGATCCGCGCCGCCGACGGCGACCCGGTCCTCCTCGGGCAGCTCAACTCCGAGACGATCGAGACCGAGATCGAGAACACCGATCCGTCGGGCACGGCGCTGATCGGTCACAGCGGGACCGACGGCACCGGGCTCCAGGGTCTCACCTCGGCAGGCGTCGGCGTAAGCGGCGGCGCCGGGACCGGCACCGGCGTCTACGGCTTCAGCGGCACCGGCAAGGCCGTCCTCGGCCACAGTGAGTCCGGCTCGAAGCCCGCGATCCTCGGCGATTCCGGCGGCGCGAACACCGGCGTGCAGGGCTGGAGCGGATCGGGCGCCGTGCCGGCCGCGCCCGACAAGGTCGGCGTCTTCGGCGACGCCGGCCCCGACTCGGACGCCGCCACGCGCGGGGTGTACGGTCGCTCCGGCGCGGGGCGCGGCGTCCATGGCTCCGCCACGAGCGGCAAGGGCGTCGTCGGCCGCAGCGAGACCGGGACGGGCGGCTACTTCTCGGCCGGCGCGGGCGGGACCGCCTTCCAGGCCGTCGGGCCCGTGAAGTTCAGCTCGGCGGGGCTCAAGACGATCCCGAGCGGCTCGGCCTCGGCCTTGGTCGACCCGGGCGTCCCGATCACGACGGGCTCGAAGGTCCTCTGCACCCTCCAGACGAGCGCCGGCGGCTCGACGACCGTCAAGCGCGTCCAACGCGATCCCATCGCGGGCAAGTTCACCATCTACCTCACCGCGCCGGCGGCGAGCAACTGCGTCGTCGCCTGGTTCGTCATCGCCTGAGCGCCATCGCTCCACGGTAGGCGTCGAGGTAGGCGCGCGCGGGGACGGCCCAGGAGTGGTCGAGGGCCATGACCCGCGCGCGGAGGCGTGACCAGCGGTCCGCCTCGGCCCACCAGGCGAGGGCGCGGCGGGTCGCGGCCGCGAACGCCTCGGGGCTCGCCGCGTCGAAGACGAAGCCGTTGCCGCGCTCCGGGTCGGCGTCGGCGTCGGCGACGCTGTCCGCGAGGCCACCGGTCCGGCGGGCGATCACCGGCGTCCCATAGCGGAAGGCGATCAACTGGCCCTGCCCCGACGGCTCGAAGCGTGACGGCATGAGGAAGAGGTCGCTCCCCGCGTAGATCCGGCGCGCCTCGTCGCGGTCGAAGCGCTCCACCACGGCGATCCGCCCGGGGCGCGCCGCGGCGAGCGCGCGCAGCCCCGCCACGAGCTCGGCGTGCCCGCTCCCCAGCACGACGAGTCGTGCCCCCGACCCGAGGATCGCCGGCGCCGCCGCGGTGAGCAGGTCGAAGCCCTTCTGCGGGTCGAGCCGCCCCACCAGCCCGAGGAGCGGCGCCTCCGTCGCCAGGTCGAGCCCGTGCCGGTCGACCAGGTCGGCCTTCGCCGCCGCCTTGCCGGCGGCCACCTCCGCCACTCCCCGTCCCGGGTCGGCCACCAGCGCGTACCGGACGGGGAGCGCCGCATCGGTCGCCGGGTCCCAGAGTTCCGTGTCGAGGCCGTTCATGATTCCCACGAACCGGTCGCCCCGGGCCCGCAGGTCGCCGTCGAGCCCCATCCCGGACTCGGGCGTCAGCGCCTCGCGGGCGTAGGTCGGGCTGACCGTCGTCACCAGGTCGGCCGCCCGGATCCCCTCGCGCAGGAGATCGACCCCGAAGGCGTCGCCGTACGTCTCCTCGGGGAGCATCAGCGGGCCGCGGCGCTCGCGCGGCACCCAGCCGTGGTAGGCCAGGTTGTGGATCGTCAGCACCGTCGCCGCCGGCCCCACCACCGGATCGGACCCGTAGAGCGCGTCGCGGTAGACGACCGCCAGTGCTCCCTGCCAGTCGTGGGCATGGAGGACGTCGAGCGGCCGGCCGTCGGCGCGGACCGCCTCCAGCACGGCGCGGCAGAAGAGGGCGAAGCGGAAGCCGTTGTCGGCGTAGTCGGCGCCGCCCTTCCCGTAGGCGCCCTCGCGATCGAAGGAGAACGGGTGCTCGACCAGGCGGAGCCGGTACCCGTCGGCGCGGGCGGCCAGGATGTCGACCGAGGCGACGTCGCCCTCGTCGTGGCGGCCGGGATCGGCGACCGGGACGGCGAGCGCGCTCCGCTCGAGCCCCGGCGGCCGTCGGACGTGGCGGTAGGCGGGCAGGAAGACGTCCACCGCGTGGCCGGCACGCCCCAGCGCCCGCGCCAGGGCGTCGACGACGTCGGCCAGGCCGCCGGTCTTGAACCAGGGCTCGACCTCCGAGGCGACGAAGGCGATCCGCAGCCGGCGCTCGGGGCGCGCTGCCGGGGGCATCCGGATCATCGATCGGAGTTCCACCGCGGCATCGTAGCGCGGGCCCGGCCGACCAACGCGGCGCCGAGCCGCCCGGGTGCGTGCTAAATCGGTTCAGCCCGCTCGACCGTCGGGTATGATGCCCGGACATGCGACCGGTCACGGTGCCGACGCTCCCGGGGGCGTCCTTCCCCCTCCCCCCGCCCCTCGAGGGGCTGCGCCGCCTCGCCTACAACCTCTACTGGACCTGGCACCCGGAGGTCCGCGTCCTCTTCTCGCGGGTCGACCCGCCGGCCTGGGCGCGTTACCGCAACCCGATCCCCGTCCTCGAGGGCGTGGTCCGCTGGGAGGGCCTCCTCGACGACCCGCACTTCATGGGCTCCTACCAGACGCTCCTGGCCGGGTTCGACCGCTACATGGCAGACGGACGCGGCCGCTGGTTCGCCCGGGAGCACGGGCGGCAACCGGGCGGCCCGATCGGCTACTTCTCCGCCGAGTACGGCCTCCACGAGTCGCTCGGCCTCTACTCTGGCGGCCTCGGCATCCTGGCCGGCGACCACTGCAAGGCGGCGAGCGACATGGCGCTCCCTTTCGTCGCCGTCGGGCTCCTCTATCGGCGCGGCTACTTCCGCCAGACGATCGACGCCGACGGCCACCAGGAGCACGCGTACCCCGACTACGACCCGACCCGCCTGCCGCTGGTTCGCGTCGCCGGGCCGGACGGAACGACGCTCCGGGTGCCGGTCGAGCTACCCGGGCGGACGGTGCGGGCCGCCGTCTGGCTGGCGCAGGTCGGGCGGGTGCCGCTCCTCCTCCTCGACACCGACATCCCGGAGAACCCGGCGGCCGATCGGCCGATCACCCACATCCTCTACGTGCGCGGCCGCGAGATGCGCCTCCACCAGGAGCTGGTCCTCGGCGTCGGCGGAGTGCGCGCCCTGCGCGCCCTCGGCGTCGCCCCGGTCGCCTGGCACCTCAACGAGGGACACTCGGCGTTCCTGCTGGTCGAGCGGATGGCCGAGCTGACGCGGGCCGGGACGCCGCTGGAGGAGGCGATCGAGCGGACCCGGCGCGACGCCGTCTTCAGCATCCACACGCCGATCTCCGCCGGCAACGAGCGCTTCGACGGCGAACTCGTGCGCCGGCTCGCCACGCCGCTCTGCGAGGGGGCCGGCATCCCGACCGACCGCCTGCTCGAGCTGGCTCGGGGGGTCGACGCCGATGCGGCCGGCCAGTTCGACATGACCGCCTTCAGCCTGCGCGTCTCGCGCGGTGCCAACGCGGTGAGTGCTCTCCACGCGCGGACCGCCGCGGCGACCTGGACCGGCGTCCCGGAACGCCCGATCGGGGGCATCACCAACGGGATCCACCCGCCGACCTGGCTGGGACGGCCGGTCCGCGAGCTCTACGAGCGCCACCTCGGCGCCGACCTCGACGATCTCGACACGGGGCCGCCCGCCTCCCGCTTCTGGGAACGACTGGAGCAGCTCCCCGACGTCCAGCTCTGGGATGCCCACCAGCGGCAGAAGCTCGAACTCGCCTACTTCGCACGGGGCCGGCTCCGCGACCAGTTCGCCCGACATGGCGAGCCGCCCGCGACGCTGGAGGAGCTCGAGTCGGCGCTCGACCCGGAGATCCTGACGATCTGCTTCGCCCGCCGCTTCGCCACCTACAAGCGCGCCTACCTGCTCTTCCACGACGAGGAGCGGCTGGCGCGCCTGGTGTGGGACCCGGCCCGCCCGGTCCAGGTCGTCTTCGCCGGCAAGGCCCACCCGGCCGACCGGCCCGGCCAGAAGGTGATCCAGGAGATCTTCACCCGGTCCCGCGGGCCGCGGTTACGCGGGCGCGTCTTCATCATCGAGGACTACGACCTGCGGGTCGCCCGCTACCTGGTGCAGGGCGTCGACGTCTGGCTCAACAACCCGCGCCGCCCGCTCGAGGCGAGCGGCACCTCCGGGATGAAGGCGGCCGCCAACGGCGCCGTCAACTGCTCGGTCCTCGACGGCTGGTGGGACGAGGGCTGGACCGGGACCAACGGCTGGGCGATCGGGGGACGGGAGGTCGACCCCGACGAGGCGCGCCAGGACGGACTCGACGCGATGGACCTCTACCGGATCCTCGAAGAGGAGATCGTGCCGCGCTACTACGAGCGCGACGAGGAGACGGGCCTGCCGGCCGCCTGGATCGCGTTGATGAAGCGCTCCATCGCCAGCACGATCTGGCGCTTCTCGACGACGCGGATGTTGCGCGAGTACGTCGAGCAGCTCTACCTCCCGGCGGCGGGCGTCGAGCCGGCCGGCCGTCAGGCCCAGGACGCGACCGGAGCGCCGGCCCCGGTCGTGGCAGCGGGCGGCCGCGTCGTTCGCGGCGGCGAGCACCCGCGCGGCCGTTCGTCCCCGGATGCCGCGCCCCGCTGATCCGCCCACGAACGTGACGCCTCGCATCTCGCTCGCACTCGTCATCCACAACCACCAGCCCGTCGGCAACTTCGGCTGGGTGATCGAGGAGGCCTTCCGCCAGGCGTACCTGCCGCTCCTCGAGGCGCTCGAGCGACATCCGCGGATCCGCTTCGCCCTCCACTACTCGGGACCGCTGCTGGGCTGGCTGCGCCGAGAGCGGCCGGAGTTCCTGTCCCGTCTCGTGGCGCTCGTCGGGCGCGGGCAGGTCGAGCTGGTCGGCGGAGCGCACTACGAGCCGGTCCTGGTCGCCCTGCCCGAGCGCGACCGGCTCGGTCAGCTTCGCCGCATGGCAAGCGAGCTGGAGGCGCTCACCGGCGTGCCCCCGCGCGGCGCCTGGCTGGCCGAGCGCGTCTGGGAG
>MGMJ01000039.1:6275-8354 GCA_001794945.1 Chloroflexi bacterium GWC2_73_18
ATTTCCGCGCCGCGGCCGTGCCGGACGACGCCCTCCACGGCGCCCACACCACCGACGACCAGGGCCGGCTCCTTACCCTCTTGGCCACCGACCAGCGCCTCCGTTACATGATCCCGTTCGGTGAGCCGGCAGCCGTGATCGACTACCTGCGGGGGCAGGCCACCGACGACGGGAGCCACCTGGCGACGATGGGCGACGACGGCGAGAAGCTCGGCTCGTGGCCGACGACCTTCGAACACTGCTGGGGCGAGCGACGCTGGATGGCGCGCTTCTTCGACGCGCTCGAGGCGAGCGCCGGCTGGCTGGTCACCGTGACGCCCAGCGAGTGGCTGGCGCGGCACCCCCCGATCGGCCGGGTCTACGTCCCGACCTCGTCCTACGTGGAGATGACCGAATGGGCCCTGCCGCCGGAGGAGTCGCGGGCCTTCACCGCCGCCCTCCACCGCGCCGTCGCCGAGCGGCGCCCGGAGGCGCGCTGGCTGCGCGGCGGCTTCTGGCGCAACTACCAGGCGCGCTACCGCGAGGTGAACGACCTGCACAAGGCGATGCTTCGGATCTCCGACAAGGTCGCCGCCATGCCGGCCGGGCCGGCCCGGGAGCGCGCCCTCGACCACCTTTACCAGGGCCAGTCGAACGACGTCTACTGGCACGGGGTCTTCGGCGGCATCTACATCACGCACCTGCGCCTCGCCGCCTGGGAGCACCTGGTCGCGGCGGAGGATGCCGCCGACGCCGGCGCACGCGAGCGGGGCGGCGTCGCGGTCGAGACGCGGCTCGCCGACGCCGACCTCGACGGCGTCGAGGAGGTCCTCGTGACGACGCCCTCGCAGCTCGCCGTGATCGACGCCGCCGAGGGAGCCGGATTGGGCGAGTGGGACCTGCGGGCGGCGTGGCACGCCATCGCCGCGGTGATGCGCCGCCGGCCCGAGGCGGCGCACGTCCAGCTCCTCGACCTCGCGGGGGAGGATCGCGGCGACGCCTCGCCACCCCTCCCGAGCGAAGCCGGCGCCACCAGCATCCACGAACTGGTGGTGGCCAAGGAGCCGGGACTCGCCGAGCGGCTCCACTACGACCGGCATGAGCGCCGCAGCGGGCTCGTCCACCTGGTCGACCCCGAGACGAGCCAGGACGACTTCGCCGCGGCCCGCTACGCGGAGCGGGGCGACCTGGCCGATCGGCCGTACGCCGTCGAGGCGCTCGAGCCGGGCTGCGTCCGGCTGGCGCGCGACGGGGAAGTGCGGCCCCGCGGCGGCGATCCGCGGCCGCTGCGGGTCGAGAAGACCTTCCGCTTCTCCGGGGAGCGGCTCGCCCCCCAGGTCGAACTGGAGCTGCGCGTCACGAACCGCTCCGCGGCCCGGATCGAGACGACGCTCGCCGTCGAGTGGGCCCTCAACCTGCTCGGCGGGGGCGGCAACCCGGACGCCTACTACCGGTCGGGGGCGACACGGACGCCGCACGATGGGAGCGGCGCGGCCGAGGGGATCGAGGCGATCGGCTTCGGCAACGACTGGCTGGGGATCGATGCCGAGGCGACCGTGGCCCCGCCGGCCGGCGCCTGGTGGCAGCCGATCGAGACGATCTCGAACTCGGAGGCCGGCTTCGAGCGCGTCTACCAGGGGAGCGCGCTCGTCTTCCGCTGGCCGCTGCGCCTCGACCCGGGCGAGGCGTTCGAGGCGCGGACGCGGATCGCCGCCCGCTGCGACCGGGACCGCGCCGGCGAGGCGACCAGCTGATGGCACGCACCAGCGAGCCGACCGCCGGCGCCTTCACCTTCGTGCTCCACACGCACCTCCCCTATGTCCGGGAGAACGGGACCTGGCCGCACGGCGAGGAGTGGCTCTACGAGGCCCTGGCCGAGACCTACCTGCCGCTCCTCGACGTCCTCACCGGCCTGCAAGGCGATGGGATCCGGGGCGGCCTCACCATCGAGCTGACCCCGATCCTCTGCGAGCAACTGGCCGACCCGCTCGTCCTGGAACGCTTCTCCGACTACCTCGACGACCGCCTCGGACGCGCCGACGAGGACGCCGCCCGCTTCACGGCCGGGGCCGTGACCGGCCGGCTCGAGCCGGCCGAAGG
>MGMJ01000039.1:8362-11639 GCA_001794945.1 Chloroflexi bacterium GWC2_73_18
GCTTCGCCGGCGGCGCCCGACCGATCGAGCCGGACGAGGCGCGCGCCCTGGCCGGGCTGGCCGACTGGTACGGCGAGTGGTACGGCGGCGTCCGCGAGGCGTTCGAGCGCCGTTACCGGCGCGACCTGGTCGGCGCCTTGCGCGGCTTCCAGGAGGACGGTGTCATCGAGATCGCCACCTCGGCGGCGACGCACGGCTACCTGCCACTCCTCGCCCGCGACAGCTCGATCCGCGGACAGATCCGCGAGGGGATCCGCTCCTACCGGCGCTTCTTCGGCCGCCGCCCGCGGGCGATCTGGCTGCCCGAGTGCGCCTACCGTCCCGCCGTCCCGGAGGGCACGCCGCTCGAGGCCGAGCGGGCCGACCTCGATTCCGGGGGCGCGCTCCGGCCCGGCCTGGAGACGCTCCTCCAGGAGGAAGGCATCCTCGTCTTCTTCGCCGAGACCCAGATGCTCGAGGGCGGCCCGGCGACGAGCGCCACGCGAGGGGAACTGATCGGCCCGTACGGCGCCGTCCGCCGCCGCCGCGGAGCGCCATTGCCGCGCGACGAGCCGCCGCGGCCGGCGACGACGTACGAGCCCTACTGGGTCCGCGAGAGCGAAGTGGCGGTCATCGCCCGCAACGAGCGGACCGGGCTGCAGGTCTGGTCGGGGACGGTCGGTTACCCGGGCGACCATGTCTACCGCGAGTTCCACCGGCGCCACGACGTCTCGGGGCTGCAGTACTGGCGTGTCAGCGGGCGCGACGTCGAGCTCGGGGAGAAGGTGCTCTACGACCCCGGCCTCGCCGCCCGCCGCGCGCGCGAGCACGCCGGCCACTACGCCGGGCTCGTCCATGACCTGCTCGTCGAGCGCCGCGGCGCCGGGCTCGAGCGGCCGATCATCGTCTCCGCCTACGACACCGAGCTCTTCGGCCACTGGTGGTTCGAGGGTGTCGGCTGGATCGGCCAGGTCGTCCGCGACCTGGCCGCCGACCCGGCCGTGGAGCTGGTGACCGCCGGGACCTTCGTCGAGGCCCATCCGCCGACCCACGCGGTCGACCTGCCGGAGGGCTCCTGGGGACTGGGCGGCACCCACTTCACCTGGTGGAACGACCAGACCGCCTGGTTCTGGCCGGAGATCCACGCCGCGGAGGGTCGCCTCGAGGCGCTCGTCGCCCGCGAGCTGGGAGGAGCGGGCCCCGTCCCGCCGGCCCGGCACGCCCACCTGCGCCAGGCCGCCCGCGAGCTGCTCCTCCTGCAGTCGAGCGACTGGCCCTTCCTGGTGACGACCGGCCAGGCCCCGCGGTACGCGGAAGAGCGCTTCCGCGAGCATGTCGCCCGCTTCGACCGCCTGGCGGTCGCGCTCGAGTCGACCGACCCCGCGGCGCCGCTGCCGCGCGGAGCGGCCGCCGAGCGGCGCCGCCTCGAGGCGCTCGACAACCCCTTTCCGACGCTCGACCCCGCCTCGTTCGCCCCGACCGGACGCGCGACCGAACGGTGACGCGCGGCCGCCTGGCGCTCCACGCCCACTTCTACCAGCCGCCGCGCCGCGACCCGTTCAGCGGGGCGATGCCGCGGGAACCGAAGGCCGCCCCGTACCACGACTGGAACGAGCGGATCACCGCGGAGTGCTACCGGCCGAACGCCGAGCGCGGCAACTTCGGGCGGATCGGCTGGAACGTCGGCCCGACGCTCACCGCCTGGCTTGCCGCCGAGGCGCCCGACGTCCTCGGCGCCATCGCCGCCCAGGACCTCGGCCGGAACGGGATCGCCCAGGGATACCACCACACCATCCTGCCGCTCGCCTCGGCGCGGGACCGGCGCACCGAGATCCGCTGGGGGATGCGCGACTTCGAGTACCGCTTCGGGCGGCGCTCGACCGGCTTCTGGCTTCCCGAGACGGCGGTCGACCTGGCGACCCTCCGGGACCTGGCGGCGGAGGGCGTGCGCTGGACGATCCTGGCGCCGTGGCAGGCCGGCACCGACGGCGACCTCGAGGTGCGGCGTCCCTACCGCGTCGTGCTCGGCGGCGGGCAGGCGATCGAGGTCTTCTTCTTCGATGCCGCGGCCTCGGCGGCGATCGGTTTCGATGCTGCGGCGACCGCCGACGCCGACCGTTTCGCGCGGGAGCACGTCGTGCCTCGCCTGGCCACGGCGCTGCGCGACGGATCGAGCCCGCTCCTGCTGGCCGCCACCGACGGCGAGACCTACGGCCACCACCGGACGTTCCGCGACCTCTTCCTCGAGCGGTTGACGCGATCGCCGGAGGGGTCCGCCGCCGATCCGCGCCGCTTCGACAGCGCGACACTCGGCGAGGTGCTCGCCGCGCCGCCGACGACGGCCCTCCCGGTCATGACGGTCCTCGAGCGGACGTCGTGGAGCTGCCACCACGGGATCGCCCGCTGGACGGCGGAGTGCCCCGACGCGCCCGACGGCCGCTGGAAGGGCCCGCTGCGGGCCGCGCTCGATCGGCTGGCGGCCGGTATCGACGCGGTATCGGAGCGCCTGGCGCACGAACGCGACGCCGACCTCTGGTCGTTGCGCGACCACTACGTCGACGCGGAGACCGGCATCGTCTCGGCCGGCCGCCTGGCGCCCGATCCGCTCGTGCGCGAGCTGCTGGCAGCGCAGGCGTCGCGCCTGGCGATGTTCGCCAGCGACGCCTGGTTCTGGGGAGAGCCGGACCGCGCCGAGACGGAGCATGCCCTCCTCTGCGCGGCGCACGCGGCGCGCATCGTCGATCGCCATGGCGGCACGCACCTCGAGCGGCTGCTGGTCGACGATCTCGCCTCTCTCCGCTCGCCCGCGACCGGCCGCGATGGCGCGGCCATCTACCGGCACGCGCTCGAGGCGGTCGGCCAACCGGCGGAGGCCTGACGCTCGCCACGGGGAGCCCAGCGGGATGTGCCGCTGGCCGCTGCCCGGCGGGAGGCGACACGAGGCCCCGCCTGCCGCGCCGTCCCGCCGATGGTCCGGGCCGGAGCAGCGCGCGGGTGCGGTCTGCCACCCGTGGTGGCGGGATCGCCTCCCGCCACGCGTGGGTCGGCGGCCGAACCGGCGGTGGGCCCCACTTCGCCAGCGTGGGGAGCGCCGTTTTTGCCACTGGTGGTGGCACGGCCCGGCGTCGGCCGCGGCCGCCCGGCCCCGGCGCCGGCCGCTCGGCTGGTCGGCCGGCCGGACGGGGCTCACCCATGCGCGGCGCCCCGGCGGAGGACGGTCGGATGGCCCGGGCGCCGGATTTCGGCCCTTGACACCGGGCGAGACGCCCCCTAAGGTTTGCGTAAACCGGTTTGCTAA
>MGMJ01000040.1 GCA_001794945.1 Chloroflexi bacterium GWC2_73_18
GCATCCACCAGCGGCGGAAGGTGAGGAAGTGCGCATACGCGTAGAGGGCGATGAAGGTGGTGAACCAGCCGAAGAGGATCGGGTGGAAGAAGAGCGACTTGATCGAGGGCAGCGTGCCGCGCGGCCGGACCAGCTCGTGCAGCCCGAGCGTCCGCTGGAAGGCGACCGGGTTGATGAACTCGATCAGGCCCAGGAGCAGGACTGCCGAGCCGACCGCCAGGACGACGATCGCCGCGTGGCGGATGTCGGCCGGCGTGAAGTCGAGCCACGAGGCGATGTAGAAGACGCCGATCCCCTTGACGAGGAGCAGGAGCTCGGGGGTCCATACCTGCAGGGGCACCCCGTTGACGAGACTCGAGGCGACGCCGAAGGCGACCGCCACGGCGAGGCCTCCCTCCCGCACGACGGAGAAGCGCCGGCGCGCGAACGGGCGCACGCGGACGAGGGTGATCGCGAACATGAGCGGGATCGACACCTCGTCGATCTGCTTGACGCCGGGGCCGAGCCAGCCGGCGATCGTCTCGTAGAAGAGGATGTAGAGGGCGAAGGCGAGGAGCGTGGGCTTGGGGCGCCACAGGAAGGCGACGGCGACAACGAGCCCGCCGGTTCCCGTCACGGCGAGCCGCCCGACGCTCTCGGAGGCCACCAGTGCGGGGATCGCCGGCAGCAGGAGAAGCGCCGCCGCGATGGCCAGGAAGCCAGCCAGGAAGCCCCTGTCGGCCGAGCCGGAGAGCGGGTCCCGCCAGCGTGCCGGGAGTTCGGCGAGGCGGGTCATCGACGTACGCACGGGTCGCTCAGTGTAGCCGCGGCGCGATGGCGGCGACGCACCGGCGCGCAGGCCGCGCGGTCGCCCGCCCCGCCACGCGCTCGCCGGCCCCGGTACGCTCCGCCGTCAACCGCGCGTCCAAGCGCTCAGGTCCCTCCCCAGCAGCCCGGCCAGCTCCTCGACGCTCGGGGCGAACTCGGCTCGCAGCCGGCGACGCAGCTCGGGATCGAGGGTGGGACGCTCCTCGGGCCGCATGTTGAGCCGCTTGAGGAGCCGCCAGACGCGATGATGGGCCGGGTCGGGGAGTCGAGCGATCGCGCGCGTGAAGGAGGGGCTGTGGATCGCCCGCTGCAGCCGAAGGCTCCGAGATCGCTTGCTGGGGTTGACGACCTCGAAGGCTGGCCGGAACCCCGGCTGGACGTCCAGGAACTCGAGCGTCTCACGGTAGACGGCGGCCGTGTCGGTCCGGAAGTCGTCGAAGACGATGACGCTGACGTTCTCGCGGCCGAAGACGTCGAGGTAGCGGCGCACGAAGGGAGCGTAGCGGCCGCAGCGCCGGTACTGCAGCCCCTCGGGACGCCGCGCGTGCGGAGGCAGGCGACGCCCGGCACGGCGGTCCTCCTCGGCGGCCAGCGCCTCGGCGAACCCGGCGATCTCCTCGTCGTCGGTGTACAGGAAATGGGCGTGGAGCGAGTGGATCATCTCCACCGGGTCGCGCAGCATGATGATGATCCGCGCGTCGGGGGCGAACTCGCGGATCTCGCGCGGAGCCGTCTCGGAGTAGAGGTACCAGACGGTGGCCTCTCCGAGCCGCTTCTCGTTCTTCGCGCCAGCGAAGAGGGCCAGGTAGCTCTGCTCGGTGAGGTAGGGCGGTCCCTTGGTGAGGTCGCTCCCGAAGTAGCCCGGCTCCTTGCGGTACGGCATGAATACCTCCGGGTGCTGGCGGAGGTACTCGTACATCGCCGTGGTGCCCGAACGGGGCGCGCCCACGATGAAGAAGTTCGGGCGTCTCACGGCCGTGCCGCGGCAGGGGACCGCCCGAGCACGGTCGAGTCGATACCCAGGCGCCGCTGGGCCGCCAGCACCAGGAGCGCGTTCCAGACGACGATGGAGGTGCCGGATGCGACGGCCGCCCCGGTCATCCCGAACGGGGGGATCAGAGCGGCGTTGAGGATCACGTTGACCACCGCCGAGACGGCGAAGCCGCGGGCCGCATCGCGTTCGTGGCCGGTCATCGTGAGGCAGGCGCCGACGGACCCGGCGGCGCCGTTGATCACCTGGGCGACGCTGAGGATCGCCAGCGCCGCCGCCCCGCCCGCGAAGTCGTCCCCGAAGATGATCAGGAACATGTCCCCGAACAGGATGAAGGCGGCTGCCAGCGGCAGTGAGAAGATGAGGATGAGCCGGGAGGTGCGCGTCGCCAGCGCCTGGATCCCCTGGAGATCGCCGGCCGCGTAGAGCGCCGCGATGCGGGGCGCCACGGCCGCGGTGACCGCGAACAGGACGAAGCTGATGAGGCCCGCGCCACGTGCGGCGACCGTGTAGACGCCCGCCGCCGCGGGCCCCTGCAGCGCCCCGAGCATGATGATGTCCGCCTGGCGATTGATGACCTGCGATCCGCCGATGAAGAGGAGCGGGAGGGCGCTCGCGTACCACCGCCGGGTGTCGAAGGCAGCGTTAACACCAGCCAGCGCCCGGGGGAGACGCCGCCACAGCAGGAGGAGTCCCGCGACGAGAGCGGCGAGCGTCGCCAGCACGTTCATGGCGACCGCCCAGGTCGGCTCGAAGGCCGCGCCGCGGAGCCAAACGCCCATGCCGACCATGAGGATGACCAGGATCGGCGCGACGGCCAACTCCGGCACGAACCCCAGGCCGATGTGGCCGAGGCCGCGCATGGTCGCCTGGGCGAGCCTGACCAGCGCCAGCAGCGGCACCAGCAGCATGGCGAGCCAGAAGGCGACCATCTGCGTGTCCGTCCCGCCCGCCATCGACGCGGCGACGAGGCCCGCGGCCAAAGCGATCACCACGGAGGCGACCGTCACCGTCTGGAACGCCCGAACGAGGTAGCCGCGGAGGAGGCCCCACGCCTTGAGGCGCAGGAAGGCGGCGACGTGGCGGACTGTGAGCGTTTCCATGCCGAAGAGCGCCGGGATCGCCAGCAGGACGGCCCAGGCCATGGCGTAGGAATAGATGCCGAACCCCTCGACGCCCAGGATCCTGGCCAGCATGACGCTGATGAGGAAGGTGGCGCCGGCGTCGCCGACCTTGAGTCCGAACGTCGCCCCGGCGCTCCGCATCAACCGGCCGCGGAGCGGCGCCGGGGGCGTCAGCCGGCCGAGCCTGGCGCCCTCTTCGCCGGTCGACGGCGGGATCGCCAGCTCGGGAGGGAAGGTCGTGTCGTCACTCACCGCGACTCCATCGGGTCAGGTCCCGGTCCAGCAGCTCACCCAGGCGCCGCACCTCGGGAGCGAGCTCCGCCCGCAGGCGGCGGCGGAGGTCCGGATCGATCGGGGCCCGGGGCGAGCGGCGGGCATTCCAGCGGAAGAGGCCCTCGTAGACCCGCTTGCGGAGGTGTCGGGACGTGGTCGCCCGGAGCAGCCGGCGGAGCCAGGACGGAGGGTCGGCGACGAGGTCGCGCAGCACCGTGCTGCGCGGCGCCTTGGCCGGGTTCACCACGTCGAAGGACGGTACGAATGTCGGATCGACGTCCAGGAAGGCGAGGGTCTCCCGGTACGCGCGCGCCGGGTCCTCGCGCAGGTCGTCGTAGATGATGACGTGGACGCGGTCCCGGCCGAAGGCGTCGAAGTAGCGCTCGAGCTGCTCGGCGAAGCGGGCCGAGTCCCGGTAGAAGAGCGAGTCGGCGATGTTCGTGGCAGCGGGGATCCGCTCGCCCCGCTTGCGCTCCTCCTCGGCCGCCAGCGCCTCCCCGAAGTCGGCGATGTCGTCCATCCCCAGGAAGAGGTGCTCGCCGTGCTGGGCGTGCATCATCTCGACCGGGTCGCGCAGCATGGCGATGATGCGACCATCGGGCGCGAACTCCCTGATCTCCTCGGCGGCCCGCTTCGATTGGAGGTAGCGGACCGACGCCTCCCCGACGCGCAGTGCGCCATCGGCGTCGACGAAGTGGGCGAGGTACTCCTCCTCGCTGAGCCTGGGCGTCCTCCGCCGCACGAAGTCGCTCCCGAAGTAGTGGAGCTCCTTGACGTCGGGAAGGTAGACCTGCGGGTGCGCCCGCAGGTATGCGTACATGGCCGTGGTGGCACACTTGGGCGCCCCCACGATGAAGAAGTCGGGCCGGCGCAGCGCGGTCACGCCACCGTCGACCAGTGAGACAGGTCGCGCCCGATGAGCGTGCCCAGCCGCTCGACCTCGGGCGCGAACTCCGCCTTGAGCCGGGCCTGCAACTCCGGATCCATGCCGTGCCGCCGGACGGTCCGGCTGTTGAGGCCGACCACGGCGCCGCGCAGGCGGTGGACGAGCGGGTAGCGGCGCAGCCATGGGATGAGGCGACGCACCGGCCCCGGCGGGTCGAAAACGAGCCGCTGGAGGGCGCCGCTGCGGACCTCCTTGTTGACGTTGGCCGGCGTGAGTACGGGCTGGAAGTCAGGCGACACGTCGAGGAACGCGAGCGTCTGGCGGTAGACGCCGGCGACGTCGCGCTTCACGTCGTCGAAGACGATGACGTGGACCCGCTCGCGCCCGAAGACGTCGAAGTACCGCTTCACCTGCTCGCTGAAATGGACGAAGTCGCGGTAGTAGAGGTTCTCGCGCCGGAACGAACCGGGCGGCAGCCTGAGTCCGTGCCTGCGATCCTCTTCGGCCGCCAGGGCAGCGCCGAAGTCGGCGATCACCTCCTCGGCGATGAAGAGGAGCTGGCTGTGCTGCGCGTACATGACCTCGACCGGGTCGCGCAGCATGATGACGATCCGCGCCTCGGGTGAGAACTCGCGGATCTCCCGCGCCGCGGATCGCGAGTACAGGTACCACGCTGATGCTTCACCGACCCGTTGATCGGGCCTCGCCGGCTCGAAGAGGTCGAGGTACTGGGCCTCGCTCATCCTCCCGTAGCGCGTCGTCAGATCCGCCCCGAAGAAGAGCGGCTCCTTGTGGAACGGCATGAAGACCTGCGGGTGAGCGCGCAGGTACTCGTACATCGCCGTGGTGCCGCACTTGGGGGCGCCGACGATGAAGAAGTCCGGGCGCTTCATGCCTCGGCGAGCGGGGGCTGGGAAGTCGGTCGCATCTACTCGCTCACAGGGTCGTGGGATCTTGGGGGGACGCCGTCGCATGGTAGCGGTTTCCGGTGGCAGTCGGCGCGCCGGCTGGCCGGCGACCCGGCCGGCAGGGTATCGTCCGGATTCCCCGACGCCGTGGCGACGCGAACGGCGCGGGCGGCGGAGGTGCGACCGAGCATGCCAGGGCGGATCGAGGTCACGGATATCGCCTTCGACGCCCTGACGCTCGACGGGGCGGTCGGGCGGATCTGCCAGCTCGCTCGCCGCCGGCCCGCCTCGACGGTCGTGACGCCCAACGTCGACATCGTCGTGCTCGCCCACCGGGACCCCCGCCTGCGCCAGGCGATCGCGGCGGCGACGCTCGTCCTGGCCGACGGCCAGCCGATCGTGTGGGCCTCCCGCCTCCGTCCGCCCGGCCTCCCCGGACGCGTCACCGGCGCGGACCTGGTCCCGGCGCTGGCGGCGAGGGCGGCCCAGGAGGGGCTGTCCCTCTTCCTGTGCGGCGCCGCGCCCGGTGTGGCGGAGAGGGCGGCGGAGGAACTCCGGCGGCGCCATCCGTCGCTCCGCATCGTCGGCGTCGCGGCACCGCCACGCGAGGAGCTGGACTCGCCCGCGTTGATCGAAGAGATCAACGGGGCGCGGGCGGACATCCTGGTCCTCGCCTTCGGCGCGCCGATCCAGGAGATCTGGATGGAGAGGCACCGGGAGCGGCTCGCCGTCGGCGTGGCGATCGGGGCCGGCGCGGGGATCGACTTCCTGGCCGGGGTCCAGCGGCGCGCGCCGGCCTGGATGCAGCGCGCCGGTCTCGAGTGGGCCTACCGGCTGGCGCGCGAGCCGCGGCGTCTCTGGCGGCGCTACCTGGTCCGCGACCCCCTCTTCGCCTGGTACCTGCTGCGCCGGCTGGTGCGCGGCCGGTCGGCACCCCAAGCCTGAGGGGTCCCAGACGCTGGGTCAGGTGCCTCCGGCTGTGCGGAGGCGTGACGTCGCCCTAATCCGAAGTTCCAGCCGGCCGGCGAGTTCAGCTGAGCACGGCCGGAGGGGTCGGGTTCTGCCTACACGCTGACGGGCGTGAGGTCCAGCAGCGAG
>MGMJ01000041.1:0-5474 GCA_001794945.1 Chloroflexi bacterium GWC2_73_18
CCTGGCTGCGCACCAGGAGCGCCTCGTACGCGGGAAGCGCGGCCAGGAATTCGTCACGCGGCAGGCCGGGCCGCTCGTCGACCTCGTGGTGTCGGCGGAGGAGCTCGACGCCCTCGGCGGCGAGCGGTTCGGCGACGAGGACCCTCACCCGGGCGCACCGACCGCGTTGGTCGCCCGTGCCTGCGTCCCGTTCGCGGCGCGTGCGGCGGCGGCCAGGGCCGAGCCCCGCTCGACCGACCGGCCCAGGTCGGCCAGGACGCGCTCGAAGACCTCGAGGGCGCCCAGGATGTCGGAGAGGCCGACCCAACCGAGGTGGCCCACCCGGAAGACCTGCCCGGCCAGGTGCCCCTGCCCACCGGCGACGACCAGGCCGTGCTGGCGCAGCGCGGCGTTGAACGTCTTCCAGTCGAGCCCGGCCGGCATGTGCGCGGCGGTGACGGTGTCCGAGGCGTGGGCCGGGTCGGCGAAGAGCTCGCAGCCGAGGGCGCCGAGCCCCGCGCGCGCGGCGGCGCCGCAGACGGCGTGGCGGGCGAAGATGGCCGGGTAGCCCTCCGCCTCCATCAGGTCGAGCGCCGCCTCGAGGGCGAAGAAGACGCTGACGGCCGGCGTCCAGGGTGTCTGCCCCTTCTCCGCCGACGTGCGATGGGCGGCCAGGTCGAAGTAGACGCGCGGCATGGTGGCCCGCCCGGCGGCCGCCAGGGCGCGCTCGTTGAGGCTGAGCATCGCCAGCCCCGGCGGCACCATCCAGGACTTCTGCGACCCGGTCACCACGACGTCGAGGCCCCACGCATCGGTCTCGAAGGGGACGGCACCCAGGCCGCTGATCCCGTCGACCAGGATGAGCGCCTCCGGCGCCTCCTCCCGGATCGTGGCGGCGATCGAGGCGACCGGGTTGGTGACGCCGGTCGACGTCTCGTTGTGGGTCAGCATGACGGCGCGGGCGGGACGGCCGTCGCCGGCCATCGCCCGGAGCGCCTCGCCGACCGCCTCCGGTTCGGCCGCGCGGCCCCACTCCACGGAGAGGCGCGTCACGTCGGCGCCGTACGTCTCGGCGATCCTGGCGAAACGATCGCCGAAGGCACCGATGGAGACGGCCAGGACCGGATCGCCGGGCGAGAGGTGGTTGACCACGGCCGCCTCGAGCCCGCCGGTCCCAGAAGCGGTCAGGATGACGATCTCGCCCGAGGTGCGGAAGGCGGCGCGCAGGCCGCTCGTGCAGCGCTCGAGCAACCGGGCGAATTCCGGCCCGCGGTGGTTGATCATCTGCCGGCTGCCGGCCTCGCGGATCGAGTCGGGCAGGTAGGTGGGGCCGGGGACGCGAAGCTGGGGCTCGAAGGGGTTCACGCTCGTCTCCTGGCGCTTGCGTTCTGCCGCTGGGGTCGGGGCGTATTGTCCTACGCCGGCAGCTCCGGCTGCCGGACGAGGTGGATCCCCGGCGCCGGCGCGCGCAGGCAGTGCCAGGACGCCTCCTCCTGGTGGTAGCCGCCGGCGTTGAGGAGGGCCACGATGTCGCCCTCGCGCACCTCCGGCATGGCATAGTCCTCGGCGAAGAGGTCGCCCGCCTCGTTGATGTGGCCGGCCACCGTGACGACGCGGTCGCGGGGTGCGTCGGCGGCCCGGCAGACGACCAGCTCCTGGGCGAAGCGGTAGATGAAGTAGGCGCAGTCGTTGTTCCAGCCCACGTCCAGCCCGACGAAGGTGGTCCCTCCGCGTTCCTCGACGGTCACGACCTCGGCGAGGAGGATCGCCGCGTCCTTGACCACGAAGTCGCCCGGCTCGCAGGCGACCCGGACGCCCGCCTCGAGCAGCGGCCGCAGGCGCTCGCGGGTGGCGCTCGCGTAGTCGGCGGGCTCGACCGGCGGCTCCTCGGCGCGGGCGGGGACACCGATGCCGCCGCCGACGTTGACCTCGCCGAGCGGTGCCCCGGCCCCCCGCACCTGCTCGGCCATCGTGCGGACACGATCCAGGACCGCCTCGAACGCCGGCAGCGCGTCGGCGAGCCAGCCGGAACCGGCGTGGACGTGCACCGTGTCCACGACCAGGTCGTGCCGGCCCGCCACCGCCAGCGCCTCGTCGAGGCGATCGGCGTAGATGCCGAACTTGGTCGGCCGCTCGCCCGAGTAGGCGAGCCCCTCGTGGTAGCCGACGCCGCGTCCGGGGTTGAGGCGGAGCCCGATCGAGCGGCCCGGGGCCCGGCGCCCGACCCGTTCCACCTGGCTGACGGCGTCGAGGTTGAGATGGACGCCGGTCGGCAGCAGGCGGTCGAGGTCGCGGTCCGAGAGGTTCGTGCCGGTGAAGCTGATCTCCCCGGCGCGCCAGCCGGCGGCGAGGGCGAGCTCGACCTCGCCGGGCGAGCAGGCGTCGATGCCGACCGCTTCGGGGTCCCCGGGCGGGGCGATGCGCCGCAGGGCCGCCAGGACCGCCGGCTGCCGGTTGGCCTTGAGGGCGAAGCGGACGATCGCCGGCGGGAGGGTCAAGCCGAACCCCGCCGCCCGGAAGCCGGCCCGAAGGCGGCGCGCGTTCTCGACGACGCGGTCGACGTCGGTAACGAAGAGCGGCGTGCCGAGCCGGCGTGCCAGCGTCTCGGCGTCCTGGCCACAGACGGCGAGCCGCCCAGCGTGGACCTCCAGGCCCGGGCGCTGCCACCAGGGGCTCACGGCGCGGTCCACGTGCGGCATAGGCGGATGCTAGCCGAGCCGCGTCCGCTTGACCGACCGTCCCACAATGACGCCGTCCCCGGGTGGGACCAGCGCCACGATCCGGAGGAGTCCGCCATGGCCATCGATACCGTCACGCCGCGTTCCCGACGCGCTCTGCTCGTCGCCACCGCCGGTGGTCTGGCCGCACTCGCCGCCCAGGCGCTCCGACGCCCGTCGCCGGTGCGCGCCGTCGATCCGAACGACGTCGTGCTGGGCGCCACGAACACCTCCTCCTCGACGACCACGATCCGGAACACGAGCGGGAACAGCAACACCGCGCTGCGCGCCACCACGAACGGCTCCGGCTACGGCCTCTACGCCGAGAGCAACTCGGGGTACGGCGCGGGCGGCCTCAGCGAGTCCGGCATCGGCGTCAGCGGCTGGAGCACGTCTTCGTTCGGCGTCAAGGGCTGGAGCAGCTCGGGGATCGGCGCCTTCGGGGAGACGACGTCCGGGACGGGGGTGAAGGGCACGAGCGGCTCCGGGCTCGGGGTCAGTGGCATCAGCGTCTCCGACACCGGCATCTACGGTTACAGCGACGTCGGCATCGGGATCGACGCGCGGAGCGCCGAGTACATCGGCCTGCAGGCCCGCTCGGACGGCAACAAGGCGCTCCTCGCCGAGACGACGGCGGCCGGTCACGCCGCAGTGGCGGGCCGCTCCTCGGCCAACCGGACCGGCCTGCTCGGCTTCAGCGTCGGGTCGCAGTTCGCCGGTGAGCCTGCCGCTCCGGCCAAGACCGGCGTCTACGGCCAGGCCACCCAGGACGCCAACTCCCGCGGCGTCTGGGGACGCGCCAACGCGGGTCGCGGTGTCTACGGACAGGCGACGAGCGGGCAAGGCGTCCACGGCTACGCCTCGAGCGGGACCGGCGTCTACGCCAGCGCCGGCAGCGGGGGGACCGCGCTGGAGGCGAGCGGCAAGGTGAAGTTCAGCGGGTCGGCCGGCCTCGCCGTCATCTCCTCGGGCACCCAAAGCAAACTGGTCACCCCGGGGGTCGACATCACCGCCAGCTCCAAGGTCCTGGTCACCATGCAGACCGGCGCCGGTGGCACGACCACCGTCCACCGCGTGGTGCGCGACACTGTCAACGGCAGGTTCACCATCCACCTGACGGCCGCGGCCACCCAGGACTGCACGGTCGCCTGGTTCGTGATCAGCTGAGACGGTCCGCCGGCCTTCGGCAGGGGAGTCCCCACGGTGGGCGCGACGCGCCGCGGCGAAGGGGCGCGTACCACCACCAGTGGCAGGGACGGCCCACTCCACTCGTGGCGCGTCGGCCGAGGTGCATGCTGCGCCGCGGTCCAAGCGTGCTCGGCTCCCGTCCTGCCACCCGGAGTGGCAGCGGGTCCGGGGGACCGGCCGGTCGTCGCACGGCCGGGCGGACCGACGCCGACCGGCCGCCGGCGGATCGTGGGTGCTAGCATCGGATCGGTGTCACCTCGACGCGTCGGCGGCCCCAGCCCGAACCCCGACCAGGGAGCCCTTGTCCTGCCCGCCGCGGGCGAGCGCGTCCCGCTGGCGGCGCGGTTGCGGCCGCGGGTGCTAGACGAGTTCGAGGGTCAGGAGCACCTCGTCGGGGGGCGCGGACCGCTGCGCCGCGCGATCGAGGGCCGCCACCTCTCCTCGATGGTCCTGTGGGGGCCGCCGGGAAGCGGCAAGACGACCCTGGCGCGCCTCCTGGCCGAGGCGGTCGGGGCTCGCTTCAGCACCCTCTCGGCGGTCATGAGCGGCGTCGCCGACATCCGCCGCCTGATCGCCGACGCGCGCGCCTGGATCGACCGCGGCGGGGCGCCGACGGTCCTCTTCATCGACGAGATCCACCGCTTCAACAAGGCCCAGCAGGACGCCCTCCTGCCGCACGTCGAGGACGGCACGGTGACGCTCATCGGCGCCACCACGGAGAACCCCTACTTCGAGGTCAACTCGCCGCTCCTGAGCCGGCTGCGCGTCTTCCGCCTCGAGCCGCTCAGCGACGAACAGGTCGGCAACGTCGTGCGGCGCGCGCTCGCCGACACGGAGCAAGGCTACGGCGGACGGGTGGCCCTCGCCGACGGCGCCTTCGATCACCTCGTCGGCATCAGCGGCGGCGACGCACGCCAGGCGCTCAACGTGCTGGAGGCGGCGGTCGCCGTCGCCGAGGTCGAGGGGAACGGGGAGGCGCCGACGCTCGAGCAGGTCGAGCTCGCCGCCCAGCAGCGGATCCTCGCCTACGACCGTGCCGGCGACGGCCACTACGACACCGTCTCAGCCTTCATCAAGAGCCTGCGCGGCAACGACCCCGACGCCGCCCTCTACTGGCTGGCGGCCATGGTCGCCGCCGGGGAGGACCCCCGCTTCGTCGCCCGGCGGCTGATCATCAGCGCCTCCGAGGACGTCGGCAACGCCGATCCGCGGGCGCTCCAGGTGGCGGTCGCCGCGGCCGGGGCGCTCGAGTGGGTCGGCCTGCCGGAGGCGCAGTACGCGCTCGCCCAGGCGGCCGCCTACATCGCCAGTGCCCCCAAGTCGAACCGCGCCGGGCGGGCCTACTGGGCGGCCATGGCCGACGTCCAGGAGCGGGGCTCGCTGCCGGTCCCGATGCACCTGCGCAACGCGCCGGTGGGGCGCATGCGCTCGCACGGGATCGGCGTCGGCTACCGCTACCCCCACGACTACCCCGGCGCCGACACCGAGCAGCAGTACCTCCCCGACGCTCTGGCCGGGCGGCGCTACTACGTCCCCTCGGACCAGGGGATGGAACGCCAGATCGCCGAGCGGCTCGAGCGACTCCGGGCC
>MGMJ01000041.1:5494-21868 GCA_001794945.1 Chloroflexi bacterium GWC2_73_18
GCTCGGATCGGCCGTCGGCGGTCGACCCCATGCGGGTGGCCGGGCGGGTCAACCGGGCACGCCAGGAGGCGCGGCAGAGGATCGCGGAGACAGAACGCCGCGACGCGGAGGCGTAGAGAGGTGAAGAGGATGGACTCCCGGGAGCGAGTGCTGGCGGCGCTGGACCATCGCGAGCCGGACCGCGTGCCGATCGACCTGGGCGGCGCGGTCGTGACCTCGATCACGGTGCGTCCCTACGTGGCGCTCCGCGAGCGCCTCGGCCTGCCCGCCGAGACGCTGCGGATCCTCGACGTGATCCAGCAGCTGCCGTATCTGTCCGACGACGTGCTCGACCGTCTCGGCGTCGACACGCGGATGGTCCAGCTGCCTCCGAGAGTGACTCCCGGCACCGAGATCTTCGACGACGGGGATTACCGCGCGTTCATCGACCGCTGGGGCGCGAAGCTACGGATGCCGAAGGAGGGTGGCTTCTACTTCGACTACGTGGAGCCTGCGATCAGGAGGCTCGCGACGGAGGCACTCGACGCGTACGCCTGGCCCGAGCCGGACCCGTCCGGAACCTACGACGAGCTGGCCGAGATCGCGAGACGGCTTTACCACGGGACCGACCACGTCCTGATGGGGGCCGGCGGCCTGGTGGGCGAGGGGATCTTCGAGCAGGGCTGCCGGCTGGCCGGCATGGAGGAGTTCATGATGGCCCTGGCCTCCGACGAGCCCCTGGCCGAGAGCGTCCTGGAGCGGATCACGGAGATGTACGAAGCGTCGATCGTCCAGTACCTCGAGGCGGTCGGGCCGTATCTCCACGTCTACCAGTACGGGGACGATGTCTCGACCCAGGACGGCTGGATGATCAGCCCCGACACCTACGCCCGGCTGATCAAGCCCAGGCAGCGCCGGCTGGTCGAGGCGGTGAAGAAGCACTCGAACGCGAAGTTCATGTTCCACTGTTGCGGGGCGGCGTCGGGGCTCTACCCGCACCTGGTGGACATCGGGGTGGACATCGTCAACCCCGTCCAGGTGAGCGCGCGGGGGATGGACACCGCCCGGCTCAAGCGCGAGTTCGGCCGGGACCTCGTCTTCTGGGGCGGTGGCGTCGACACCCAGCGCGTCCTCCCCTTCGGTACGCCGGACGAGGTGCGCGACGAGGTGCGCCGGCGGATCGACGACCTCGCCCCGGGCGGCGGCTTCGTCTTCGCCGCCGTCCACAACATCCAGGCGATGGTCCCGCCGGAGAACATCGTGGCCGCCTACGAGACGGCCGCCGAGTACGGGCGCTACGGCGCCTGAGCCCCGCCGGCGAGACTTCGGGCGACCCCCACCGCCGAGGCGGCGTTGGCGGCGTAGCCGTCGGCGCCGATCTGCGCGGCGTAGTCCGCGGTGACCGCCGCCCCGCCGACGATCACCCTCACGTCGGCCAGGTCCGAGGCGCGGACCGCGTCCACAACGTCACGCATGCCCACCATCGTCGTCGTGAGGAGCGCGGAGACGCCCACGATCCGCGCCCCGTGCTCGCGGGCCGCGGCGACGAAGCGCTCGGGCGTCACGTTGGTGCCCAGGTCGACGACGGCGATGTTGGCGCCCTTCCACATCATGCCCACCAGGTTCTTGCCGATGTCGTGGAGGTCGCCCCGGATCGTGCCGATGACGGCGACCGAGTCGGGCCGGTAGCCAGCTCCCACCAGGAGCGGCTCGAGGAGGGCGGTCGCCTCCTTCATGGCGCGCGCCGCGACGAGCATCTCGGGGACGTAGATCTCGTTCGCCTCGAAGCGCCGGCCGACGGTGGCCATCGCCGCCGTCATCGACTTGAGGATCGTGCCCGGGTCCTCGCTCGCCTCGATCGCCTCCCGGGTGAGCGCCACCGCGGTCTCCCGGTCGCCCTCCTCGATCGCCACCGTCAGTGCCGCCAGATCGGTCATCTCGCTCCTCTCGTGCGGTCTTCGCCCCCGCTCTTCGATATGGTCGCACCCACGGCACGCCGGCGTGCCCGGAAGGCTCGCCCCTTGAGGCGGTTGCCGCAGGCGGCCATGGTGCACCAGCGGCTCGAGTGGTTCCGCGAGGTGTCGTAGAAGGCCCACCGGCAGGTGTGGTTGCGGCAGGCCTTGAGGCGGGCCCACGTCCCGTCGGCGGTGGCGGCGAAGACGGCGGCGAGCAGCCGGCCGAGCGCGCCGTCGGCTCCCGGCGCGTCCGGCTCGAGCCGCGGGAGTCCGTCACGGTCGAAGCGAACGACGAGGCGGGCGTCGTCGGCGGCGCGGTTGAGGGTCTCGAGGGCAGCGGGGTCGAGCGGGTGGCCGTTGTTGGCCTCCGCCAGCTCGCGCAGCGCCTCGCGCACCTCCAGCGCTCGCTCCAGGGTCGCCTCGCTGAGGGGCTCGTCCTCCCGCATCAGTTCCCGGCCGGCCAGCCAGGCCCGGAGCCGGTCGGGATCTGCCAGCTCCTCGTCTCCCGATTCGAGGTCGGCGCTGTTGATGAACGCCTGGACCGCCGCCAGGGCGCCCGGGGCAGGGGCGCGGCGAGCAGGTCCCGGGTCACCGACGATCGGAGCCATGACGCCACCATCGTAGGACAGAAGCCGGTGTCGCGCAAGAGGGGACCGCGGGCTGCCACGTGTGTCGTGCGTAAGACGGATGTGCCGTCGCTCGACCGGCTTGACATCCCGGACGCACCAGCATATGATGCACACCGGTTAGCAGCACCGGCCCCGTGAGCCGGTGACGGGAGGAACGAAGGTCATGCATCGACTGCCGCCCGAGCAGATCCTGGCGCACCTGCGCATCGGGGAGCTCCACCGGGAAGCCGAGATGGCGCGGCTCAGCCGCCTGGCGGGGACCCAGGAGGGCGCGCGGCGTCGCGCGTCGGCCGGCCTGCGGAACGCCGTCGGAGCCTGGCTGGTCTCGGCCGGCCGCCACGTCATGGCCGAGAGGAGCGTGGAGGCCGTGGCCGGCCGCAGCTCGCCGGGCCGGCAGGGCGGGGCGGCGAGCCGGTGAGCGCGATGGTGGCGCGGGCCTGGCGCGGGGCGACGGCAGCGGCCGACGCCGACGCCTACGTCGAGTACCTCGAGCAGACCGGCGTGCGCGATCTGCGCGCGACACCGGGCAACGGCGACGTCCGCGTGCTGCGACGCGTCCGCGACGACGGACTGGCCGAGTTCTGGGTGATCTCCTTCTGGGAGTCGCGGGCGGCGATCGAGGCGTTCGCCGGTCCGGTGATCGAGCGGGCCGTCTTCTATCCCGAGGACGACCGCTACCTGGTCGAGCGCGACCTGACGGCGACCCACCACGAGGTGTCGGTCGGTCCCTGAGGCCGGCCTGCGTCGTCGGCTCGGTCAGATGCGGATCAGCCCCGCCACCTCGATGACGAGCCAGAGGGCCAGCATGACGGCGATCAGGAGCCCGACCACGACCGCGATCCGGCGGACGTCGAGGACGACGTAGCGGTAGTCCTGGGCGGCGCGCGCCGCCAGCGCCGACGAGGGGCGCGCCGCGGCGCTGCGTTGGCCCGCCGGTGGGACCATGCTGCGGGAGCCGGCGCCACCGGGAGGTGAGGCCTCGATCGCGGCGGGGCGCCCGCTCGCGGGCGGCTCGAGCACGGAAGGAGCGGCCCCGGGCGCCGCCCCACGCCCGACGGGGCGGCCCTGGTGGCGGCGGTCTCGGCGCGAGCCGCGCGTGCGCTTGGCCATCGTCTCCTGCGGCTTCTGGGGGAGGGGATCGCCGCGAAGGATAGCACCGCGCCCGGGCCCGGGAGGCGGGCGTGCCGCTGGTAGGATGACGAGGTCGGCCCGGGCCCATCGGGCGGCGGGTCGCGGAGGAGGTCTCGTGGAGCTGGTCGCCGCCCTGGCGCTTGCCGCCGCGATCGCCGCCCTCGTCATCGTTGCGCTGCTCGCGCGCGAGACGCTGAGGCTGCGTCGGCGGCTCGCCATGCTGACGCGCGACGGTGACGGCCGCAGTCTCGAGACGATCCTGGACGCCCACCTGCGGACCGTCCTCGAGGTGCGCCGGCGTGCCGACACGCTGGAGGCGCGGACCACGGCGCTCGAGACGAAGACGCGCGCGACCTACCGTCGCGCCGGCCTGGTGCGGTTCAACCCGTTCGAGGACACGGGCTCGAACCAGAGCTTCGTCATCGCCCTGCTCGACGATGAGGGCGACGGCCTCCTCCTCTCCAGCCTCCACTCGCGCAGCGGCACCCGGATCTACGCCAAGCCGGTCCGCGGTGGGCGCGCCGAGACCACCATTTCGGACGAGGAGGGCGAGGCGATCCGGCTGGCCCGCGGCCGCTGACCCGGCCCGCGGCCGCGTGCCGGCGTAGCTGGCACGTCGGAGAGCGATGGTCCGGCACGTGACGACCCCGGCCCCCTGGACCCCCGCACGGCCCCTGCCGCGGGGTGCACCGCGCCCACCCGAAGCCGTGCCCGCCGGGAAGAAGCTCCCCGGGCGCGAGATGCCGCCATGCCGCACGGTCCGGCGAGCAGAGGCGCCTCGCAGGCCCGCTGCTCCCCTTGCCGGGCTCGACCCGGCGCAACGGCGCGCGGTGACGCACGGCGATGGGCCGCTCCTCGTCATCGCCGGCGCCGGGACCGGCAAGACGCGGGTGATCACGCGGCGGATCGCCTGGCTGATCGCCACGCGGCGGGCCCGGCCCTCGCAGATCCTGGCGCTCACCTTCACCGACCGCGCCGCCGAGGAGATGCAGACGCGCGTCGACGAGCTGGTCCCCTACGGCTACGCGGACACCACGATCTCGACCTTCCATGCCTTCGGAGACCGGCTGATCAGGGAATTCGCCCTCGATCTGCGGCTGCCCACCGACGTGCGCGTCCTGTCGCGGGCGGAGACGATCGTCTTCCTTCGGGAGCACCTCTTCGCGCTCGGGCTCGACCGTTACCGGCCGCTCGGCGACCCGACCCGCTTCCTCGGGGCGCTGGCGACCCTCTTCAGCCGGTGCAAGGACGAGGGCGTCGCCCCGGCCGGCTATCTCGCCCACGCCGGACGGCTCCGCGCCGCGGCGGCGGCGGGCGAGATCGAGGTCGAGCTGGCTGAGCGCCAGGCGGAGCTGGCCGGTGCCTACGCCGCCTACCAGGAGCTGCTGGGGCGGAACGGCCTCCTCGACTTCGGGGACCAGGTGGCCCTGGCGCTGCGGCTCCTGCGCGAGGATCCGGAGGCACGTGCGTCGGTGCAGCGCCGGTACCGCTACATCCTCGTGGACGAGTTCCAGGACACGAACCCGGTGCAGGCCGACCTGGTGGCGCTCCTGGCCGAGCCGCACCGCAACGTGACCGTCGTCGGGGACGACGACCAGAGCATCTACGCCTTCCGCGGCGCGGCGCTCGACAATATCCTCGGGTTCGGGGAGCGGTACCGCGGCGCGCGGCGGGTCGTGCTCCGCCGCAACCATCGCTCGCACGCGCCGATCCTCGAGGCGGCCTACCGGCTCATCCGCCACAACGACCCCGATCGGCTCGAGGTCCGCGCGCGGATCGACAAGCGCCTCCTCGCGCAGCGGCGCTGGGCCGATCCGCTGCCGGTCCGCCACGAGGCGTTCGCCACCGGCTCGGACGAAGCCGACTGGGTGGCGCGGCAGGTCGGCGAGCGGGTCGCCGCGGGCCGGCGTCCCCGCGAGATCGCGGTCCTGGTACGCAGCAACGCGGCCGCCGATCCCTTCCTCCGCAGCCTCTCGATGGCCGGCATCCCCTGGCGCTTCAGCGGCGCCGCCGGACTCTTCGCCCGCCCCGCCGTCCGCCTCCTCCTCGCCTTCCTGCGGGCGCTGGCCGACCCGGCCTCGAGCGTCGATCTCTACGCCCTCGCCGCGTCGGAGCGCTACCGCCTCGACGGGGCCGACCTGATGGAGCTGACCGCCTACGCGCGCCGGCGCAGCCGCACCCTCTGGGAGGTGTGCGAGGAGGTGGTGCGCCAGCCGGGCGTGCTGCGACTGGCGCCCGCCACGCGGGTAGTGCTGGGGCGTCTCGTGGCGGATCTGCGCGAGTACCGCGAGCTGGCCCGCCAGCGACCGGCCGGGGAGGTGCTCTACGCCTTCCTGCGGCGAAGCGGCTGGCTCGCCGAGCTCGCCGGCGCCGCGACGGCGGAGGCGGAAGAGGCGCTCCCCGACGTGGCGCGCTTCTTCGAGACGGTCCGCCGCGTCTCGGCCTGGCTCCCGGACGACCGCGTCCCCTTCCTGGCGCGGCACCTGCAGGCGCTCGTCGAGGCGGGCGACGATGCCGCCGCCGGGCCCCCCGACCCCGATCTGGACGCCGTGCAGGTGCTGACCGTTCACCAGGCCAAGGGCCTCGAGTTCGGCGTCGTCTTCCTGGTGGGGATGGCGGAGGGCGCCTTTCCCTCCGGAGCGCGGCGAGAGCCACTGGCGCTGCCCGAGGCGCTCGGCCGGCCACCGCTGGTGGCGCGCGAACCGGCCGCCCTCCACCTGGCCGAGGAGCGACGTCTCTGCTACGTGGCGATGACCCGCGCCCGCGACGAACTGGTGCTCACCAGCGCGGCCGAGCGGGGCGGCCGGCGAGCGCGGCGGATCAGCCCGTTCGTGCTGGAGGCGCTCGATGCGCCGGGTGGCCGGGCCGCGGCCGGCGCGTCGCCCTCCGCGCTCGAGCGTCTCGCCTCGTTCGAGGCCGCGACGGCGGCACCGCCGGCCCGCATCCCCCGGCGCGGGCCGCTCGAACTCAGCTTCTACCAGGTGGACGACTACCTCACCTGTCCGCTCAAGTACCGCTACGTCCATCTCCTGCGGGTCCCGGTCCAGCAGCACCACTCGGTCGTCTACGGCGCCGCCCTCCACCGCGCGGTCCAGGAGTTCCACCGCCGCCACGGGAAGGGAGAGGTGATGCGCGAGGAGGCGCTGATCGCGGCCTTCGAGGCGGCCTGGACCGGTGAGGGGTTCCTCACCCGCGAGCACGAGGAGGCCCGGCTCGCGGCCGGACGTGACGCCCTGCGGCGATTCCGGGCGGCGCAGCTTCGTCCGGGGGTGCGGCCGCCGGCGCTGGTCGAGCAGGAGTTCGCCTTCGTCCTGGACGGCGACCGGATCCGCGGCCGCTGGGACCGCGTCGACGTCGGGCCGGCGACCGAGCCCGGCGGGGTGCCGCCGGTCACCATCACCGACTACAAGTCGAGCGACGTGCGCGACCTCGCCCGTGCCCGGGCTCGCGCCCGCGATTCACTCCAGCTGGGCATCTACGCGCTCGCCTGGACGGCGGCCAAGGGCCGCCCGCCCGACGCGGTCCAGCTCCACTTCCTCGAGTCGGGCGTGGTGGGCCGGGTCCCCGTGGACGAGGGGCGGCTGGCGAAGGCGCGGGAGCGGATCGGCCGGGCGGCGGCCGGCCTTCGAGGGGGCGACTTCACCGCCACGCCGGGCCCCCTCGCCTGCGGTTATTGTGCGTTCCGCGACATCTGTCCCGTCTCGGCGGCACGATAAGGGGGATCCGTGGAGCTCACCGAGGAACAGCGAGCGGCCGTCGAGGCCGGCCCCGGGCCGGTCATCGTCCTGGCCGGAGCGGGGACCGGCAAGACGACCGTCATCGTCGAGCGCGCGCGCTGGCTGCTGGAGCGCTTCGGCGAGGGCGGCCCGCGGGATGGCGAACCGACGATGGGCGGCGTGCGCGCTGCCGACGGGTCGGTCGGGCCGCTGCTCCCGGAGAACATCCTAGTCCTGACCTACAACGTCCGTGCCACCGACGAGCTGGTGGCGCGCTTCGAGCGGCGCCTCGGGACGGACGTCGCCGGGCGGATCCGCATCCAGAACTTCCACGCCTTCGGCTACGCGATCATGACCGAGGCGGCCGCCGACGCCGGCTACGGCGAGCGACCGCGGGTCCTCGACGACGTCGGCCAGCGGCTGCTGTTGCGCGATCTGCGCCCGACGCTCGACCTCGTCTACTACCGCGGCGGCGCGGACCCGTACCACGCCCTGGGCGACTTTGCCGCCTTCATCAACCGTGCCCGCGACGAGCTGGTGACGCCGGACGACTTCGACCACCACGTCGATGCGCGCGAGGCCGAGTTCGCCGCGCGGTTCGGCCCGCTCGGCGCCGCCGTCGAGAGCATCGTGGCGCGCGGCGACCTCGCCCGCCTCAAGGAGGTCCGTCGCGCCCTCGCCGGCGGCAACGGGGAGACGGAGGCGCACCGGGAGGCGCGGCGGGCGTACTTCGGGGACGGCCTCGCCCGCTGGCGCAGCGACGTGCCGGCCGAGGCCCGCCTCGCGGTCGAGGCCGAAGCGGAGCGGTTCCTGCGCGATGCCACCGCCTTCGAGATCCTCCGGCTCCGCGAGCTCGGTCTCGTCTACCGCGCCTACCTGGAGGCGCTGGCTGCCCGCAAGTCCTTTGACTTCGGTGAGCAGATCGGGCGCGCGATCGCCGTACTCGAGGCGCTTCCGAATATCCGGCGCCGCTACCAGCAACGCTTCCGGCACGTCCTGGTCGATGAGTTCCAGGACGCCAACATCGCCCAGATCCGGCTCCTGGAGCTGGTCGGGCTGGCGCCGGACCGTCCGGCCAACGTGC
Source organism: Chloroflexi bacterium GWC2_73_18 (assembly GCA_001794945.1). GTDB lineage: Bacteria > Chloroflexota > Limnocylindria > Limnocylindrales > CSP1-4 > GWC2-73-18. The sequence goes on from MGMJ01000041.1 coordinate 13,989, forward strand.
TCGTCGTCGGCGATGACGACCAGTCGATCTACCGTTTCCGCGGGGCCAGCTACGCCGCCTTCCGGCAGTTCCAGGAGTCGTTCGAGGCGGTGGCGCGGAGGGCCGGGCACGCCGAGGGGGTGCCGACCCTCTCGCTCACGGTCAATCGCCGCTCTTCGCCCCAGGTGCTGCTCGTGGCGGGCCGTTTGATCGCGCACAACGAGACTCGCTTCGCGCCCGACAAGGGTCTCCGCCCCGACCGCCCGGACGGGAGGCCGGTCGAGCTCGGGATCTGCCGCGACGACGGCGACGAGGCGGACCTCGTCCTCGAACGGCTGCAGCGGGCCTGGGCCGAGGACGCGCGGCCGGGCAAGCGCTGGCGCGACTACGCCGTCCTCTACCGCAAGCACCGGGCGCGTCAGCAGATCGTCGAGCGGCTGCGCCGGGCCGAGATCCCCCATGTCGTCGCCGGCGGCACCGGGCTGTGGGCTCATCCCGAGATCCGCGACATCGAAGCGGCGCTTCGCGTCCTGGCCGAGCCGGACGACGACGTCTCCCTGGTGCGCCTCATGTCGGCCGGTCCGTGGCGTTTCGGAGCGAGCGAGATCGTCCGCCTCACGCGGATGGCCTACGCCCGCGGGGAGGATCTCCTCTCCACCGCGCGCGAGGTCCTGCACCGAGGGGAGCTCGAGGTCGAGGTCCGTGAACCGCCGGCGGGCGACGAGGACGGGCACCGGGAGCGGCCCGGCACGATGCGCTCGTGGCTCGAGCTGGTCGATGCCGGCTCAGCGTCCGGAGCGGCGGAGCCGCCGCCGGCGGCGATGACCGGCGGGCGCGGCGGCCGCGGGGAGCGCCAGGCGCGCGAGGAGCGCCTCCGGCGCCGGAGCGAGGCACTCGACGCCGCTCTGCGCGCCAGGCTGACCCGGCTTCTCGAGGTGATCGACACGCTCACGCCCAGCGTCCACCGCGACGGCCCGTTCACCGTCCTCGACGAGTACCTCCAGCGAACGAGCCGCCTCTACGATCTGCTGGCGGTCGGGACGAGCGAGGCGCAGCGCGACGTCCTCGCGGTGGCCCGGCTCCTCCGCTTCGCGGCACGCTGGCAGCGCGATCAGCCCGAGGGGACGCTCGCCGCCTTCCTGCACTACCTCGACGTCTACCAGGAGGTCGGCGGCGAGCCGGAAGGCGAGGCCGGGACCGGTCTGGAGCTCGATGGCGTCCGGCTGATGACGATCCACCAGGCGAAGGGGCTGGAGTTCCACGCCGTCTTCGTGCCCCAGCTGGTCGAGCGGATGATGCCGGACCTGCAGGGTGAGCAGGCGATCCTGCCCGTCGAACTGCTGCGCCAGCGCGCGCCGGAGGACTTCTCGCTGCAGGAGGAGCGCCGCCTCGCCTACGTGGCGATGACCCGCGCGCGAGACCTGCTGGTGCTGACCACGGTCGAGGGTGGCGGGGCGCGCCCGAGCCGTTTCGTGGGCGAGGTGACCGAGGACCACGGCCCCGAGCTGGCGATCGACGAGAGCCGCGTCGCGGAGCTGCGCTGGGGCGCCGAGGCGGGCACGCCGGGGCCCGCGGCCACCGAGGAGGCGGCGCTCGGGGCCGGTCCCGAGGAGCCGGCGCCGCCGGCCGACGCCACCGCGGAGCTGGTACGGCGGCTTCCCCTGCCGACCGCGCAGGAGCGCCGGTTCGCCCTGCGGCGGCGGGCGGTCGAGCTGATCGGGGCGCTCGAAGCGGTCGACCCGGCCGAGCCCTTCGCCGCCGCAGAACGGTCGCGCCTGGCTGACGAGCTGGTGACCGTCGCGCGGGAGGCGTCGCGCGAGGCGGACGAGGCGCGCATGCGGGGCCTGCATCCGCTCACGCTCCGCGTCGTCGCCGCCGACTCGCCGTCGGGGGCGCGACTCCTGGAGCTGGCGCCGCTCCCCGACGGGTTCAGCTACTCGAGCTTCCGCACCTACCGGGAGTGCCCTTTCCGCTTCGCGCTGGAACGGATCTACCGGATCCCGGTCCGTGAGACCAAACCGTACTTCACCTTCGGCACGATCGCGCACGAGGTCTTCCAGCGCTTCGTCGAGGAGCGTCGGGCGGCCCACGCGAGCGGCGAGGCGGAGCCCGGCATGGAGCGCCTCCGGGAGCTCTTCGCCGTCAGCTGGACGCCCGAGCAGTTCGCCGACCCGGTGGTGGCCGAGAGCTACCGGACGCGCGGCGCGCCGATGCTGGAGGCGTTCTACGGCCGTGAGCTGGAGCGCGAGGCCGAGGTGATCGCCACCGAGTACTGGTTCGACCTGCCGCTCGACCCGGGTGACGGGTCGGCGCCCGTCGTCGTCTCCGGCGCGATCGACCGCGTCGACCGTCTTGCCGACGGCTCGGTCGAGATCGTCGACTACAAGACCGGCCGGCCGCGCGGCCAGGCCGAGGTCGACGCCGACGAGCAGCTGACGATCTACGCGCTGGCCGCCCGCGACGTCATCGTCGATCCGGCGACCGGGCGACGGTTGGGCCGCCCGGCGCGCCTCGCCCTCTACTTCACCGAGGCAGACGCTCGGGTTTCCACGACCCGCTCCGACGAACAGCTCGACGCCTGCCGTGGGGAGCTGCTGGCGCTGGCGCGGCGGATCCGCGGCGGCGACTTCGCCGCCACCCCGGGCCCCGACGTCTGCCGGCGCTGCGACTACCGCCCGATCTGCCCGTCGCGCCACGAGGACGGGGTGCGCCCGTGAGAGGGCTGCGCGCCGTCAGCTTCGACTTCGGCAATACGCTCTGCCCGGTCACGGACGAGGCACTGCGAGTCGTCCTCCTCGACGCGGCCGAGCGGATCGCGGCGCGCAGCGGCCCCTTCGCCGTCGAGGCGTTCGTGACCGCCTGGCGGGAGGAGGCGCGCCGGCAGTTCGCCGTCAACGTCCCGCTTCAGCGGGAGAACGACCTGGAGGAGCGGATCGTCCGCGTCCTCGCCCGCCTGCGAGGCGAGCCGGTGCCACCGCTGCCCGCGTCGGCCGGTGGCGACGGGGACGGCGGGGCCTGGGACGACGCCGGGGCGGCCCGCCTCTCGACCACCGCGGAGCGAGCAGCCGCCCTGCACGACTATGGCGACGCCTTTGTCGGCGGGATGCCGGTCGACCCGCGGGCGGCCGGCATGCTCGGCCGTCTCCACCGGCGTTACCGCCTGGCAATCGTCTCGAACTGGCCGCTGGCGCGGGCGATCGACGAGGTCGCCGAGCGGGCCGGCTGGGCGCCGCACCTCGACGCCATCGTGGTCAGCCAGCGGGTCGGCTACGTCAAGCCGCACCCGGCCATCTTCGGCGCCGCCGCCGAGGCGCTGGAGGTGCGGCTCACCGAGCTGCTCCATGTCGGCGACGACTGGGCGGCCGACGTCGTGGGGGCGTGCCGGGCCGGGGCGCGCGCCGCCTACCTGGCCGTCCGGCCGCCGGGCAGCCCGCTGCCCGGCTCGGTGCCCGACGGCTCGGTCGAGCCGGACCTGGTGATCAGCGACCTGGGGGAGCTGGAGGCGGCGCTGGCCGATGCGGCATCAGTGACGGACTAGACTCCGCGCCATGTACGCGCGAGACCGCCTGGCCAGCCTCGCCCTCTTCGCCGCCGCCGCGGTCGCCTGGGGCGCCCTCGGGGCGGTCGTCACGACCCGGTACCCCGACTCGACCGAGATCCGCCTGGCCGTCGCCGGGCTCCTCGGGCTCGCCCTGGCCCTCACCTGCGTGCCGCTCTTCTGGCTCGGCGTCTTCACCCGCCACCACCGCATCGCCCATCGCGGCGACTGGCCCCGCGCCGCCCGGCGCGGCCTGCTGGCCGGCGCAGTGGCCGCCATCCTGATCGTGCTCCGTGTCCAGGGCGTGCTCAGCCTGCCGATCGTCGTCTTCGTCGTCGTGCTGGTCGTCTTTGCCGAGGTGAGCCTGACGGTCCGGCGCTGAGCGGCGGCCCGCGGCCCGCTACACTGGCGCGGCGCCCCACCGGGCCCGTCCGGCACCGGCGGCGTCCGCCCGAGGGACCCGGTGACCGACCCGCAGCCCGACCGCTCGCTCCCCGAGGGCGGCTTCGCCGCGCTCAACGGCTGGGACGGCGACTATCTCCTCTACGATGACTTCGACCTGCCGACCTACGTCGGGTTGCCCACCTTCGCCAGCCTGCCCTGGGTCTCGGACGCGGAGGAACTGGCGCGCCGCCGCCCCGACGTCGCCATCGTGGGCGCCCCGTTCGACGACGCGGTGAGCCACCGCCCGGGCGCGCGTTTCGGCCCGCGGGCCATCCGCCAGGCGACCTACACGACCGGCTCGATCCTCTCGCTGCAGCTCGATGTGGAGCCGTTCGAGGTCCTCGACGTGGTCGATGCCGGTGACGCCAACATCGTGCCGGCCTGGATGCAGCGTGGCCACAGCCTGATCTACCGCAAGGTGCGGGAGGTTGCGGCGACCGGGGCGATCCCGATCGTGCTCGGCGGCGACCACTCGATCACCTGGCCGAGCGCGACGGCGGTCGCCGAGGTGCGCCGTCCCGGCTCGATCGGGATCGTCCACTTCGATGCCCACGCCGACACCGCGCCGGACGACTGGGGTGTCCTGGCCGGCCACGGGACGCCGATGCGCCGCCTGATCGAGTCGGGCGCCGTCGCCGGCCGCAACTTCGTGCAGGTCGGACTGCGCGGCTACTGGCCGCCGCGCGACGTCTTCGCCTGGATGCAGGCACAGGGGATGCGCTGGCACCTGATGGCCGAGATCGAGGCGCGGGGCGCCGAGGCGGTCATCACCGACGCGATCGCCGAGGCGCTCGAGGGCGCCGACGCGATCTACCTGTCGCTCGACATCGACGTCATCGACCCGGGCATGGCGCCCGGCACCGGCACACCGGAGCCGGGCGGCATGCTGACCCGCGAGGTGCTGCGTGCCGTCCGCCAGATCGTCGGCGCGGTGGAGCTGGCGGGGATGGACATCGTCGAGGTCTCGCCGCCCTACGACCATGCCGAGGTAACGGCCGCGGCGGCGCACCGCGCCGCGCTCGAGGCGATCAGCGCCCTCGCCCGCAAGAAGCGCGGCGGCCAGGAGGTCCGGTACCAGGGGCCGGCGGTCAGCTCCCCGGGGGAACATCGCCACTCGGCGGCCGAGCCGGGCCACGGCAGCCACGGCGGCGGTGGCTGAGGCGATGCCGAGGGCCGTGCCACCGGCGGAGCCGTTCGCCGAGACAGAGCGCCGGATCGCCGCTGCGGTCGAACGGTCGCGCGAGGAGATCCTGGCGCTTTCGCACGCCATTCACGCCGACCCCGAGCCGGCCTTCGAGGAGGTCCGCGCCGGCGCGCGGGTGGCCGAGGCGATCCGTCGTCACGGCTACGAGGTGGAGCACCCGGTCGGCCGGCTCGCCACCGCCGTGCGCGGCCGGATGCACGGCGCGCTCGGCGGCGCGCGGCCGCGGATCGCCATCCTGGCCGAGTACGACGCCCTGCCGGGCCTGGGCCACGGCTGCGGCCACAACACGATGGCGGCGTCGGGGGTGGGGGCGGCGCTCGCCCTGGCCGCGCTCGCCGACCGGCTGCCGGGCGAGATCGTCTTCCTGGGGACGCCGGCGGAGGAGCGCGGCAACGGCAAGCAGATCATGATCGACGACGGGCTCTTCGAGGGTGTCGATGCGGCGCTCCTCTTCCACCCCGGCGACCGGACGAACGTGGAGGCCCGCCTCCTCGCCTCGCAGGACGTGGAGATCGTCTTCCACGGCCTCCAGGCGCACGCCGCGGCCGACCCGTGGGAGGGGAAGAACGCGCTCGACGCGTTGATCCTCCTCTTCAACGCGGTCGCGCTCTGGCGCCAGCAGCTCAGGCCCGACGCGCGGGTCCATGGCATCGTTCGCGAGGGCGGCACGGCGGCCAACGTGATCCCGGCGCGGACGGCGGCCTGGTTCATGATCCGCTCGATCTCGGATGGCGGGCTGGCCGCCATGCAGGAGCGCTTCCGGGCGATCGTGGGAGCGGCGGCCATGGCGGCCGATTGCAGCGTCGAGGTGGACTTCTCGCTCCCCTCGCGCACGATGCGCCACAACCGGGTGCTCGGTGAGCGCTTCTCCGCTCGACTCGCCGTCCACGGCCTGACGATCGACCCGCCAGACCCCAACCTGGGCTCGTCGGACATGGGCAACGTCAGCCAGGTCTGCCCCACCATCCATCCCGGCGTGGCCATCTGCGCCGTCGGCACGCCCGGCCACTCGCTCGCCTTCAGGGACGCCGCGGCGGGACCGCGCGCCGACGAGGTGACGCTGCTGGTGGCGAGGATGTTCGCCGAGCTCGCCGCCGAGCTCCTCCTCGACCCGGCGCTCGTCGAGGCGGCCTGGCGCGACTTCCACGCCTCAGCGTAGAGGTCGCTCCCGGTGGGACGCGCCGTCCAGTTGCTATAGTCGGTCCCGTGGCCACCGCCTCGAGAGAGATCCGCCTCCTCATGGTGGAGGACGTCCCGCAGGTCGCCCAGTACGTGCGCGGACTCCTCAACGCCCAGCAGCAGATCAAGCTGCTCGCCGTCCTGACCGACGGCCGGCGGGTCGTGGAACAGGTGGCGCAGCTTCGACCGGACGTGCTGATGGTGGACGCGCTGCTGCAGGGCAAGGTCAAGGGGCTGGGCGTCGTCGACGATGTCCGCCGGGCCGGGCTCACGCTGCCGCTCGTCGTGATCACCGTGCCGCAGCACCCCATCCCGGCGCCGAGCGAGCACGGCATCGACCGCGTCCTGGGGATGCCGTTCAGCGGCTTCGACCTGGTCAACACGCTGAACGCGGTCGTCGCCGCCCACGAGGCGGCCGGCCCGAGTGGTTCGCGGGTCATCTGCGTCTTCGCACCGAAGGGAGGCGTCGGCAAGACGACGATCGCCTTCAACCTCGCGGTCGCCCTGGGACAGGCGGGACGGCGCACCGCACTGGTCGACGGGAGCCTCCAGTTCGGCGACCTGCGCGCTCTGCTGCGCGTCCCCATGGACGCGCCCTCGATCCTCGATCTGCCGACCGACAAGATCAAGGAGGCCGACCTTCAGGACGTCCTCTGGCGCGATCCCTCCGGCATCGACATCCTGCTGGCGCCGCCGCGCGTCGAGATGTTCGAGATGGTCACCACTCGTGACATCGACAAGGTCCTCTCGCTGCTGCGGCGCGTCTACGAGGCGATCGTCATCGACACCGCCACGGGGCTCAGCGAGGTCACGCTCGCCTTCCTCGATGCGGCCGACCTGGTCGTCGAGATCGTCACCTACGACTCGACGACCCTCTACAACACGCGCGCCGTGGCCGAGACGTTCCGCCAGATCGGCTACCCGCCGGGCAAGGTGCGCTACCTCGTCAACCGGGCCGACTCGTCCGGCGGCATGGCTCCCGAGCAGCTGGCGCAGGCGCTCGGCCGGGCACCCGAGTACGAGGTCGTCTCGGACGGGCGGCTCGTCGTGCAGAGCAACAACGAGGGGGTCCCCTTCGTGCTCGCCAGCCCGGAGGCGAAGATCAGTGCCGACATCGCGGCCCTGGCACGCAGCGTGGCCACCCCGGTGGGGGCCGCCCCCGCGATGGCGCGGGCTCGCGGCTGAGGCGCCGGGTGGGCGCGCGGCGAGGCGGTGGCCGTGCCTGACGCGCGGCCGATCGGCGTCTTCGACTCCGGCGTCGGCGGCCTCACCGTCCTCTCCGAGCTGGTGCGACGCCTGCCGGGCGAATCGACCGTCTACCTTGGCGACAACGCGCGCGCGCCGTACGGCCTCCGCCCGGACGAGGAGATCCGGCGGTTCTCGGCCGAGTGCCTCGATGCGCTCGTGGCGCGCGGCGTGAAGATGATCGTGGTCGCCTGCAACTCCGCTTCGTCGGTGGCGCTCCGCGACCTGCGTCTCCGCTACGACCTGCCGATCCTCGGCGTGGTCCGGCCCGGCGCGGCGGCCGCCGCGTTG